>NZ_JAGQBE010000006.1 GCF_024345475.1 Cyanobium sp. T1B-Tous
GCCCTGGCTGGGTTGGGGCATGGCTTGCTGCAGCAGGGCCGGATGGAGGAGGCCCTCGATTGTTTTCGTCAGCTGCGAACCACCGCGCCTTTGCAGGGCTGGAGCCAGCTGATCCATGCCCGCGAGGTGCCTGACGATCCCGCCGTGCTGGAGCAGATGGAAACCAGCGCCCGGCAGCCCAGCCTGGAGGGCCGCGTGCGCAGTGGCCTGTTGTTCACCCTGGCGGCCGCCTGGGATCGAAAAAAAGAGTATGGGAGGGCCTTCGCCCTGGCTCAGGAGGCCAACGAGGCTTCCAAGCTCCATCTCCACTACTGCCCGCCCGCCCACCGCGAAAGCGTGGAGGAGGTTATGGCCGTGTTTTCGGAGTCGTTGCTCGCCTCCCGATCGGATTGGGGCCATCCCTCCCGCCGACCCGTCTTTGTGTTGGGCATGCCCCGCTCAGGTACCACCTTGGTGGAGCAGATCCTGGGTAGCCACAGCCAGGTGCATGGGGCCGGCGAACTCTCCCAGGTGGGCGAGTTGATCCAGCGAATGATTGCCTGGGAGCTTCATCTGGGGAGTGGTCTCAGTTATCCAGCCTGTGTGGCCGATCTCACCGCCACCGATCTGCAGCGACATGGCCAGCACCTGCTCGATGGCCTTTCAGCTTTGGCCCCGGGCCCAGAACGCCATGTGATCGACAAGTTGCCCCACAACTTTGAGCACATCGGCCTGATCAAGCTCGTGTTTCCCAATGCCGCAATCCTGCACGTGCGGCGGGATCCGCGCGACATCGCAATCTCCAACTACATCACCGATTACGCGGCGAAATTTGGAGGTATGGGTTTCGCCTACGACCTCGGCTGGATCGGCGAACAGCTGGTAGACCACGACCGCTTGATGACCCATTGGCACCGCCTGTTTCCCGGGCAGATCCTTGAGGTGCCCTACGAAGCCCTCGTGGACGACACCGAGGCCTGGGCCCGGCGAATGCTGGAGCATCTGGACCTGCCCTGGGATCCAGCCGTGCTCGAGTTTCAAAGCCTCGAGCGCTCCGTTAAAACCGCGAGTGTTTGGCAGGTGCGGCAGCCGGTTTACACCAGCTCCAAAGCCCGCTGGCGCCGCTACGCCGAACACCTCAATGCCCTCGACGCGGTGCTGGCGGCATGCCCCCCGGCAGATCCGGATCCGCTTCCGCCACCCGAGCTTCCGCCGGGGCAATTCGCAGCCGGGATGGAGGCCTTGCAGGCGGGCCGAGCCGATCTGGCGCGCCAGCAGTTCGCCCGTGTGTTGGTGGCCAACCCCCGCCATGCCGCTGCCCACCATTTTCTGGGTGCGGCTCTAGCGCAGCTGGGGAATCTGCCTGCTGCCCGCGAAGCCATGCAGCGCTCGGTGCAGCTCCATCCGCGCCAACCGAGCTGGCAGGCCAACCTGGCGGCAATCCAGGCGGCGCTCGATCGCGCAGGCTTGGGGAACAGGCAGCCATGAGCCTCGCCTGGTTGCAGGACAACCGGGCCTCCATGGCGCGCTGCGGCGTGTTGCGCCAGGCGCTGCGGGTGGAGCTGATCGAGCTGGCCCTTGCGGAGGCCCAGGTTCCGCTGCCCCCCCCTGACCAATTGCAGAGTGCGCTTCAAGCGTTCTGGAAGCAGCGGCAACTGCCGCCGCCGAAGCGCGTGGCCTGGCTCGCCGAGCGCGATCTCACAGAGCAGGATCTGGCGCTGATGGTGAGCCGCTCCGGCCGCTGGCAGCACTGGTGCGGGCAGCAGTGGCACCAGAAGCACGAGGCCCTCTTTCTCAAGCACAAAAACCAGCTGGATCAGGCCACCGCTTCGGTGTTGCGGCTGGAGGAGGAGGGCCTGGCACGGGAGCTGTATTTGCAGCTCGCCGAGGGTGAAAGCAGCTTTGCCGAGATTGGTCGCCACTTTTGCGGTGATCACCCCAACCGCCAGAGCGGGCAGTGGGGACCCAAACCCCTCAGTGAGCTGCCGCCAGCCCTGGCTGAGCTGATCCGCACCACGCCCGTGGGCCAACTGCGCGAACCCCACCGCCTGGGCCCGGGCGACTGGGTGGTGCTGCGGGTGGAAGCGTTCACGGGTAGCCGGGTGGATGACCCTGAGGTGCAGCAGCGCTTGCTGCGCTTGGAGGGGGAGGCCTGGCTGGATCAGCGGATTGAGGCGTGGCTGAAGGGCTAGCCGCCAGCCAGCCCTAAAAACACAACCGCGGCCTGCTGGAGTCTCTGCAGGTCGTTGCGACCCAGCTTGCCGATGCAGGCTCCGAGACGTCGCCGCGACACGGTTGTGATCTTGTCGACCATTAACTGGCTTGTGGCCGCGAGCCCGTTGCCACTGGAGGGCTTGACCGGGATCCGAAACAGGGGCGCCTCGGTGGGATCACTGGTGAAGGCACAGATCGTGATCGAATCCGTGCCGTCGAACGCGTCGTGCTGCAGGATCACCGCAGGGCGAGGTTTGCCGGTGACATCGCCACCGCCGGCCACGGTCCAGATCTCACCCCGTTTCACAGCTGATCGAGCTGGCTGATGTCGTCGATGAAGGCCTGATCGGTGGATGCCAATGGGCTCCCAGCCACCGCCATCGACTGGTGATGGGCTGCGACCAGGAAGGCGTTCGTGCGCGTATCAGGGATCCAGATCTGCACTGGGCGGAAGCCTTGCTCTCGAAGCCGTTGTCGATGGGCCATCACTCGTTGACGCGTGGCATCGGAGTTGGTTGCCATACCGCAGCCCCACTTGCAGTTACATGTTACGCGGGCGCGGGTGATGCGCGGCCAGATCCAGGAGTCTCTTCAGAGCCCCCGCTGCATCAACTGCCCCATCAACGTCGCGCTGCGTTGCTGGAAGCCGGCCAGCTCGTTGGGCTCCAGGCCGCCCACCGCCAGGCGGGCGAGCTCGTAGATGTGGCGGCTGAGGTCGTCGGCTAGCTGTTGGCTCGGCGAGCTGCCGCCGGCGCCCGTGATCACCGACCCGGCCGAGAGCTTGAGCAGGCCCTCCACCAGGGGGTGCTTGCGGTTCACGAGCAGCACGTGGTGATCGGGCAGGCCCGGCAGGCGCTGCTCCATCAGGGCGCCCATGTCGTTGATGCGGCGCATCTGCTCTGGCAGCAGGATCAGGGCGGCGGGGGCGTTGTCGCCCTTGAGCGCCTGCACCTGGATGGTGATCTTGTCGTTGGCGAGGGCGCCCTTGAACAGCTCCCGCACCTTCT
The DNA here is from genome assembly GCF_024345475.1 of Cyanobium sp. T1B-Tous. Taxonomy (GTDB): domain Bacteria; phylum Cyanobacteriota; class Cyanobacteriia; order PCC-6307; family Cyanobiaceae; genus Cyanobium_A. The sequence goes on from NZ_JAGQBE010000006.1 coordinate 3,201, forward strand.
CGCTGGAATCCTTCCCCTCGGCATCGCTCAGTTCGCTCTCCTTCTCCTGCAGGGAGTCGTCGAGCTCGCTGTCCACCCGCTGGAACTTGAGCTCCTCATGGCGGTATTCCAGCCAGGGGATGAATTGGGTGTCGATGAAGGTGTCGGCCAGCAGCACCTCGGCCCCCTGGCTCTTCCACAGGGCCAGCGCACCGGCCTGCCCGGCCTCATCGGTGCAGTAGAGGATGCGCTTGTCGTTGTCGGTCGCCAGGCGCGTGCGATACCCCGCCAGGGTGGTGTAGGCCTTGCCGCCCTCAGCGGGGATGGGGTCGAGGGTCTGAGCTTCGGATGATTGATCGTCAGCGGCGGCTGGCTGTTCCTGCGGTTGCGCAGTGGTCCCGAAGAGCACCAGGTCGGCCACCTGCTCGGCGAACTTGTCGTCTTCCAGGGCGCCGATCTTGATGAAGGGGGCCACCGATTCCCAGATTTCGGCGTAGCGCTTGGGATCGTCCTTGTGCAGTTCCTTGAGCCGGTCACCCACCTTCTTGGCCACGAAGCCGCCGATCGAGCGCACGCGCCGGTCGGTCTGCAGGGCTGAACGGCTCACGTTCAGCGGGATGTCCGGCGAATCGATCACCCCGCGCAGGGGCAGCAGGTAGCGGGGCACCACCTCCTTGATCGAGTCGCTCACGAACACGTTGTTGCAGTAGAGCTTGATCTCGCCCTTCTCCCAATCGGCCCGGCCGCTGGATTTGGGGAAGAACAGGATGCCCTGCAGGTTGTAGGGGTAGTCGGTGTTGAGGTGCACCCACAGCAGCGGATCGCCCTGGAAGGGGTAGAGGTAGCGGTAGAGCTCGATGTAGTCGTTGTCGCTCAAGTCGCGGGGGCTCTTGCGCCAGGGGGATTCGCGCTTGTTGACCGTTTCGCCCTCCAGCTGCACCTCCACCGGCAGGAAGTCGCAATAGGTGGTGATCAGGGTGCGGATGCGGGATGGCTCGATGTACTCGAGCTCCTCGTCCATCAGGTGCAGGACCACATCGGTGCCCGGCTCGCTGCGCTCGGCCCCTTCCAGGCTGAAGTTGGGGGAGCCATCGCAGCTCCAACGCACGGCCTCAGCCCCCTCCCGGGCTGAGAGCGTGACCAGCTCCACCTGCTTCGCCACCATGAAGCTGGAGTAGAAGCCCAGGCCGAAGTGGCCGATGATCGCGTCGCTTTCCTGCTTGTACTTCTCGAGGAAGTCTTCGGCGCTCGAAAACGCCACCTGGTTGATGTAGCGCTTCACCTCATCGGCATCCATGCCGATGCCGTTGTCAGAGATGGTGAGGGTGTTGGCCTCGCGGTCGATGCGAATGGAAATCTTGCCCTCGGGGCCCTCGCTGCAGTCGCCGCCCATGGCGGCCATGCGCCGCTTGCTGATGGCATCCACGCCATTGCTCACCAGCTCCCGCAGGAACACCTCGTGGCCGCTGTAGACGGCCTTCTTGATGATCGGGAAGATGTTCTCGGTGTGGATCTGGATCTGGCCCTGTTCCGCCTGCAGCACCACAGCTTTTGAAATCATGCTGCCCCCACATTCCCCCGGGGTGGGCCTGGCCGCCAAGGGGGCGCCATGGGCAGGAAACCGACCAAGCCCGCCGGCGGAGTGGGCTCCATAGGATTGCCCCCTCCCCTTCTCTGCCCCCGCACATGGCCAGCCAGTGGCAGAACTTCCTGCTCAACCTGGGCGCCTGGCAGGGTTCCTTCACGGGCATCAGCCCCACGGGCGCGGTGCTCAAGGACACGCCCTCCCTGCTGACGCTTGAAGCCGGCGAGCAAAGCGGCGACGGAGCGATCACGATGGTGCGCTTCGGCTTGCAGCGTTTTGAGGGGGGCGACCGCGGCGCAGCCCCCAGCAGCGACCTGAGCCAGGAGTACCGCAGCCTCGGCCGCCAGGTGGTGTTTTTTGACACGGGCACCTTCTGCAAGGGGTCGTTGCAGCTCGCCCCCGGCACGGTGTTTGGCGGGGAGTTTGGCTTTGTGCATGGCGATCGCCGCCACCGGCTGGTGTTGCTCTACGGCGAAGCCGGCAGCGCGGACCAGTTGGTGTTGATCCGGGAATTCCGGGTGGGCACTGGCGCCCAGGAGTGCCCGCCGTTGACGGCTGAGCAGGTGCAGGGCCCCTGGCAGGGCACGGCTGCCACCATTGCGGCCGACTGGCCCGAACCCGACCGGGCCGAAGCCCAGGTGGACTTCACCGCCGCCGAACTGGCTGGGTTCCAGTGGCTCCCCGATGGGGGCTACTGCCGCTGGCCCCAACAGGTGAGCCACCGGGAGGCCTTCACGGTGGAAGCGGGCTGGCTTACGGCGCCCGACCGGCTCGAGCGCCTGATCCGCCGCTACGACGGCAGCGGCGCCTGGCTCTCAGCCACCCATCAGGTGTTGGGCCGCTAGGGGAGGCGGCTCAGCCCGCCTGCTGCAGCTCGGGTTTCTCCTCGGGCAGGATCGCCCCCGCCACCGGGCACACCTGCAGGCAGATGCCGCAGTCGATGCAGGTGTCGAAGTCGATCCAATAGAAGGCCGTGCCCTTGCTGTTGGCGCCCTGGCCGGGATGGATGCAGGCCACTGGGCAGGCATCCACGCAATCGGCGACGCCCTCGCAGACGTTGGTGACGATCGTGTGGGCCATGAAATCGGTGGGTGCTGGCGGGATCCTAGGGAGCGATCCAGAGGGTGCGGCTGCAGCCCCGCTCCTGGCCAATGGCCTCGGCGGCGGCCTGGTTGGCGGTGGCACCGCTGAGCAGCTCGGCGGCGCTGCCGGCCTGGTGCAGGGCCTCCAACTGGTCGAGGGCCGTGGCCAGTTGGTCGGGGCGCCCGTAGGCCACCAGCACGGGTGCGGTCGTGTCCAGCGTGGGTGCCACGAGTTCGCGCACGGCCTCGATGTCGAAGCCGAAGCCCACCCCTGCCGCCTGGCTCGGCTCCGGGCAGAACCGCCCCACCAGGGCGTCGTAACGGCCGCCGCTGGCGATCTCCACCGGGGCCTCCGCTCCCTGGCACACCAGTTTCAACACCAACCCGTCGTAGAGGGCGAAGTGGGGCTGGAAGCTGGGGTCGAGTTGCAGCTGCACACCGAGCCGTTCGGCGGCCGGGGTCACCGCCGCCAGGGTGTCCGCCAGGGCGCTGAGCAGGGGGATTGGTCCGAGCCACTGCTCCAGTTGGTAGAGCACACGCACCGGTTCGCCCCGCAGGCGCATCAGGGCCGCCAGCCGCTGGTGATCGGCTTCCGGCAGGGTCAGCTGGGCCAGGGCGAGCGGGTCGAAGCTGGTGAGGGCATGGCGGGCGGCACCGCGCTGCTGCGCCGGCAGCTGGGCCAGCAGGGCGCTCAGCAGGCCGTGGTGTCCCACCAGCAGGCGTGGCTGGTGCCGGCCCTCCAGCCCCAGGGTTCCGGCGGCGGCCAGCAGCAGGCGCATCAGCTCCACATCGGCGGCGGCCGACTCCACGCCCAGCAGCTCCACGCCGCTCTGCAGCTGCTCCAGGATGCGTTGGCCGCCGCCGTCCCCCACCGCGCTGCGGAAGGTGCTGCCCATGCCCCACAGCCTCAGCGGCCTGGGCCGTTCTGCCATGCGGGTGCTGGCGGCCCGGGCGATGGAGGCGGTGAGCTCCGGGCGCAGCCCCAGGGGTTCATCGGTCGCCAGCCGCACCAGTTCCCGGCCGTCGATGCCTCCGCCCGCTTCCAGGGTGTCGAGCCGCTCAAAACTCGGTGGTGCCACCTCCTGGTAGCCCCAGAGCCGATACACCGACGCCAGCTGCTCGGCGATGCGGCGGTTGCCTTCCACCTCGCGGGGATTGCGATCCCGGGCGCCGGCGGCGGGTTGGAGGGCCATTGCGGCGAGGGGCTGGAGAAAGGGGTGGCCTGATCCTATGGATCGAGCCTGGGCGGATCGAGTTCGGGGGCGCCGTAGCTGGCGCCGGCCAGGGGCCGGCACTGGGACAACCCCTCGATCAGCGGCTGCTGCAGGCCGGCGCCGCAGGCGAGGATCCGCCCCGATTCCAGCGCCAGGGGGCTGCCGTCGTAGGCGCTCACCACGCCGCCGGCCTCCTCCACCAGCACCACACCCGCGGCCAGATCCCAGGGGGAGAGCCCCCGCTCCCACAGGCCATCGAGCTTGCCGGCGGCCACGAAGGCCAGATCCAGGGCCACCGAACCGCCCCTCCGCACCCCCTGGGTGCGGTGGGTGAACCAGGCGAATTCGGCGTAGTTGTTGTCGAGCCGGGTACGGCGGTCGTAGGCGAACCCCGTCACCAGCAGGGCCTGATCCAGGCTGGGGCAGTCGCTCACCTGCAGGCGGCTGCCATTGCACCAGGCTCCCAGCCCGGGAGCGGCCCAGTAGAGCTGCTCGAGCCCCGGGGCCGCCAGGGCGCCCAGGAGGGGTTGGCCGCGCCAGCAAAGCCCCACCGAGGTGCCAAAGAACGGATAGCTGTGGGCGTAGTTGGTGGTGCCGTCCAGGGGATCGACGCACCATTCCAGATCGCCGGGCCTGGCCTGGCGGCCGCTCTCCTCGGCCAGCACTCCGATGGCTGGAGTTTCCGCCGCCAGCACCGCCAGCACCGCCGCTTCTGCGGCGTGATCGGCCTCGGTCACCAGGTCGCCCGAGCGCCCCTTTTCCCGCACCTGCTCGAGCTTGCCGAAGTACTGGCGCAGCTGGGCTCCGCCGGCTTCAGCCGCCGAGCGGGCCACATCCAACAGCCGCTCCAGCTCGGCTGTGCTGAGCCCGGATCGCTGGAAGGCGTCACTGGATTGGCGGATGCCCGCGTCGGTCGCAGCCATCACTCCTCGTCCAGGGGCAGGCCCGGCCGCACCTGGCCCCGGCCGAAATGGCGTCCGAACTGCAGTTCGTAGACCTCGTCCTCGTCCTGGGTTTCCACCTCGAGGGGGCCGGTGGCGCGGGCCACGCACAGCAGGCCATAGCCCTTGGCCCGCAGCTCCCGGGACAGCCCGAGGGCTTCGCGGTGGTCGATCTCACCGGTCAGCACCCGCACCGCGCAGGCGGTGCAGCAGCCGTTGCGGCAGCTGAAGGGCAGCGGGTCGCCCTGCTGTTCAAAGCTGCGCAGGATGTACTCCCCCTCCGGCACGTCGTGCTGGATCACCTGGCCGGTCTGGCGCCAGTGGATCGTCACCGGATGGGCGCGTGGGGTGGTGCTACTCATGCTGCTACATTGCCATCCGGTTGCCCCATTTTGCCCCTGGAGAGGTGGCCGAGTGGTCGAAGGCGCAGCACTGGAAATGCTGTATAGGGGCAACTCTATCGAGGGTTCGAATCCCTCCCTCTCCGTTTCAAAAGCCGGCTTCGCAGCCGGCTTTTTCATGGCCTGATCGCAGGCCCGGGTGACATTCGATCGCTCCGGATTTTTAGCCGAAACGGCCGCTCACGTAATCCTGGGTGGCCTGCTGGCCCGGCGCATTGAAGATGCGTTCGGTGTCATTGAACTCCACCAGATAACCCACCTTGCCGGTGCCACCCTCAACGGCTTCAGCGTTGAAAAATGCCGTTTGATCGGCGACGCGAACAGCCTGCTGCATGTTGTGGGTCACGATGATGATCGTGTAGCTCCGCTTGAGCTCGTGCATCGTTTCCTCGATCTTCAGGGTGGAGATTGGATCGAGGGCTGAGCACGGCTCGTCCATCAAAATCACCTCCGGCTCCGTGGCGATGGCCCGGGCAATGCAGAGGCGCTGCTGCTGACCACCCGAGAGGGCAAAGCCGCTCTCACGCAGCTTGTCCTTGCACTCGTCCCACACGGCGGCCTTGCGCAGCGAGCGCTCCACCAGTTCGTCCATGTCCCCTTTGAAGCCGTTGATGCGAGCCCCAAAGGCGATGTTTTCGTAGATCGTTTTGGGGAAGGGGTTGGGTTTCTGAAACACCATGCCGATGCGGCGTCGCACTTCCACCGGATCCACCCGGGGGTCGTAGAGGTCGTGCCCGTCAAACACCACCCGGCCCTTGAGCTTGCACCCTGGAATCAGGTCGTTCATGCGGTTCAGGGCGCGCAGAACCGTTGATTTGCCACAGCCCGAAGGTCCGATGAAGGCCGTCACCCGCCCCCGGGGAATGTCCATGAAGACATTTTTGACCGCTTCAAACTTGCCGTAGGAGATGGTGACGTTCTGCAGGGACATGCAGGCATCAACCGTGGCGCTGTTGTCGGCCGACGTTTGGTAAAGGCTGCTGGTCATGGGTCTGAAGGGGAGGAGGGGAGGCGGTGTGAAATGGCGTTCAGACTTTGGCCATCCGGCTGATCCAGCGTGCCAGCAGATTGGCACCGAGGATCATCATGACCAACACAAAGGAAGCAGCCCAGGCCAGGGCGTTCTGGACCTCATACGGCATGATCGCGAAGTTGAAGATCAGCACCGACATGGTGGCGATCGGGCTGAACACTCCCTCCGGCCAGAAGGGGGAGAACAGGGCGGTGAAAATCAGGGGAGCGGTTTCCCCCGCGGCCCTGGCGATGGCGAGCACCACCCCGGTGGCGATCGGGGTGAAGGCGGAGGGCAGGGTGATGCGCGTCACGGTCACAAACTTCGACGCGCCCACCCCATAGGCCCCCCAGCGCAGTTCCTGAGGCACGAGCTTCAGGCCCTCATCGGTGGTTTTGATCACCGTGGGCAGCATCAGCACGGCCAGGGCGATGCCACCGGCCAAGGCGCTATAGCTCTGATCGAAAAAGATGCGGGTCGTCACCACGACGCCGTAGACAAACACGCCGGCGATGATCGAGGGCACACCGGCCAGCACGTCATTGCCGAAGCCCACAAATTGGGCAAACCACCCCCGACTCGAGTACTCGCTGAGATAGACGCCCCCGCCCACACCCACGGGGATCGCGATCAGGGAGGCGATCAGGGTCACGAGGATGGTGCCGAGGATGGCATTGCCAATCCCGCCACCATCGAGGCCGGGGGGTGGGGGCAGCTGGGTCAGCAGGCCGAAGCTGACCAACCGGCCCCCCTGCACCAGCACGTGAGCCAGCACCAACACCAGGGGCAGCACGGCGATGGCCGCAAACACACCGGCGATGGTGGTGAAGAGCAGGTTGAAGCGGTTGCGCCGCAGGCTCGGGTCAAAGTGCAGCGGCCGCCTGTCGAAGAGGGCGCTGGTGGCGTAGGTGATCGGTGCCGGAGTCGCCATGGGGAAGATCAGTAACGCAGGCTTAGGCGACGCACGATCCATTGGGCGGCCACGTTCACTGAGAAGGTGAGCACCATCAGGATCAGGGCGGCATACATCAGAGCCGACACCTGGATGCCATCGGCTTCCCCGAATTGGTTGGCCAGCATGGAGGCGATCGTGTTGCCCGGAGCCAGCAGGGACAGGTCAAAGTTGAGGGCGTTGCCGATGATCATCGTCACGGCCATGGTTTCCCCCATGGCCCGGCCCAGAGCCAACATCACACCGCCGGTGATTGCCGAAATGGCCGCCGGCAGGATCACGCTGAAGATCGCCCCCCAGCGGGTGGTGCCCACCCCGTAGGCCCCCTGGCGCAGCTCGACCGGCACCTGGTTGAGGGCATCGCGGGCAATGGCCGTGATGATCGGCAACACCATCACCACCAGGATCAGGATCGCCGGCGCCATGCCGGGACCCTGGGGCACGGTGTTGAAGAAGGGACTCCAGCCCAGGAGGGTGTGGACCAGGTTGAGTGCAGGCCGGATCGCGGGTTCCATCACGAAGATGGCCCACAGGCCCAGCACCACGGAGGGAATCGCCGCCAGCAGCTCCACCATCAAACCGATGGCATCCCGCAGGGCGGTGGGGATCAGGTCTTCGGTGATGAAGATGGCCGTACCCACCCCGAGGGGGACGGCGATGAGCAGGGACAGCAAGGAGGTCACCAACGTGCCGTAGATGGCCACGAAGGCTCCGTACTGCTCGTTAACTGGGTCCCAATTGGAGGTGGTGAGGAAGTTCAGCCCGAAGGTGGCAATCGCCTCACGGGCTCCTTGGAACACCGTGAGAAAGATGCCCAGCAGCACGATGGCCACCGTGGAGGCCAGCAGCAGGGTGAGCTGCCGGAACCCGAGATCCACCAGCTTTTCCGCCGGCGGCCGGCGTCGCAGGGTGAACGCATCGGCGTTCAGGGCGGGGTTGGGATCCGTCGGCATGGGGGTGCGAGGCTTTGCATCGGTCAGCGCGGAGTTGGCCGATCCCTGCGAAATCTACGAACTGCCCCTCTCCGGGGCGTTTAAGTGGTGATTAACGTCTGGAAGCCCGGTAGTTTTGGGGCTCCACAGCGCGGGGCTACGCCAGCCGGTTTCATGGGTCGACGGGTTTCCTGGCTGCGGACGTCATTGGGCGGGGACGCATGTCCCGCATAGTCGGCATCGACCTGGGTACCACCAATTCGGTGGTGGCCGTGCTGGAGGGTGGCCGTCCCCAGGTGATCGCCAGCGCCGAGGGCGGCCGCACAACGCCGTCGGTGGTGGGCTTCAGCCGCGACCAGGAGTTGCTGGTGGGCCAGTTGGCTCGTCGCCAGCTGGTGCTGAACCCCCGCAACACCTTCGCCAACCTCAAGCGCTTCGTGGGGCGGCAGTGGGATGAATTGGAAGAGGGCAGCCTGTCGGTGCCCTACACCGTGCGCGCCAACGACCAGGGCAATGTGCGGGTGGTTTGCCCGGCTACGGAGCGGGAGTATGCCCCGGAAGAGCTGGTGGCCAGCATCCTGCGCAAGCTCGTCGACGACGCGTCCACCTACCTCGGTGAAGCGGTGGAGGCGGCGGTGATCACCGTACCCGCCTATTTCAACGACGCCCAGCGCCAGGCCACCCGCGACGCGGGCCGGCTGGCGGGGATCAGTGTGGAGCGCATCCTCAACGAGCCCACGGCGGCGGCCCTGGCCTACGGCTTCGACCGCAGCACCGTGAAGCGGGTGCTGGTGTTTGACCTGGGCGGCGGCACCTTTGATGTGTCCGTGCTGCGCATTGCCCAGGGGGTTTTTGACGTCAAGGCCACCAGCGGCGACACCCAGCTGGGCGGCAACGACTGGGATCGCCGCATCGTCGATTGGCTGGCCGACGGCTTCCAGCAGGAGCATGGCCTCGACCTCCGTCGCGACCGCCAGGCCCTGCAGCGCCTCACCGAGGCGGCGGAGAAGGCCAAGATCGAGCTGAGCGGCGTGCAGAGCACCCCCATCTCCCTGCCCTTCATTGCCACCGGTCCGGAGGGTCCCCTCCACCTCGAAACCACCCTCGAGCGCCGGGTGTTCGAGGGGCTCTGCCCCGATCTCTTGGATCGGCTGCTGCGCCCGGTGCAGCGGGCCCTGCGGGATTCGGGCCTGGCGGCCGACGACATCGATGACGTGGTGCTGGTGGGGGGCTCCACCCGCATGCCGATGGTGCAGGAGATGGTGCGCACCCTGATCCCCCTGGAGCCCTGCCAATCGGTGAATCCCGATGAGGTGGTGGCGATCGGGGCGGCGGTGCAGGCCGGCATCCTCACCGGCGAGTTGCGGGATCTGATGCTCAACGACGTCACCCCCCTCTCGCTGGGTTTGGAGACGATCGGCGGCGTGATGAAGGTGCTGATCCCGCGCAACACCTCCATTCCGGTGCGCAAGAGCGACCTGTTCAGCACCTCCGAAGCCAACCAGAGCTCCGTGGAGATCCATGTGCTGCAGGGGGAGCGGCAGATGGCGGCCGACAACAAGAGCCTGGGGCGTTTTCGCCTCTCTGGAATCCCGCCGGCTCCCCGCGGGGTGCCCCAGGTGCAGGTGTCCTTCGACATCGATGCCAACGGCTTGCTGCAGGTGTCGGCCACCGACCGCACCACCGGGCGGCAGCAGAGCGTCAGCATCCAGGGCGGCTCCAACCTCAGCGAGGAGGAGATCGCCAAGTTGATCGAGGAGGCGGAGCAGAAGGCCAGCGAAGACCGCCGCAAGCGCTCCGAGATTGACCGCCGCAACCGGGCCCAGACCCTGGTGGCCCAGGCCGAGCGTCGCCTGCGCGATGCGGCCCTGGAGCTGGGGCCCTATGGCGCCGAGCGCCAGCAGCGCTCGGTGGAGATGGCCCTGCGCGATGTGCAGGATCTCCTGGCCGCCGACGACCTGGTGGAGCTGGAGTTGGCCGTGAGCCAGCTGCAGGAGGCCCTGTTCGGCCTCAACCGGCGGCTGCTGAGTGAGCGCAAGGCGGAGCAGGGCCCGCTGCAGGGTCTGAAGAACACCCTGGGCTCCCTCAAGGATGAGCTGTTTGCCGACGACGACTGGGATGACTGGAACCGCCCCGGCAGCGACCCCTGGGCCTCACCCCCCCCGCGCTACGACCGGGAGCCCGCCTATCGGGAACCCGCCTACCGCGAGCCCTCTTATCGCGAACCTGCCTATCGCGACTCCCCTTATCGCGACTCCCCCTATCGTGATCCAGAGCCGGCCCTGCCGCAGCGACGTCCCCGTGTGGATGACGACCCCTGGGGGGATGGGGCCTACCGGTGACGCGTAGCCCTGCTGCCCCGCCCGACTACTGGTCGGTGCTGGGCCTCGAGCCCGGTGCCGATGCCAGCAGCCTCAAACGGGCGTTCCGCGGCCAGGCCCGGCGCTGGCATCCCGACCTCAACGGCAACGACCCCCTGGCCGAGGAGCGGTTCAAGCTGGTGAACGAGGCCTACGCGGTGCTCTCGGATCCGCGGCGGCGCCAGGCCTGGGAGGCGGGTGGAGCCGGTTCGGGGACCGCTGCTTCCGAGCCCCAGGATCCCTTTGCCACGGGCTTTCCAGACTTCGAGGATTACCTCGACGCCCTCTTGGGGGATCGCCGCCGCCCGCGCCGCGCCGCCGCCGCCGACGGGTTCGAGGCCGAGCGCGATCCTGTGCCTCCCGACGAGCCCCAACCGCCGCGGCAGGCTTCGGGTTCGGTGACCGCTTCCCCGCCGCCACCGCCGCCGGTGCAGGCCTCCAGCGACCAGGAGAGCCTGGTGGAGCTCACCCCCGAGCAGGCGCTGCAGGGGGAGCGGGTGGAGTTGGAGTTGGCCGATGGCACGGCGGTGGAGGTGTGGACCCCGCCGCTAGCTGGCGACGGTTGGCGCCTCCGGCTCGCCGGCGTGACCCCCGGGGGTGGCGACCATTTCCTCCAGTTGCGCGTGCGAACGGAGGAGGGGCTGCGCATTGATGGTCTACGGGTGCTCTATCCGCTCGAACTCACCCCCGCCGAGGCGGCCTTGGGCTGCCAGGTGGTGGTGCCGACCCTGCGGGGCGCAGTGAAGCTGCGGGTGCCGCCGGGCTCCTCCAGTGGCCGTCTCCTGCGGCTGCGGGGTCGGGGCCAGGAGTGGGGCGAGCTGCGCGGCGACCAGTTGGTGGAGGTGCGGATCGTGGTGCCCGAGCAGCTCGACGAGGCCGAGGCCGCCCTGTATCGCCGCCTTCAGGAGCTGGCCAACGATCCCGACCGCCCGTAAGCCCGACCGCCCGTAACCCCGCGGGCCTGCACCGGTGACACACTGAGTGGCCCCGCCCTTTGCCGCGATCCATGCCGGTGCATGTGCTGCTCTTTGATGCCGGAAGCGACCAGGAAGGCATCCATTCGCTGGAGCTCAATGGCCGCACCGTGGTGCTCCTGTTTGAGGATCGCGATGACGCGGAGCGCTACGCCGGCCTGCTGGAGGCCCAGGACTTCCCCGTGCCGACCGTCGAACCCCTCGACCGCGAGGAGATGGAACTCTTCTGCAGCCAGGCGGGTTACGAGGCCCGCTTCGTGCCCGCCGGCTTCCTGCCCCAGAGCGCCGAAGATCGGCTGTTGATTGCCCCGCCTGAACGCAACATGGATGTGGCCAACTGGCAGGAGCAGCAGGCCGCCGAGGCCGCAGCGGCGGGCCAGGCCGAGCCGATCAGCTCCGGGGATCCCAGCCTGGAGGCCTTTCGTCGCCAGTTGGAGGGCCTGCTGTGAGTGGCTCCCTGCCGGGCGCCGACCGCGGCCACCTGCTCACCGAACAGGCCAATCCCCTCAGCGAGCGGCTCGACCAGCTGCCCACTGACCAGCTGGTGGCCCTGTTCTGTGCCAACGACCTGGAGCCCCAACGGGCCCTGGAGCGGGCCGCCCCAGCCCTGGCCGCTGCCGTGGATGCCATTGCGGCACGGCTGGGTGCGGGCGGGCGCCTCTTCTATCTCGGAGCCGGCACCTCCGGGCGCCTCGGGGTGCTGGATGCGGCGGAATGCCCGCCCACCTTCTGCACCCCACCGGAGCTGGTGCAGGGCGTGCTGGCGGGCGGAGCCCCGGCCCTGCTGCGCAGTTCCGAGGGCCTGGAGGATCTGGCTGATGCCGGCCAACGGGATCTCGAGGAGCGGGGCTTTGGCCCCGGGGATTGCCTGGTGGGCATCGCCGCCGGCGGCACCACCCCCTATGTGCTGGGCGGCCTGCAGCATGCGCGCTCCATTGGCGCCCTGGCCATTGCCCTGGCCTGCGTGTCCGCAGACCAGGTGCCGATGCCCTGCGACATCGACATCCGCCTGCTCACGGGCCCGGAGCTGGTGGCCGGCTCCACCCGGCTCAAGGCCGGCACGGCCACCAAGATGGCCCTCAACCTGCTCTCCACCGGCGTGATGGTGCGCCTGGGCAAGGTGCACGGCAACCGCATGGTGGATGTGGCCGTCACCAACACCAAGCTCGAAGATCGGGCCCTGCGGATCCTGCGCGACCTGGCTGGCGTGAGCCGCGAGCGGGGCCGTGAGCTGCTGCAGCAGAGCGGCGGTTCGGTGAAGTTGGCCCTGTTGATGGCCGCCTCAGGCATGGAGCTGGACGCGGCCCGTGCCCATCTCGCCCGCCATGGTCCCCGGCTGCGGGTGGCCCTGGAGGCCTGTGGCGCCGAGCTCACCGGGCTGGTTCAGCCGCAGGGCCCCCAGTAGGGCGCCGTGAACAGGTCGACCTTGCGACGGGTGGCCGCGGGCACCTGATCCTTGGGTGTCATCAGGGCATGGCGCAGGGCGTGGTGGGCGCTGCTGGTGGGGCGCTGGGCGGCCACCCGCTCCGCCGCCACCCGCACGATCTGCTTGGCGAGGTCGGCGTTGGCATGGAGGTTGGCGATCACCATCTCCACCGTCACCGAGGCATGTTCCTGGTGCCAGCAGTCGTAGTCGGTCACCATCGCCAGGGTGGCGTAGGCGATTTCCGCTTCCCGGGCCAGCCGCGCTTCGGTGTGGTTGGTCATGCCGATCACGCTGCAGCCCCAGGAGCGGTAGAGCTCCGATTCCGCCCGCGTCGAGAAGGCCGGCCCCTCCATGCAGAGGTAGGTGCCGCCGCGGTGCAGCTGGCGCCCTGCGGGCATCAGGCTTTCGCCCACGTCGGCCAACAGCCGGCTCAGGGCCGGACAGAAGGGATCGCCAAAGGTCACGTGGGCCACCAGCCCCTCCCCAAACAGGGTCAGGGGCCGCTGGTGGGTGCGGTCGATGAACTGATCAGGCACCACCATGTCGAGGGGCCGGCACTGCTCCTGCAGGGATCCCACCGCCGAGAGGGAGAGGATCCAGCGCACGCCCAGGGAGCGCAGGGCCCAGAGGTTGGCCCGGTAGGGCACTTCCGTGGGTGTGTGGCTGTGATGGCGGCCGTGGCGGGCCAGGAACACCACCTCCAGGTCGCCGATGCGTCCCAGCCGCAGGCTGTCGGAGGGTGCGCCGTAGGGCGTGTCGATGGTCAGCTCCTGCACGTCCTCCAGGCCCTCCATGGCGTACAGGCCGCTGCCCCCCAGGATTCCCAGCCGGGCCCGGCTCAGATCGATGCCGGGGGCGGAGTCGGGGGTGGAGCTGCTCATCGGCGAGGGGGCTGGCGACGGGGCGTTGGGAGGGTGGATCCGGCTGGATCGGACCCCATTCTCAACATGCGACTTCAGCCGCAGCCCCCCGCCAACCCCATACAGTCGCCTTTTATCCCCTGTGCCCGTGACCAAAGCCCTGATGGAGACCGATGCCGGCACCATCGAACTCGAGCTGTTCGAGGCCGATGCGCCCAACACCGTGGCCAACTTCACCAAGCTCGCCAAGGAGGGCTTCTATGACGGCCTGGCCTTCCATCGCGTGATCCCGGGCTTCATGGCCCAGGGCGGCTGCCCCAACAGCCGTGAAGGCTCCCGTGGCATGGCCGGCACCGGTGGCCCCGGTTACCAGATCGACTGCGAAATCAACCGCCAGAAGCACCAGGCGGGCACCCTGGCCATGGCCCACGCCGGCAAGAACACCGGGGGCTCGCAGTTCTACATCTGCCACGAGGCCCAGCCCCACCTCGATGGGGTCCACACCGTGTTCGGACTCACCGGCAACATGGACGTGGTGCAAGCCCTCAAGAACGGCAGCCGCATCACCAAGGTCACCATCGTCGCCTGAGTGAGCGCCGCCCCTGTGAGCGCCGCCTGAGTCAGCGCCAGACCAGAAAGGCTCCGGGTTGCAGGGTCAACAGGCTCGTCAACCCGGCTTCCTGGACCGCCCCCAGCTCGGCGAGGGGGCGCTGTTCCGGCTCCAGGTTGGCGCTGGGGTGGCTGCTGCGCTGGGTGTCCGGTGCCAACAGCAAGCTCAAGCGGCTGGTCTGGGGCCAGCCGGCCATCAGGGCCAGGGCCGCCCCCACGGCCCCCACGCCTCCGCTGGCCTGATCAAGGCCCCCGAGCACCACGGCGAGCTGGGGTTGGTTGAGCAGGGCCAGCAGGCGGGGATGGTCCTCCCGTTCCACCTGCAGGCCCTGGCCGGTGGCCCAGCTGCCGAGGTGATCCAGCTCGTCTCCAGCCGGCGTGCCGTGCCAGGCCAGCACCGCTGTCGGTCCGCCGATCGGGCAGGACGGCCCATCCCCCATCAGGTGGCCGAGCTTGATGCGTTTGGTCTGCAGGTAGGCGGCGTTGTGGCTGCCGGCATCCATCACCAGCGGCACCCGGTCTTCCACCTGGAGCCCGTAGCCCCCCAGGCCGGCGATCTTGCGCGGGTTGTTGGTGATCAGCCGCAGCCGTTGCACGCCCAGGTCGCTCAGGATCTGGGCCCCCACGCCGTAGTTACGCAGGTCGGCGGCAAAGCCGAGGCGCTCATTGGCCTCCACCGTGTCGAGGCCCGTGTCCTGGAGGGAATAGGCCTTGAGTTTGTTGATCAGGCCGATGCCGCGGCCCTCCTGGCGCAGATACACCACCACCCCTTCCCCGGCCGCTTCGATCATGCGCAGGGCCGCCTCCAGCTGGGGGCGGCAGTCGCAGCGCAGGGAACCGAAGGCATCGCCGGTGAGGCACTCGCTGTGCACCCGCACCAGCAGCGGCGCGCTGGCCCGATCCAGCTGGCCCTTGACGATGGCGACGTGCTCGCTGCCATCGAGCTCGTTGCGGTAGCCGATGGCGCGGAAGTCCCCGAAGGCGCTGGGCAGGCTGGCCTCCGCCTGGCGGCGCACGAAGCGCTCCGTGTCGAGGCGATAGCGGATCAGATCGGCGATGTTGATCAGCCGTAGTCCGTGACGCTGGGCGTAGGCCGCGAGCTGGGGCAGCCGGGCCATCGACCCATCGCTGTTCTGGATCTCGCAGATCACGCCGGCGGGATAGAGGCCAGCCAGGCGGGCCAGGTCAACGGCGGCCTCCGTGTGGCCCGCCCGCTTCAGCACCCCGCCCTGCCGGGCCCGCAGCGGAAAAATGTGGCCGGGCCGGCGCAGATCGGCCGGGCGGCTGGCCGGGTGAATGGCCACCTGGATGGTGCGGGCCCGGTCCTCGGCGGAGATGCCGGTGCTCACGCCGTTTTCGGGGCCCGCATCCACGCTCACCGTGAAGGCGGTCTGGTTGCTGTCGGTGTTGCGATCCACCATCAGTGGCAGATCCAGGGCATCCAGCCGCTCACCCTCCATCGCCAGGCAGATCAGGCCGCGGGCCTCGATGGCCATGAAGTTGATCTGCTCGGGCGTGGCGAACTGGGCCGCGCAGATCAGATCGCCCTCATTTTCCCGGTTCTCGTCGTCGACCACCACAATCGACTCGCCGTTGCGGATCGCCGCCAGGGCGTCGGCAATCGAATCAAACCGGATGCCGGGCTCCTGGGAGGGGAGGGGCTGGTCGCGCAGGAGGGTCAACGGGGTGCGGGTGGGCCGTTGGGCCCGGGCGCAATCATCCTTTATAAAGCCCGAGTCGTTCGGCTTCCGGACTCCTGCCATGGCCAACAAGCGCGTTGCGGTGATCGGGGCCAGTGGCTATGGCGGTCTGCAGACCCTGCGGCTGCTGCACCAGCACCCGGCCCTGGAGGTTTCCTTCCTGGGGGGGGAGCGCAGCAGCGGCAAGCGCTGGAGCGAGCTGGTGCCGTTTCTGCCGCTCGCCGGCGATCCGGTGGTGCAGACGCCGGACCCCGATGCCATCGCGGAGAAGGCCGATTTCGCGGTGCTGAGCCTGCCCAACGGCCTGGCAGCCCAGCTGGTGCCGCCGCTGCTGGAGCGGGGAGTGCGGGTGGTGGACCTCTCCGCCGATTACCGCTACAGCTCCCTGCCCCAGTGGCAGGAGGTGTATGCCGCTGAGGCCCGCCAGGTGCCCCGCAGCGATGGCGACCTCTGCGCCGAGGCCGTGTATGGCCTGCCGGAATGGGAGGCGGAGGCGATTCGACGGGCACGCCTGGTGGCCGCCCCGGGGTGTTTCCCCACGGCCTCCCTGCTGGGCCTGTTGCCGTTCCTCAAGCAGGGGCTGATCGACACCAGCGGCATCGTCATTGACGCCAAGACCGGCACGTCCGGCGGGGGCCGGGCTGCCAAGGAGCACCTGCTGTTGGCCGAATGTTCCGAGGCGGTGGCGCCCTACGGCGTGGTGGGGCACCGCCACACCAGTGAAATCGAGCAGATGGCCGGCCGGGTGGCCGGGCGGGAGATCCAGCTGCAATTCACACCCCATCTGATCCCGATGGTGCGGGGCCTGCTCGCCACGGTGTACTGCCGGCTGCGGGACCCGGGCCTCACGGCGGAAGACTGCGCCACCCTGCTGGCGTCGGCCTACCGCCAGGCTCCCTGCGTCGAGGTGCTGCCCGTGGGCACCTACCCCTCCACCAAATGGGTGCGCCAGACCAACCGGGCCCTGCTCTCAGTGCAGGTCGATGCCCGCACCGGTCAGTTGATCGTCATGGGTGCCATCGACAACCTGGTTAAGGGTCAGGCGGGCCAGGGGGTCCAGTGCCTCAACCTGATGGCGGGCCTGGAACCCACGGCGGGTCTGCCGCTGCTGCCCTTCTATCCCTGAACGGCCAGGCGCTGGGCGGTGAGGGCTACCGCCAGGGGCAGGATCCGGTGTTCCTGCCGCCGGATGCGGGCACTCAGGCTGGCGTGGTCGTCGTCGGAGAGCACGGGCACGGCCGCCTGCACCAGGATGCGGCCCGCATCCACCTCCTCGCACACCAGGTGGGCGGTGCAGCCCGTCAAGGTGACTCCCGCCGCCAGGGCCTGGCCCACCGCATCAAGCCCCCGGAAGCTGGGCAGCAGGGAGGGGTGAATGTTCACCAGCCGCTCCGCAAAGGCCCCGATCAGGGTGGGGGTGACGACCCGCATCCAGCCGGCCATCACCACCAGATCCACAGCGGCGCCGCGGAAGGCCGTCACCAGGGCCGTATCCAGCTGCTCCCGGCTGGGCTGGGTCCGGTGGTCGTGCACCTGGCAGGGCACGCCCAGCCGTTCCGCCCGCTGCTGGGCCCCACAGCCGGGATTGTTCACCACCAGCAGCGCCACCTCGGCGCGGAGGGCGCCGCCCCGGCAGGCCTGCACCAGCGCCTCGAAGTTGCTGCCCGATCCGGAGGCCATCACCCCCAGCCGCAGCGGTTGGTGGGCGGGTTGGCCCTCCACTGGACAAGGCCGGTCCTGCAGCCAATCCCCATCCGGTGGCCATGGCCACTGGACGGAGGGCTCCTGATCGCTAGGGTCTGAAAAAGCGGGCATTGCGCCGTGTCCCACCTCTCCATCCTGCCAACCGTGCTGCGTGATGCCGAGGGGCTCGCGGCCAGCCTCAACGCCATGGGGCAGTCCCCCATCTGGGGGGGCCAGCTCGAGGGCTTTGCCGGCGAGTCCCAACCGGTGGTGCTCCAGGTTGCCCTCGCCGGCGGCGAACGCCTGGGCTGGATGCGCCATGCCGATGGCTCCCTGGCGCTGGTGGGAGATCTGCAGCGGCTCAGCCGCTCCCAGACCCTGCAACGGTTGTTGGGGCGGATCACCAAGCGCTATGCGGCGGAAATGGCCCTGCGCCAGGCCTCCAGCCGTTTTCCAGGGGCCCAGGTGAGCGTGGTGGTCTGACGCCTCTCCGTGCCGGAACGAGCCCGTGCCTGCGTTTCACCTTGACCTCACGGCCTGCCACCAGCACCTGGTGCGGGTGCGCCTCAGCCACACCCCAACGCGCCCCAGCCTGGGCTTCACCCTGCCGGGCTGGACGCCGGGCTCCTATCTGATCCGCGATTACGTCCGGCAGCTCGAGGGGCTCACGGTGGTGCAGGCGGGCCAGAGCCTGGAGCCCCGTCGTCTCACCCCGAGCCGCTGGCAGCTGGAGCTGCCCACGCTCGAGCCGCTGGAGATCAGCTACACCCTGCTGGCGGCCGACCTCACCGTGCGCACCTGCCATCTCAACGGTGACCATGGCTTCCTGGCCCTGGCGGCGGTGCTGCTGGAGCTCGATGGGGAGCGCTGGTCCCCCCACGCGCTCCAGCTCAACCTGCCCCCTGACTGGCAGGCCTTTGTGCCCCTGCCGCCCCCAGACCGGGCTGGCTCCGAGGGCTGGGTGGCGGCCACCTTCGACCAGCTGGTGGACACGCCGATTGAGGTCGGCCCCCACCGCAGCCACCCCTTCCAGGTGGCCGGCGTGCCCCACCGCTGGGTCACCTGGGGCGCCGATCTGGCTGGTGTCGATCCGCTGGAGAGCGATCCGCTCTGGCTGACCGACCTGGAACAGGTGTGCCTGGCCTGTTGCCGGTTGATGGGGGTGGAGCGGCCTGCGGCTCCCCACTACCTGTTTGTTCTGCACCTCACCGACAGTGGCTACGGGGGCCTGGAACACGACCTCAGCACCGTGCTGCAGTTCGGTCGCCGGGCCCTGGCCCGGCCCGCGGGTCGCCGCAAGTTGCTGCAACTCGCGGCCCATGAATACCTCCACCAGTGGAACGTCCGCCGGCTGCGGCCCGCCGAACTCACCCCCTACCGCTACGACCAGGCGGTGGTGGTGCCCACCCTTTGGTTTGCCGAGGGCATCACGAGCTATGTCGACCAGCTCCTGCCCCACAGCGCTGGCTGCTGCACGGAGGCGGAGGTGCTGGAGGACCTTGGCGCCGACCTGAGCCGTTATCTGCTCAGCCCGGGGCGGCAGGTGCAGAGCCTGCGGGCCAGCAGCGAGGAGGCCTGGGTGAAGCTGTACCAGCCCGATGCCCACTCCCCCAACAGCCAGATCAGCTACTACCTCAAGGGGGCGGTGCTGGCGCTGGTTCTGGATCTGCATCTCCGCCGTGCCGGCAGCGGCCTGCCCCGGGTGTTGCGGGAGCTCTGGGCCAGCCATGGTGCCGTGGGTCGGGGCTACCGGGAGGCCGACCTGATCGAGGCGTTCGCACGTCAGGCCCCGGATCTGGCTGAGCGGTTGCCCCGCTGGCTGGACTCCTGTGAGGACCCTCCTCTGCAGGCCTGTCTGGCCGACGTGGGCCTTCGCCTTCAGCCCAAGTTGGGACGGAGTCAGCACCTGGGCTGCCGCCTGGAGGCCGGCGCCGATGGGGTGACACTGGCGCGGGTGGCCCGGGAGGGGCCTGCCGTGCGGGCGGGCCTGGCGGTGGGCGATGAATGGATTGCCCTCAACGGCGTGCGGCTGCGCGGCGTTGACGATTGCATGGAGCTGTTTCAGCCGGAGGCCCCCCTGACTGCCCACCAGCTGCTGTTCTGCCGGGATGGACTGGTGCGTTCCACCACCCTCCTGCCCGAGCCGCCGTCGGTGGAGAGCTGGCGTCTGGAGATCGTGCCCGAAACCGCCGTGGCCACCGCCCCCCAGCGCCGCCGCTGGCTCACGCTGGAGGCACCATGAGCACCGCCCCCCAACCCTGGTGGATTGCCTGCGCCGCTGGCGGGATGCTGGCCCTGGGGGCGGTGGGATGGCTGG
Organism: Cyanobium sp. T1B-Tous; assembly: GCF_024345475.1. GTDB lineage: Bacteria > Cyanobacteriota > Cyanobacteriia > PCC-6307 > Cyanobiaceae > Cyanobium_A. The sequence goes on from NZ_JAGQBE010000006.1 coordinate 23,228, forward strand.
CGCGGGAGCTTTCGGCCGAACCCTCGGCCGGCCATCTGCGCCCCTCTCTGTTCGAGCTGCTCGAGGAGGTGCGGCAGCCACCGGCCGCCCCGGAGCCCGGTCGGCGCGCTGCGCCGGGTCCGCCCTCCCAGCGCAGCTGGCAATCTCCCCTGCGGGCGAGTTGCACCATCACCGATCCGGGCCAGCGCCAGAGGCTGCAGCGCCTGGTTGGCCAGGTGCAGACCTCCCCAGCCCGGGTGCAGATCCACCCCACCAACTTCGGGGAGCGCTTTACCCGCGATGCCTATGGCAATCCGATCGATCCCACCCCCCAGCTGGTGGTGCTGCACGAGACGGTGTACGGCATCGGCTCCGCCATCAACACCTTTCTCACCCCCCATCCCCGGGATGACGATCAGGTGAGTTATCACACCTTGATCGGTGGCGATGGCTCCGTGGTGCAGGTGCTTGATCCCGCCAAGCGGGCCTTCGGTGCGGGCAATTCGGCTTTCAACGGCCGCTGGGTGGTGACGAATGCCAAGGTGGGCGGCTCGGTGAACAATTTCGCCCTCCACGTCAGCCTCGAGACTCCCCTGGATGGGGAAGACGAAGGCCCTGCCCACAGCGGCTATTCCCCAGCCCAGTACGACGCTCTGGCGGCCCTGCTCGCCGGCTGGATGGAGACCTACTCCATCCCGGCCGAGCACATCACCACGCACCGGGCGGTGGATCTGGGTGGCGAGCGGGCCGACCCGCGCAGTTTTCAGTGGTCGGCCCTGCAGCAGCGCCTCCAGAATCTCGGCGCGCTCTGCCGGCGCTGAGCGCGGTCAGATCAGGGGGCTGGGTGCCTGCTTGCGCTTGGAGTAGAGCAGGGCATGGAGCTCCGGGTCCTGCATGGTGCGCAGAATCCGTCGGGGGTAATCCAGCTTGCCGTTGTGGAGATAGGCCAGGGTGGCGAGGGCCTTGGCATCCCGTTGACTGACGCTCGCCTGCAGCGGACGGGAGGGCAAGTTCAGTTCCCGACTCAGTCGGGCGAATTTCCCGACCAGCAACACCACGTTGCGCTCGGGATCCAGCAGCTGTTCGCGAGCCTGGGTGATCTCCTGGTCTGAGGCCTTGGGCCTGAGCAGGCCTTGGTGCACCATCTCGCCAAGGCCCAGCTGGGCGGGGCCATGGGTGCTGAACAGGCCCGAGTGGGCCGCCAGGGGGAGGTCTTCACCCGGTTTGGCGTGGCGCATCTCATCGAAGAGCACCGCCGCCACCAGCAAAGGGTTCACCCCCTGGCGCTGGCTCTCAGCCAGGATCAAGGGCCGAAGGTCCGAGATCCGGCCCAGGGTGTGGTTCCGCAGGGGCTCCAGCTGGTCAATGCCGTGGGTGAACAGCTGGGCCAGCCGGGGTTGGGGGCCGTGGACGCCAAAGCGGCGTTGCAGTTCCTGAAGCTCCGAGGCGGAAAACTGCAGAGGGTCATTCGAGCTGCGCTCGCGCGCAGGGGCGCTGATACTGGCGCTCAGACCCGGATCCAGGAGCAGAGGGTCGCTCGAGACGGCCGTGAAGCGTCCCGTGCCCAACGGCACGGTGGCGAGTAGCGCCAGGGCCAGGGTGCTGAAACGCCTCTGCCCCAGTAGGCGCTTGCCGGTGGCAAGCCAGCGCCGATGGCTGGGGCGGGACGTCACAAAACCTTCATGAATCGACTACGAGCTTAAAGAAATTTCCTGGTTTGTCGCTGCATCACAGATCGGTCCGCCGGCCGGCCCAAGGGCTGGTGCTGTTTTCGGGTCAGGCCTAAGTTCTGGAGGCGTGAGTGGCCAGAGCCGCGAGCCCATGCTTGCCAATTTCGATGGCTCCAGTGCCGAAACCCAGTGGCAGCGCTTCTGTGAGCTGCTCTGGTACGAGGGCGATCTGGGCATTTGGCTCGATGTGAGTCGCATGGCGATCGGCCAGGCCGATCTGGAAGCCCTTGCTCCCCGCTTCGACCAGGCCTTTGCAGCCATGGCTGCCCTGGAAGCGGGAGCCATCGCCAACCCTGATGAACAGCGCCAGGTGGGGCACTACTGGCTGCGGACGCCAGACCTGGCTCCGGATCCCACCATCACCGCCCATATCTCCGGGGAGGTGGACCGGATCGAAGCCTTTGGCCGGTCCGTGCTCGATGGCAGCTTGCGGGCTCCCAATGGGGAGGCCTTCACCGATGTGCTCTGGATCGGCATCGGCGGTTCCGGGTTGGGCCCCCTGCTGATGGTCCGTGCCCTGCAGGACGAAGGGGTGGGGCTGCCCTTCCACTTCTTCGACAACGTCGATCCCAACGGCATGAGCCGCACCCTGGCGGCCCTGGACGGCCGCCTCAGCACCACATTGGTGGTGGTGGTGAGCAAGTCCGGTGGGACGCCCGAGCCCCACATCGGCATGGAGCAGGCCCAAGCCCGGCTCGAGGCGCGCGGTGGCCAGTGGGCCGGTCAGGCCGTCGCCGTCACCATGCTCGGCAGCAAATTGGATCAGCTGGCCGTTGCGGGCAACTGGCTCCGCCGCTTTGACATGTTCGATTGGGTGGGAGGGCGCACCAGCATCACCAGTGCGGTGGGCCTGCTTCCCGGGGCCCTGATCGGTGCCGATATCCGCGGCTTTCTCGCCGGTGCCTCCCAGATGGATGGGGTGACCCGGGTTGCTGACCTGCGCCAGAACCCTGCGGCCCTGATGGCGGCGTCCTGGTACGTGGCCGGTCATGGCCAGGGCCAGCGCGACATGGTCGTCCTCCCCTATCGCGATCGGCTGGAGGTGTTCAGCCGCTATCTCCAGCAACTGGTGATGGAGAGCCTGGGCAAGAAGCACGACCGCAGCGGCGGTGTGGTGCACCAGGGCATCGCCGTGTACGGCAACAAGGGATCCACCGACCAGCACGCCTACGTGCAGCAGTTGCGCGATGGTGTTGACAACTTCTTTGTCACCTTTGTGGAGGCCCTGGAGGAGCCCAGTGACATCCCCCCCATCGGCGATGAAATTCCCGGTGATTTTCTCGACGGTTTCCTGCAGGGCACCCGTTCGGCCCTGATGGAAGGGGGACGGCAGAGCCTCTCAATCACGCTTCGCCGCTTCGATGCCACGGCCCTCGGGGCCCTGATCGCCTTGTTCGAGCGCGCCGTTGGGCTCTACGCCGAACTCGTCAACGTCAACGCCTACGACCAACCCGGGGTGGAAGCCGGCAAGAAAGCGGCGGCCCAGATCCTGGCGCTGCAGGAGCAATTGGAAACCCTGCTCAGCGATGGCCAGTCCCGCAGCCTGCAGGACCTGCAGCAGGCCCTAGGCGCCAGCAGCCCGGAGGCCCTCTTCTGGATCCTGCGCCATCTCTGCGCCAACCCCCGCGGCTACCAGGCCAGTGGAGATTGGGGCCAGCCGGCGGCGATGCGGTTCGTCAAGGTCTGAGTTCTCCGTTGCCCGTGCCCACGCTCCCGGCTCCCGAGCAGGTCCTGCGGGAGGTCTTTGGCTACGGGGAGTTTCGGGGTCCGCAACAGGAGATCGTCGCCCACGTGGTGGCCGGGGGCTCAGCCCTGGTTCTGATGCCAACCGGGGGTGGCAAGTCGCTTTGCTATCAGATTCCGGCCCTCTGCCGGCCTGGCACCGGGGTGGTGATCTCGCCCCTGATTGCCCTGATGCAGGACCAGGTGGAAGCGCTGCGTCAGGCCGGTGTGCGGGCGGCTGGCCTCCATTCCGGTTGTTCCGCCGGCGAGACGGCGGCCACTTGGCGGGCTCTGGAGTCGAGCCAGCTGGATCTCCTCTATCTCTCCCCGGAGCGCCTGTTGTCCCCAGGCACCTTGGATCGACTCGCGCAGCTGCCGATCGCCCTGTTCGCCATTGATGAAGCCCACTGCGTCTCGCAATGGGGGCACGATTTCCGTCCGGAGTACCTGCAGCTGTCGGTGCTGGCGGACCGCTTTGCCGGTGTGCCTCGCCTAGCCCTCACCGCCACCGCCGACCCGCGCACCCGGGAGGAGATCCGGGCGCGGCTGCAGCTGGAGCAAGGCCGACTCTTCCTGGCCAGCTTCGATCGCCCCAACATTCGCTACCTGCTGCGCGACAAGGACGACGTGCGGCTGCAGCTTCTGGCTCTGTTGGCCGAGCATCGTGGCGACGCCGGCATTGTCTATGCCCGCTCCCGCAGCCGGGTGGATCGCCTCTGCCGTGAGTTGCAGGCTGCTGGCTACGACGCGGTGGCCTACCACGCGGGGCTGGACGGCGCCGTGCGGCGATCGGCACTGGAGCGCTTCCGCCGTGAGAGCGGCGTGATTGTTGTGGCCACCATTGCCTTCGGCATGGGGATCGACAAGCCGGACGTGCGCTTTGTGGCCCATGTGGACCTGCCCAAAAGCCTGGAGGCCTACTACCAGGAAACGGGCCGGGCCGGTCGCGATGGGCTGCCGGCCGTGGCCTGGATGGCCCATGGGGCCGGCGATCTGCCCCAGCTGCGCCGTTTCATTGACGACTCCGATGCCGACCCCAGCCAGAAGCGGATCGAACACGGCAAGCTCGACGCCCTGATCGCCTTCACGGAAGCCCCGCTCTGTCGCCGGCAGGTGTTGCTCAGCCACTTCGGTGAATCCCTGCCGTCCCCCTGCGGCAACTGTGATCTTTGCCTCGATCCCTCCACGGCCCAGGACGTGACCGACGCTGCGCGCAAGGCCCTCTCTGCGGTTTTCCGCTGTGACAGTCGCTTCGGTGCCGCCCATCTCACCGATGTGTTGCTCGGCGCCGACACCGCCAAGATCCGGGAGCTGGGCCACAGCCGCCTCAGCGTGTATGGCATCGGCCAGGAACTGGATCGGGGCCAGTGGCGCAGCCTGTTTCGTCAGTTAGTGGCCCGGAACCTGCTGCGGGCCGATCCGGAGCGATTCGGTGCCCTGGCCTTCGGTGACGATGTTCGGCTCAAGGCCCTGTTGCGGGGGGAGGAGCGGTTGGAACTGCGCCTGCCCCCACCCCGCCGGGAGCGCCGGCGGGAGGGTGTCGCCGCTAGGGGGGCCTCAGTGGCGCTGGATGCTGCGGATTCGCCCCTGTTGCAGCACCTCAAGGACTGGCGCCGTGAGCAAGCGCGTCTCCAAGGCGTGCCGCCCTATGTGGTGTTCCACGACCGCACCCTGGTGGAGGTGGTGGTGCGCCGACCCAGTTGCCTCGAGGAGCTTGGCCAGATCAGCGGCGTGGGCCAGGCCAAGCTTGAGCGCTACGGCCCTGGCCTGCTCCAAAGCCTGCAGGCGTTCCAGGCTCAGGCTTTGGGCAGCCGGCAACCGAGCTGAATCACCCCTTGGTCGAGCAGGCGACCCAAGCGCAGGGCCGTGGCCTCTTCGACGCGGTTGAAGTCCCCCTGATGACGGGTGAGCCAGCTCAACTCGGCTGGGGCAATCACGCCGGTGCTGAGGGCTTCGAGAAACACGGTTCCAACGGACATGGTGGAGCGGTGCGGCTTGGCAGAAGTTTGCTGCGTGAATCCGCCAGTGACCGGAGCTCAGTGTTTCGTAACACAGCGAACCTCCGGCAGATGGGGCGCAAAGGCATCAGGGGCTACATCCAGGCCCTTTACCCACCGTTACAATGTGATGAAGTTTCACAAAGGCTTCCACCCATGGCTGACTCCTCTTCCCGCTTTGGTTTCGTGGCATTCGCCGAAACCTGGAATGGCCGGTTGGCCATGCTCGGCTTCGTGATCGGCCTCGGCACCGAGTTGCTCACCGGCCAGGGCATTCTTGGCCAGATCGGCCTCGGCTGATCCCCGGGCTCAGAGCCACTGCATCCCCGGTGTCTCGAGCATTTCTGTGGTGGGCCAGGCTCCGAGTCCCGAGAGGGCTGCTCCGAGCATGGCCCACACCCCCCTCCCGCTGGCCAGGTCCTGTTCGGCGGCCCACTCGGCCTCCTGCACCTGGGTCTCGCTGAGGCCCAGGCCGTCCACCAACCGGCGATACACGGCCTTCTCCTGGGCGTTGATCGGAGAAGCGTCCTCGGGACGCTGACTCACCCTGGCCATCATGTTGGCCAGTTTTAGGGCCAGAACCCTGTCTTCTTCACTGTCGAGGCCCCGGATCGCGTCCTCCAACACGGTGTTGTCCAGGCTCCAGGCAGCCAGTTGACGGGCCGCTTCCTCGGTGGGGCTGGATCCTTCGCTCCCCGGGAAGTACTGGGCCACCAGCTTCTCCAGCAGGTGTTTTTCCTGCGCCGACACGTCCCCATCGGCCCAGGCCACGCAGCAGACGATCCGGAGTAGGTCGAGCTGACGATCGCGTTCACGGGTCATGGACGGTGCCGTTGGTGGTGCCCCCCATTGTGGTGGCCATGTCCTCAACGGATTTGCTTGGGGAGAGGGAGCCTGAGCCTGCGAATCACCCCCGGATGGGGGCAGACACGGGCATCAGGCCCACCGATGATGGAACCAAGGGCGAGGGGAGAGGAACCATGACCAGTGCCAACAGGACCAGCGCCAACACACGGATGGCTGCTAGCTGCTTGGGACGGACCTGTCTGAAGTGGCAGGCTGACGGCGAATTGACTCCCCTCGATCTGCGGTTGGTTCTCGAGCGGCTCGCCCAGGTCGATCAGGATGCAACGGTTCTGCTGGATCGAACCGTCGACAACCTGCCATGTCCATCGATCAGTTGAAGGCCTTTCTGGGGCGTGTTCAGGATGATGCTTCGCTGCGCCTGGCCGTTCAGGCGGCAGCCACGGCCGACGATGTGGCCCAGATCGGCGCTGGATTGGGGTACGAATTTTCCGGTGACGAGCTGCTGCGTCTCTCGGGTCAGCGGGTGGGTCGGGTCACGGTGACCAAGCAGGACCTCCCTGGCGAGTACAACTAGGTTCCCAGGCTCTGCACCAGGCTGCCGGCGTCGAAGCGTTCCAGCAATTCAGCTCCGCCGAGACCATGGGTCCAAAGCTCCACGTCGGCGTCGATGGGTGCTTGAAAGCACCAGTCTTCGAACGGAAAAATCACCTTTTCCAGGAAGTAGGCCTCGGCTCCGATGCAGCGCAGAATCACCAGCCGCTCACTGCTATTGCGGTAGTGGCAGGTTTCCATCGCGCCGGACGGGGGGAGACCCAGTGACCTTGTGCCATGGCCTGTCCAGCTTCTGTGCCGGTGCACACCGTTTCCGGGATTGTCCCCAGCAGGGGGCAGCGTGCTGCAGCCCCTCCAGCCGAAGCTAGGCCTCGCCCACGGATCGGCTGCCATGTCATCCACCACGTTCACCACCCAGCTTTCGATTGGAGAACTGGAGGCCAACTACTCCCTGTACTGCCAGGCCCTGCGAATCCTGGCCCGTGAAGGCGCAACGGTGACCAAGGTGAAGCGCACCGTGTGCTGGAGCCGTCTCGAGACCCTCCATCAGTGCTTGCCCCGCCAGTACAAGGACCCGGAGATCCTGTATTTCCGCCTCTGCCGTGACCTGCAGACCGTCACCCCTGCCTGAGGGAGGGCGGGGGCCAGCCTCCACCCCATCGGTGGACTCCCAGTCGCCAATGAGATGGTCTACGGATGGAGTCTTGTTGGAGAACGGATTCAAGATCAAGCTCCCCCAGCCTGCTTTCGGCCAGCGCCCTCTGCCAGCTGATCGCCAACGCGTCGGGCTGAGCAGGGCCCGGCCAAGGCTGCCCAGGCTGGCTAGAGAAGGGGCAGTGAACCTGTGCCCATGACGCTGAACACACGAGCCGTGGTTTGCACGGCTGCTCTGCTGGGGCTGATGGGTGCGGGCCCCCTGCTGGAGGTTGCCCAGGCCCGACCCCGGGCTGGAGGGGGCATGGGTGGACCGGCCTCCGGGGCTGGGGTTCGTCCCGGTGCCGGGTGGGGCGCTCCGGGTGCGGGGATGACGCGGGGGCCTGGCGTGGCCGCACCCGGTGTCGGTGCCCCGGGAGCCGGTGTGCGCCCGGGAGTGGGCCTGGGAGCGCCTGGTGCCGGCCTGACCCGGGCCCCCGGGGTGTCCGCCTGGAATCCAGGCTGGGCCAGGCGTGGCTACTGGCCCTCCCGCACCTGGGCTACGGGGTGGTATCGCGCGTACCCCGCCGCCTGGCCCTGGTGGCGCACCAGTTCCGTGGCCTGGGGTGTCACCGGACTGGCCACCGCTGCCGCCATCACCAGCGCCGTGGATGCTGCGGCTGATCAGCAGTCGACGGTGATCGTTGTGCCCCAGACCAGCGTCCAGCTGGATTACGGCTCGATTCAGGCCCTCCCTCCCAATGGTGTGCAATTCGCCTACAGCGTGGCCGGCATGCCCTATGGGACGGCCACCAGTGACTGCAAGCAGGGGTTGCTCAACGGCCAGGCACCGATGACGGCAGACCAGGCCCAGGTGCTCAACGCCAGCTGTCAGATCGCCTACGGCTCCGTTGGAGGGTGACAGGGCCCTCCCTGCTGCGCATCCGCACGTTGGAGAAAGCCGACCTGCCGACGGTGATTGGCTGGGCTCGGGCCGAACGGTTCGCTCCCGGCATCGGAGACGTGGCCATCTATCGCCATACCGATCGCCAGGGACTCTGGGTGGGCTGCCTCGGCGGTCGCCCCATCGGCTGTATCGCCGGTGTGCGTTACAACGCTGCCTATGGATTCATCGGCCTGTTCCTGGTGGAGCCGGAGCAGCGGGGCCAGGGCTATGGCCGCCAGCTCTGGGCCCAGGCCCTCGATCACCTGAGTGATCTGGCCTGCATCGGCATCGAGGCCGCCCCGGATCGGGTTGCCGACTATGCCGGGTGGGGGTTTGAAGCCGCCTCGCCAACCCGCCGTTGGCAGAGGGTTGGCGCAGCTGGGGACGACACCTGCCTGGAGGGCTTGCCCGAGGGGTTGGCGTTGATCGAAGGGGAGGCCATTCCGCAGCAGGCCGTGCAGGCCTATGACGCCATGCGTGAGCCCAGCCCACGCCCCCACTTCCTGGCCGATTGGCTCGGCCATCCCGCCGGCACGGTGCTGGCCCTGCTCGATGCGAATGGGGCCTGCCATGGCTTTGGTCGGATCCGGCCCTGTCTGTTGCAGCCGGGGGAGGGATGGCGCATCGGACCCTTGCTGGCGGACAGCCCGGCCCTCGCCCAGCTCCTGATCACTGCTCTGCTGCAACGCCATCCTGGCGTTGTGCTGATGGATGCACCAGGCGCCAATCCCCAGGCGGATCCACTGCTGCAGCGGCTTGGTTTTGTCGTCGTGGGAGAAACCCTGCGGATGTATCGGGGCACGGCTCCCACCGTGTCCCTTCGGGATGTGTATGGATTGGCGTGTCTGGAGCTGGGCTGAACGGCGATGCCTGGCGGCCCGGTTCTGCGGGGCTCCAGGTGGATCACGAATCGGGTTAGCGGGTGCGAATGGCGTTCACGTCGTCCGGGTGGCGCTTCAAGGCCGCCACGCAATCGGCGTCAATCTTGCCGATCTGCACCAGCCGTTCAAGCTCGGCAATCGCCGCCTCCAGGGGCCAGGGTTCCTTGTAGGGGCGGTGGGTGGTGAGAGCGTCGAAGATATCGGCCACGCTAATGATCCGGGCCTCGAGGGGAATCTGATCCCGCTTCAAACCCTTGGGATAGCCGGATCCATCCAGGCATTCATGGTGGCTGGCCACGACATTCACCATCATGGCCGAGTCGGGCAGCTCTTCGAGCCCGAATTCGCCGATCAGCCGATCCAGCACGTCGATCCCTTTTTGAACGTGGGTGTCCATGATCTGGCGCTCATCGGGATCGAGGCGCCCTGGCTTGAGCAGCACGCTGTCGGGAATGCCGATTTTGCCGATGTCATGCAGCGGGGCGAACAGGAACAGGTGCTCGATGAATTCGTCGCTTAAGTGATGACTGGTGGCCAGATCCTTGGCGATTAAGCGGGCGTAGTGGGCCATCCGTTCGAGGTGGCTGCCGGTTTCGAAATCCCGAAGGTTGGCGAATTCCCGGGCAACCTGGGCCGAGGCCGTAATTGAACGAACCACATTGAGTTCGCTCGAGATGGTCATGTTGATGAGTTTTGAATACAGGGAGAGATTGCGCTGAACCTCTGGGGTGAAGGCCCCGGGTTGGCGGGAGTCGTAGAAGAGGAAACCAATGAATTGATGGTGATCAAAGAGCGGTACGGTGAGCGATGACCGATATCCCTCCTTCAGCAGCCAAACCGAATGGAGAGAGTTGGCATGGACGGCCGCCGGAATGTCATCCAGCACGCGTACCGTGCCCTGTTCGGCGAGGTTGCTCAGCGACTTGCTGTCAGACAGTCGAAATTCGTAGCCGCTGATGGCAACGCCTTCCCGGGTGCTGCTGACGAAGGTTTTGAGCAGGTCTTCCTGTCGCTCATACAGCACACAGGCGATGCGATCGACAACTGGAAAGCTCTCCAGTAATTGACTATGCAGTTGCCTGAGCCGTCCATTCAGTTGATCTCCAACCTCGCCAACGGTGAGTGCTTCGGTGTTGGGCTGATCAGGAGTCACAGTGATGCTTAAGCCTGGCTACATCCTAGGTGGGCCTCCCAGGTCTGGCCGCGACAAGGCAGGCTGGAGCTCTTCCCGCTCGCTGTGCCGTGCTGGCCGCCCTGGTGATTCTGTTGGTGATGGCGCTGGTGGTTGCAGGCCTGAATCCCGGTCGGGCCGATCTGGCCTGGTTCATGCGGCTGCGGCGACCCCGCTGGTTGGTGTTCGAAGGATGGATTCCAGCGATCTGGCTGGTGATCTACGGCTGCTTTTTCGTGTCGGCCTGGCTCACCTGGCAGTCCTCCTGGAGTGGGGTGCTGATGGTGGGGTATCTGGTGCAGCTGCTGCTGGTGCAGAGCTACACCCTGCTGATCTGCCGCAGTCGCAGCCTGGGCAAAGGCACCGCGATCGGGTTTGCGGGCTGGGTGTGGGGAATCGCCCTCACCATGGCGGTGGTGATGCAAAGGCCCGCCGCTGCGGCCCTGCTGGTGCCCTACCTGGTGTGGGGCCCGGTGGGCACCTGGGTGACCTGGCAGATGCGTCAGCTCAACCGTTGATGTTGGGCCCCCGGTAGGGATCCCGGGCCACGGCCAGGGCCGCCAGTAGCCCGCCGCCAAAGCCACTGACGTGGCCGATCCAGCTGACGCCCGGCGGCGAGAAGATCGGCAGCAGGCTGGGGAGCACGCCGGCATAGGTCACCAGGGCCAGCCCCGAGAGCAGCATCGACAGGGGGCGTTTCTCCAGCCAGCCGATCAGCAGGAGGTAGCCCAGCAGCCCGTACACCACCCCGGACAGGCCATGGCTGCCCGTGGGCCAGAGCAGCCACACCGGAATGGCTGTGGCGTACACCCCCAGCCACACCGCCAGATAGTCCCGTCGCCCCCGCAGCAGCACCAGCCAGGAGAGGGGCAGGAAGGTGAGCGAATTGGCGAGCAGGTGGCCGAACCCCCCATGGCTGAAGGGTGCGGTCAGCACGCCCAGGAAGGATCCACCTGGGGTCATGGCCAGGTTCCAGCGGCCGCCGAAGAGGAGCTGATCCACCAGCTCCTGCAGCCAGGGCAGCACCAGGATCAGGGGCGGGATCAACAGGGTGCGCCCGGCTCGGGCCAGCCAGCGATCCAGGCGTTGGGGCAGGGATCTGGTCACGCGACGGGGGTGATGCTGCAGCGCAGCATGGCAAGGGCCTCATCGGGAAGGCCGAGAAAGCGATCCAGCCACCGGTCACCGCTGGGGGGCACCATCGCCACCCCCACCAACAGCGCACCCCCGTCGTCTCCGAGGGGCTGGCCCACGGCACTGTGGCGCTGGCCCTGCACCAGGCCCGTACCCAGCTGGGTATCAATCACGAGATCAGGGGCTTGGTAAAGGCCGGCGAGGCGGAAGCGAAAGCGGGCCTGGAAGCGCAACGTCACCTCGCCGGTGGTGGCATGGAGCCGGCCTGCCAGCTGGGTTGGAGCGATGGTGATGGAGAGGCCAGGGGGCAGGGGCAGCCCCAAAATCCTGGTGGTCTGCCAGGTGAGTGCAGGGATGCAGAGGCCTTCGGCCGGAAACACCAACGCCTGATCGTTGCCGCCTTCTGGGGCGTCCAGCCCACCCATACCGCCGCCGCCGCGGGCGTCGTATCGGAACTGGGGATAGCGACCGATGGCCAGGGCGCAATCGGCGCCGGTCTGGAGCTGGAGCCTGGTGGGGACAGGACCGCTGTTCACGGGGAAGGCCAATCAGTAGCCGCGCAGCTGGTCGAGCTCCCCACGGCTGTGCAGTTCAGCGAGGGCGTCGTAGCCGCCGATGGCCACCCCATCAATGAACAGTTGGGGCACGGACTCCCCGCCACTGGGTTCGAGTTCAACGAAGGGAATCCCCAGGGTGCGCAGCATGCGCAAGGCCCGCCGGGTGTAGGGACAGCCCGGGAGTCCGGCAATTTCCACCCGGGGTACCCCGGGCTGGGCAGTCTGGGCGGGGCTGGGTTCGGCATCGGTCAGCAGACCGACGAGCAGATCGGCCCCCCGCAGCACCAGGGTGCCGTATTCGAGGTGCCCCCCCCACACCTGGCACTGGCCATCGGAGAAGCTCAGGTGGAGGTGCACCCCTTCCGGCGCCAGGGTGCCCTGCAGGGTGATGATTTCAAGCTCTCCGCTGAGCAGCGTGGGTGCTGCCTGGCCCGGGCAGGCGAAGGCCGCCTGCGACAGGTTCCCCACCACGCTCAGCACAAAGCCACCGGCGTTTTGGGTCAGGGCCAGCTGCTCGAGGCTGCGGCGCACGTCGCTGCCGGCATCAAGGTGGAGCGGCAGGGCGCGCATCGCTGGGGCTGAAGCTCGCGGCAGGTTACGCCGGCCAAGGCTGGTCACCAGGGCAGCACCTCGCCGTTGGCATGCCAGAAGGTGCCCGAGCTCTCCAGCGTGAGGGCATCGATGCGCTGGAGCAGTCCGCAGACCGCCTCCTCCGGGCTGATGCCCTGGGAATTGAAGTTCACCATGCGGGTGCGCACCAGGCCTGGGTGCAGGATCGCCACGGCGATGCCCCGGGGCCGCAGGTCAATCGCCAGCGATCGGCCCGCCATGTTGAGCGCCACCTTCGACATCCGGTAGCCGTAGGAGCCGCCGGAGCTGTTGTCGTCGATGGATCCCATGCGGCTGGTCATCAAAATCAACTTGGATCCGGCCTGCAGCTGGCCCAGAAGAGCCTGGGTGAGCCGCAGGGGTCCCAGGGCATTCACCTCAAACTGGCGGCGCATGCTGGCGAGATCCAGCCGCTCGAGGCTGGTGGATTCCAGGAGTCCGGCGTTGTGGATCAGCCCATCGATCGGTCGTCCGTCGAGCCGCGCTACCAGGTTGGCGATCGACTCCCCAGCGGTGATGTCCACGCCGGATTCCAGGCGAACACCCAACGCCTCGAGCTCCGGTGATGGCTGCCGACACACGGCGATCACCTGCTCCCCCCGGGCCTGCAGCTGGCGGCAGTACTCCAGACCGATGCCCCGGTTGGAGCCCGTGACAAGGAAGGTCTTCAAGGCAGCACGATCGGCAGGACGCGCCGTTCATTGTCTCTGCCGTTGTCCGTCAGCGTCGGCCGTTGACGATCACGGACTGGCCGCTGCCCGGGGCGGAACCCGGCAGGGCGGGAACCACGGAGGTCTGGCCGTCCCACTTGTCGAGGAAGAGCTTGTAGAGCACCTGGTCGTCGAGGCTGGTGTTCAGCGTCTCGTAGCGCTTGGCTTCCTGTTCGGCGATCAGAACCTCGGTTTGGGCCCGCAACAGCTGCTGCTCGGCGATCTGCTTCTGCTCGATGGCGGCACGGTATTCCTCGGCAATTTGCAGGCCGGTGAGGTCGAGGCCCTGCACGGTGACGTAGTCGAATTTGCGCAGTTCTTCGGCCACCTTCTCCTGCACCAGCTCGGAGATGGAGTTCCACTCCGTGGCAATCGTGACCAGTTCATATTGCGAGAACACCGATTTGAGGGCCTTCAGCAGGGACGGCTGGATCACCCGTGGATAGATCTGCTGATCGTCTGTGGCGATGGTTTCGTAGATGCGGCCCGCTTCGGCCGGTTTCATCGCGTACTTCACCGTGGCCGTGGCCTGGATCACCTGCAGATCCTTGGTGAGGGTGGAGAACTGCTCCGGTCGCACCTGGGTGCGCACGTCAAACAGGGAGGTGTTCTGCACCAGGGGCGCCTTGATGTTGGCGCCGGGATTGCGGGGAACGCCGGTGACTTTGCCGAGGGTGGTGACCACGGCCACGTTGCCGGCTGGAACGATGAATACGGTTTGGCTCAGCAGGATCGCCAGCCCGACCACGACGGCAACGATCAGGCTGAGGGCGGCTCCCGGCCCCTCTGGACTGGCGGTGGAGCGAAGGGGCGACTGCATCGGGGAACCCGGTCCAATCGTCAACCCTAGGAACGGTCGTGGATCAAACAACGGCTCACAAAGGGTGACGTCATCGCGCGCAGCAGGGCGCTGTAGCTCAAGCCAAAGCGCAGTTCATCGCCCACCTGGGGTGGCGTGCCGCAGGATCCGATCACGAGGTGGTCACTGGAGGCCCCCCGGATTACCACCCCCTCAGGCGGGCTCAGTCCTGCCGGGTCCACATCCTGTTCGCCGACGGCCACCAGGGCTCTCAGTTCGCCGGCGTGTGCTCCTGGCGCCTGGGGACGAGCCCTCTGGCTTGAGAAGCTCGTGCGGCGACGCTGCCCCCAGGGGTGGCTGGGTTTGGTCTTGGCCTCGATCACCTCCGTCACCAGGGTGATGGCATCGGTGTGCAGCCCGGGGATGGCCGTGCCTCCAAGGGGCTCCCGGCCCAGCAGCAGGGCCTCCCCCAGGCGCAGATGGTTGACCCGGCCCGGCTCACCCCCCGCGGCCAACCAGGGAAGGTTGGCGGAATTTCCCCCGGAGCACCAGGGCAGATGCACCAAGAAGCGGCGCTCCAGGGCTGTGGCCAGGCGGGAGAGCTCCGCCATGTTGCTCGCATCGGGGGCCACGCCGTGTTGGCAGCCCAGGTTGGTGCCGATTCCCATCAGTTTCAGGTTGGGAAGGGCCAGCGTCAACTGGGCCACGGCCTCCAGATCGGCAGCCAGGATTCCCTCCCGCAGATCCCCGAGTTCCACCATCAACACAACCCCATGGCGCACCCCCTGGCGTGCAGCCGTTCGGGCCAGGGCCTCCAGCACCACCGGTTCGCTGTTGCAGCTGATCGCCGCGTGGGCCACCACCCGCTCCACCTGGCTGAGCATGGGTGCCCGAATCAGCAGCATCGGCACCGTCACGCCGCTGGCGGCCAAGGCTTCGATGGACTCGATGCGGGATTCCCCGATCGAGCCGATTCCTGCGGCCACCCAGGTCCGCACGATGTCGGTGTCGCCCAGGGTGGCCTTGCTCACCCCCGTTACCTCGATCCCCTGCTGGCCGAGGCGCTCCACCAGGACTTGGGCGTTGTGCCGCAGCCGCTCGAGATGAATCTCGAGGCGCGGTGCGCTCAAGCCACACCGCGTCGTTGGCCGCTGAGTTCGGGAAAGGCTCGCAGCACCATGGTCACCAGGCGGGAGGCCGGTCGGCTGACCGCATCGGTGACGGGGATGGCGAGCTCTGCCTCATAGAGCGCGATGGCGGCGGTCAGTTCGGCGTCATCCATTCCCTCATGGTTGATCGTCAAGCCGATCACCCGGGTGGGGGCGAAGGCCTCGATCAGGCGGATCTCACTGGTGGGGGTGGGCATGGCAACAAAGGGGAAATCACTCAGATTCCGCCGGGCGGGGGCGTGTTGGAGGATCACCGCCTGGGGCTGGCTGCCGCGCAGGATGAAGGCCGAGGAGAGGTAGGCGGGATGGCTGAGCGCCCCCTGCCCCTCAATCACGATCACGGCCGGATGCTGGCTCTCGAACGCCTCCACCACCGCTCCCTCGACCGCTCCGGAGCAGAACTGGGAGGGGATGGCATCGAGGGGGATGCCGAAGCGTCCACCCTGGATCAGGCCGGTCTGACCGGTGTTCACCAGCACGGCGTGGATGCCATGGTCCTGGAGGGCCTTCACCAGCAGGGTGGCCGTGGTGCGTTTGCCGATCGCTCCATCGGTGCCGAGCACGGCGATGCGCAGGCAGTTCGCCCTGGCAATCGATCCATCAAACAGCCGTAAATCCTTCAAGGCAGCGGGACGACGGACGTCCCGGATCCACACCTGCTGTCGTTGGGCCACTGCCGCGAACTCGGCGTCGTCGCCGAGAAATTCGCGCATGCCACTCACTAGGTTGAGCCCTGAGGCCATCGCCTCCAGCAGGGCCTGGCGGTCTTCAGGGCGGAACAGACCGTTGGCTGGAGCCATCCCGTAGATGAAGGTGTCGGCGCGCACTCCGGCCAGGGCCAGGGCGGCCGCCAGATCGGTCACGATCGGAATGCCATTGGCAACCCCATCGAGCACCATCCCCGCATCCAGGCCCGCACTGTGGCTATCCACCACGGCACGGATCTCAAAGGCATCGCAGTGACGCACCAGCCCGTGGGCGGTTTTGCCATCGAGTCCGCTGAAATGCCCTTCGCAGTGAACGATCGCAACCCGGCGCTGGACTGTGGACAGCCGACTGAGTGCCGGGGACAGGTCAGAGACCTGCGTTGAAAATGTCAAAGAGGCCAGACCTCGTCGGCCGCGCAACGTTGGACGGCGCAGACGTCAGAAGCACAGAGGTGGCCGCTGAATGGCGTGGTTAATCCATGCTAGGTGGCATATCTGGATCGAGGGGATCGGCCAGCAGCTCGGCGATCTGGTTGTGGCCGTTGCCCTGGGCCAGAAACAGGGCCCGCTCCGCCCGCAACAGCAGATCGTGAATGCCGGCATCCCCTGGTGCCAGGAGGGTGAGCCCCCCGCTGATGTGGAGCCGGTGGCCACTGCCCCTGAACACGCCACCCAGCTCGGCGATGCCGCAGCGAATCGCTTCAGCCCGCTCCATGGCCCCTTCCGCGTTGGCATCCACCATCAACAGGGCGAACTCCTGGTCGCCGATCTGGCCGATCAGGTCTTTGGGACAGAGCTGGGAGCGGAGCAGCTCGGCCACATCCTGGAGGGCCCGGTCCGAGGCTTCCTGCCCCCATCGGTTTCGGATCTGGCTGAAGTGGTCGATCTCGATCGCCAGGAGTGCCAGGTTGGCGCTGGCCGTCCGAGCGCGCTCCAGCTCCGGCTTCGCCTGCTCCAGGAAGCTGATCCGGTTGGCGAACCCGGTGATCGGCTGGACCGTGGCCAGGCGGCGGAGTTCGAGTTCGCGCAGCACCAGCTGGGCCAGGTCTTCGAGCAGTTTCACCTGGTTGGCACTGAAATGCCTTGGCAGTCGATCGATCACACAGAGCGTGCCGAGGTTGTGGCCCTCCCGGCTCTGCAGGGGTGTACCGGCGTAAAAACAGACCTTGGGGTCGCCGGTGACCAGGGGATTGGTGCAGAAGCGGGGGTCCTGCCGCGCATCGGGCACCACCAGGGTTTCGTCACTGGCAATGGCATGGGCGCAGAAAGCCATCTCCCGTGGCGTTTCCGTGGCCTCGAGGCCATGGCGGGCGAGGAACCACTGCCGATCGCGATCCACCAGGGAAATCAGGGCGATCGGGGTCTCCAACACGGTGGAGGCCAGCTGGACCAGCCGGCTGAAGTGCTCATCCTCCGGTTGATCGAGCACGCCCTGACGCTCCAGGTCACGCTGGCGCTGGACCTCGTTCGGCAGGATCGGATAGTCGGGGTACGGCACTGAGGCATCCCGATGATCTCCAGCCTAGGAACGCCCTGGTGCTGCGTCTCGGCGGCGCCATGATTCGATCACGACCTGCGCCAGGCCACCATGAGCCTCTCCAAGGAAACCTGCATCCCCTGCCGGGATGGGGCACCCACCCTCAGCGCTGCCGAGCTGGCCGCCCTGTTGCCTGAATTGCCGGGTTGGGAAGTGGTTGGCGGCCACCACCTGCGCAAGGCTTGGACCTTCCCCGACTTTCAGCAGGCCCTGGATTGGCTGAACGGGGCTGGGGCCATCTGTGAGGCCGAGGGCCACCATGCGGAGTTCAGCTTGGGCTGGGGCCATGCCGAGGCCGTGATCTACACCCACAAGGTGGATGGACTCACCCGCGCCGATGCGGTTTTGGCGGCCAAGTTTGATGGGCTTCCGGCTGGGGGCTAGGCCTACCCCGTTGCCAGGGTCCTGACCCGGTAGCGCGTTTCCAACAGGCAGCTGGCTCCAGGGTCCAGCTCCAGCTTGTGGTCGCCGCTGATCAGGGCCTGGCGCGGTCCGCTCCAGGGCTCCAGGCACACCATGCGGCGGGGTGGTTCGGTCCAGATCACCGCCAGGTCCATCGGCGCACTCAACTCAAGCTCCAGGCTGATGCCGGCCTCCGGGTCCACCAGCCGCACATGGCCCTCCGGTCGCACCAGCAGGTCTACGCCGTCATTGAGCCTGGCCATCTGGGAGGCCGTGGAGGTCTCCGCCATGGAGAGGTGATTGAGGCACTGATCCGGCAGGCCTTCGAACCGGGCGGAGTTGAGGTTGGTGAGGTTGAAGTAAGGGTGCAAGCCGAAGCTGAAGGGCATGGGATCGGCGCTCCGGTTGTGCACGGTGGTGCGGATCCCCAGGGCCCCCGCTTCCAGGCGCAGTTCCATGCGCAGCAGGAAGGCGAAGGGGTAGGCGGCCCGACTGGTTGGGTCGTCGTTGAGTTCCAGGGCGATTCCCTGGCCGTCGTCCAAGGCGCTCAGCTGCCAGGGCATCTGGCGGGCAAAGCCGTGCTGCCCCAGGTTGAAGTTGCCCTGGGGGAGCGGCAGGGTGTTGTTCGGCAGGCCCCCGCAGATTGGGAACAGCACCGGCACCCCTCCCCGGACTGACTGGGCCGGGTCGAGGAAGCGCTCGAGGTCGAGGTAGAGGATCTCCCGCCCATCACAACGCCAGCCGGTCACCAGTCCGCCACGCTCGGGAACGACCCGCAGCTGGTCTCCCTCAGCGTTGCTGAATTCCCAGTGGGGGTAGGGAGTGGAGCGATAGTCCAGCGTCATCAGCCGCAGGCAGGGGTGCGGGAATTTAGGCCGTGTTCCTCGCGAAAGGCCCGAACGCCTTCACACAATCTTCCATTGAAAACCTGGTGCCGCTGTCTCGGCCACAGCGGCTTTCTCCATAGGGTTCGCAAAACCGACGTCCCACCATGTCAGCTCCGGAGGAAAGTCATCCCAACGCAGCGATTGGTTCGGAGATGTTCGAGCCCCGCAGCCTGGAATGGCAGGACAACGGTGAACTGGCCGCCACCGAGGTGTTTGAGCTGGTGAAACGTCTGCGGGCGGTTGAAACCGGGGAGCACGTCAACGAGCTCTGGAGACTGAGCCAGAAGGCCTGAACGCCCTTGCCGTTGGGCGCGGCCTCGGTTTGATGGCGTCAGGCCCACGCCCCTTTGGCCCCATTCGCCATGACCAATGCTCCAGCGATGCCTGAAAGTCCTGCCATGGCGGAATGGCGGCATCGGGGCTGCAGCGTGCGGCTGATCCGCCGTTGTGCCGCCGCCGAGGCCTACCGGATCCACCACTGCAGTGGGGTGCCCATGGGCACGGCCGCCAGCCTGGAGGAGGCCCGCAGCCTGATTGATGAGCACGTTGAGCTGTTGCGTCAGCGGCTGGTTGCCGCGGCCTGAATTGGTGCGATTGGCCCGATCCGATTGATCCGGCGGGTTCGGCCCCTTGGAGTAGGGCTTGGGGCGCTCAGGGTTGGCTTGGGCGACTGGCCGGCATGCGGTCCAGATAGGTGTTGACGGCAAGGGGTTGGGTTTGGTGATATCCCTGTGGCAGCCATAGGTCGCCAGCACTGGTGGTGATGTGAATCTCCCAGTGGTAGAGCCCCCGATAGGCACGGGGATCCTCTTTCAGCAGCTGGGCGTACTGCAGCACCGCTTCGCCGTAATGCCAGCTGTTGTTGTAGCCCCAGAGCCCGCGGCGGATGTCCCGCAGGCCGCCCCGCCGCACCAGATACCGAGCTGCAGCAGCGATGGCATCCTGGGGGGCACGGATGTCGCCCTGGCCGATGCCAGGTTCGGCCCAGGTGGTGGGAAGGAACTGCATCGGTCCCTGGGCGTTGGCAACGGAGATGCCATCGATTCGGCCCATCCCCGTTTCCACGAGATTCACGGCGGCCAGCACCTCCCAGGGGATTCCGGTGGCGGCGGCGGCCTTGCGGTAATGGCGCAGCAGAAGCTCGGCCGGCTCCGGGGCAATGATCCGCCAGGCAGGCACCGCACTGATCGGTCGGCCCCGATGCATGGCCAGAAAGGCCCGTCGTGCGGCCAGGTGCCGGTCGAAGACCCTGCGCCACTGTTCTGGCAAAGACGCCCGCACCTGGCGGGCGAGCTCGGGGTGGCGGCTGAGCCGGCGATAGATCACCTGTTGCTGATGCCCGAGCTGGGGCAGCAGCGGCTCGGGGGTGTCGCTCGCCCTGAGCGCTGATTCCACCTCGCTCAGCAGGCGGGCGATGGCGGCGGCGGTGGTTGGGACCAGGGGGTAGTGCCGGCCATCAGCACTGCGGGGGAGCTGCGGCTGGGGGAGGGGCGCCCGGACATCCGTGGCCAGACATCCGGTTCCGCAGAGCAGCAGGGCCCCCCAGGCGAGCAGGGCAAGGCTGGTGGTGCGCAGGCTGGCCGGGATCACCATGGCTCAAGGCCCAACGCTCACCAGCCGGCGGCGTTGCAGTTCCAGCTGGAAGGCATGGCTGAGGGCATCCCCCCTCCGCCACCGTTGGATCCCCTGCCAGAGGGACTGCAACCGCCAGCCCAGCCAGAGCAGGCACAGCACCAGTCCCAGCCAACGCATGGTTCAGCCTTGCAATCCATCCGGTTTAAGGATGAATTCCTGCTCTGGCGAGGGGCGGCCCAGCCACTGACACAGATCTGCAGGAAGCGTTTCCCAGCCCACGGAGCATGGTTTGCTCCCGCTGACAGCGGAATGGCCGCATGGTCTTCCCTCTCTCGTCCTGGCCTCACAGGGCTCTCCCCGTTCGTTGTGGGCAACCTCGGGCGGTCCGATCCCCGCGGGACGTGGCGATCCCCTGACAGAACCCGAAATCCTGGACTGAGAACGACAGGATTGCTCCAGTTTTTACCGGAAAGCTTTCGTCATGACCACGTCAGGTTTTCCGATGTCGGACGAGGGGAACACCAACGACCTGACGCTGCGTCAGCTGCGGGAACTGGCCAGCAACCTCGGGATCGGCCGCTACAGCCGCATGCTCAAGGACCAATTGGTCCGCGCGATCGATCGCCAATCCGATGCTGCCCCCGAGTCGGTAGAGCAGTCCACTGACCTGCGGGCGCTGGAAGCGGAGATGCTCCCGGCCCCCCGACCCTCGGCCCAGACCTCGGTGGTGTTCCTGCCCCGCGATCCCCAGTGGGCCTATGTGTTCTGGGAGCTGTCCGATGCCGATCGGCGCCAGGCGATGGCTGATGGGGCCAGCCAATTGGTGCTGCGGGTGGCCGACGTGACGGGTCTCGGTGGCGGAGCGGCCCACCAGCACACCATGCAGGAAGTGGTGGTCAACAGCCACGCCACAGAGTGGTACCTCCCCGTTCCCCTCAGCGACCGTGACTACCGCGTCGAGCTGGGCTATCGGCTTGGTGCCGGCGGCTGGCGCTCCCTGGCTTTCTCGGCCGTGGCTCGGGTTCCGGCCCTGCACCCCAGTGAGCAGATCCTCGACCAGTTCGTTCCCTTCTCCCTGGAAGCACCGGCTGCCGCGGCGGCGGCGGTCGCGGCCGTCCCCCAAGCTGCTCCCGGCATCCACGAGCGGGTTTACCAGGCCGCCACGTCCACCTTCCGTGCCGTTGGACGCGGTTCCGAGGCCTTCCATGAAGTGGACGCTTCCGGTGACCATTCCCACGGCCTGAATGCTTCAGGCGTGGGCCTTTGGGCCAGCGGCCGCCAGGAATCCGGTGTCGGTGGCGTGGCCTCCCGCCAGCGTTCCTTCTGGCTGGTGGCTGATGCGGAGCTGATCGTGTATGGCGCCACCGACCCGGCGGCCACCCTGCGCATTGGGGACGAGGTGGTGCCCCTGGCCGAGGACGGCACCTTCCGCCTGCAAGTGCCGTTCCGCGATGGTCAACAGCTGTATCCGATCACGGCTGTGGCCGCCGATGGGGAGCAGCGCCGCCACATCACCCTCGAATTTGCCCGCACCACCCCTGATGCCCATGTCAACAGTGCCGAGGAGGCCGTAGCCGAGTGGTTCTGAGGGGGCCTCGGCTCCCTTCAGGGCACCAAGTTGACGAGTTTGCCGGGCACCACAATCACCCGGCTCGGGGCCTTGCCCTCCAGCCACTTGGCCGCGATGTCGCTGGCCAGGGCCAACTGCTCCAGGGTGGCCTTGTCCGCATCGGCGGGGACCTCGAGGTTGCCGCGTACCTTGCCCTTCACCTGGATCACCAGGGGGATCGTGTCGCGCACCAGGGCTGTGGCATCGGCGCTCGGCCAGACCTGCTCATGCACGCTGGTGTGGCCATCGGCATTGCCGCCTGCCCGCAGCCAGAGCTCTTCGGCCAAGTGCGGCGCAAACGGGGCTAAAAGCACCAACAGGGTGCGCAGGGCTTCGCTGGCCACGGGCGCTGAAGCTCCAGGCAGGTGTTCGCCCATGGCGTTGCTGAGTTTCATCAACTCGGACACAGCCGTATTGAACTGGTAGTCGCCGTCCAGGTCTTCGCTGATGGCGGTGATCGCGGTGTGCACCGCACGACGTAGGGCTTGGTCTTCTGGGTTCTGGGGGGAGGGCCTGGTCGTGGCGTCCCGGGGGGCCAGCACCAGACCGCCTGCCACGGCCCCATCCACCAGGCGCCAGAGGCGCTGCAGGAAGCGGAACTGGCCCTCCACATCGGCGTCGTCCCACTCCAGGTCCTTTTCGGGCGGAGCCTTGAACAGGATGAACATGCGGGCCGTGTCGGCACCGTATTTGTCGATCACCACGGCTGGGTCGACGCCGTTGTGCTTCGACTTCGACATCTTTTCGTAGAACGTCTCCAGCGGCTCGCCGCTGAGCGGGTCCCGCGGATCACTGGGGTCGGCGACATCGGCGGGGGCGATGTATTTGCCGGAATGGGGGTTCTTGTAGGTGATGCCCTGCACCATGCCCTGGGTGAGCAGGCGGGTGAAGGGTTCATCGAAGCCCAGCAGACCGCGGTCGCGCAGCACCTTGGTGAAGAAGCGCGAGTAGAGCAGGTGCAGGATCGCGTGCTCGATACCGCCCACGTATTGATCCACCGGCAGCCAGGAATCGACCGCCTCACGGGTGAAGGGAAGGGCGGTGTTCTTGGGATCGCTGTAACGCAGGTAGTACCAGCTGGAGCACATGAAGGTGTCCATGGTGTCGGTCTCCCGTCGGGCCGGCTGACCGCAGCAGGGGCAGTCCACGCGCCACCAGCTCTCCAGCTGGGCCAGAGGCGACCCGCCCTTGCCCACCAGGTTGGCGCCCTGGGGCAATTCCACCGGCAGCTGTGCGGCCGGCACCGGCACCACGCCACAACTCTCGCAGTGGATCACCGGGATCGGGCAGCCCCAGTAGCGCTGGCGGGAGATCAACCAATCGCGCAGGCGGTAGGTGATGCGGGCCTGGCCCCAGCCCTCCTGCTCGGCCGCTGCTGTGATGGCCTGCTTGGCCTCTCGGCTGGACAGGCCATCGAAGCGCCCGGAGTGAATCAGCACGCCGGCTTCGGTCCAGGCTCCGCCCTCGTAGGCGTGCTCATCACTGCCCTCGGGGATGATCACCTGGCGCACCGGCAGTTCGTACTGGCGGGCGAACACGAAGTCGCGCTGGTCGTGGGCCGGCACCCCCATGACGGCGCCGGTGCCGTAGTCGGCCAGCACGTAGTCGGCAATCCATAGGGGGATCAGCTCGCCGTTGGCGGGGTTGCGCACGTGGGCACCGATGGGCACGCCGCGTTTGGGCTTGTCATCGGCGGTGCGTTCCTGCTCGCTCTGGCGGCTCACCAGATCGCAGAAGGCCTCCACGTGAATGGCCTGCTCCGCCGTACTGAGGGAGGTGACCAGGGGATGTTCGGGGGCCAGCACCACGTAGCTGGCGCCAAAAATCGTGTCGGGCCGGGTGGTGAACACCGTGATGCCCTGGGCGGTGTCGTGGCCCTCGGCATCGACCACCGGGAAGGTGAGCTCGGCACCGGTGCTGCGGCCAATCCAGTTGGCCTGCATGGTGCGCACCCGCTCTGGCCAGCCCTCCAGCTTGGGCAGGTCGTCGAGCAGCTGGTCGGCGTAGGCGGTGATCTTCAGGAACCATTGGCGCAGCTTGCGCTTTTCCACCAGGGCGCCCGAGCGCCAGGAGCGTCCCTCACTGTCCACCTGTTCATTGGCGAGCACCGTCTGATCGATCGGGTCCCAGTTCACCGTGGCGTCTTTCTGGTAGGCCAGGCCGGCTTCCAGGAACTGCAGGAACAGCCACTGGGTCCAGCGGTAGTAATCGGCGTGGCAGGTGGCCACCTCCCGGTCCCAGTCGATCGACAGCCCCAGCCGTTGCAGCTGGGCGCGCATGGACGCGATGTTCTGATCCGTCCACACCCCAGGATCGATTCCCCGTTCGATCGCCGCGTTTTCCGCGGGTAACCCAAAGGCATCCCAGCCCATGGGGTGCAGCACCTGCTTGCCGCGCATGCGCTGCACCCGGGCGACGACGTCGGTGATGACGTAGTTGCGCACATGGCCCATGTGCAGGTTCCCCGAGGGATAGGGGAACATCGACAGGGCGTAATAGCGGTTGCCGGCGGCCGAATCTTGCCCGGGGGGGGTGCGGTGCTGCCCGGTGACCGTCCACTGGGCCTGCCAGCGGGCTTCAAGCGCCTGGGGTTGGTAGCGGGGGGCGTCGCTCACGGCAGCCAGGGCTGGATCAGAGCTGTGATCGTGCCACAGCCCTCTGGGAAGGGGGTGCTCAGCCCAGGGCGCGGATCGTGCTCGCCGCGGCGCGACTGATCAGGGTGAGGGGCCGTCCTTCGTCCTGGCTCAGGGCCAGGTAGTGGATGTCTTGCCAGTGGAGGGTGCCTTCCAGTTCCCCCACCCCAGACACCTGAATGGCCACGGGCGTTCGGTGGCGGATCAGGTCTTGGAGGTGGCGGATGCTCGGCTGGGACGTATCGAGGGCGGTTGTCCGCTTCTCGAAAAAGCTCTGCATAGGATTTGCACGTGGCTGCGCTCGCCCCATCGTGCTCCAGTTCAGCAAATATCAAGGCCTGGGAAACGATTTCCTCATGCTTGATGGCCGGAGTGCCGCCATCGGCGATGACGACATGGGGCTGACCCAGGAGCGCATTCAGCGGTTGTGTGACCGGCGCTTTGGCGTGGGTGGAGATGGGGTGATCCTGGCCCTGCCCCCCCGGGAGGGCGGCGAGCTGCGGATGCGGATCTTCAACGCCGATGGCAGCGAACCGGAAATGTGCGGCAACGGCATCCGCTGTCTGGCTCGTTTTCTGGCGGATAGCGATGGCGATGGGCCGGGCCGGCAGTGGCAGATCGAAACCCTGGCGGGGCGCATCGTGCCCGAGCTCCAGGCCGATGGCACCATCCGGGTGGATATGGGGGCACCCTTCCTGGAGCCCGCCACCATCCCCACCACCTTGGCCGTTGGCGAGGCGGGTTTGCCCCAGGGCCAGCTGGAGGCTGCGGGCATCAGCTTTGCGGTCGGTGCTGCCGGGATGGGCAATCCCCACGTGGTGATCCCGGTGGACGACGTGGCGGCCATCGATCTGGAGGGCTGCGGTGCCGCCCTGGAAGTGGATCCCGCGTTCCCCGCTCGCACCAACGTCCACTTCGTCCAGGCCCTGAGCCCGACCCACCTGGTGATGCGGGTCTGGGAGCGGGGCGCCGGCCCCACGCTGGCCTGCGGCACCGGCGCCTGCGCCACGTTGGTGGTGGCCCATCGGTTCGGATTGGCCGAGCGACGGGCCCGGATTGATCTACCCGGCGGCCCCCTGGAGATCGACTGGGACCCTGCCAGCGACCACCTGTTCATGACCGGTCCCGCCGTTGCGGTGTTTGACGGGGTGGTGACGCCCGAGCTCTGGGGCGATGACCCCGCTGGCGACTCCCCGGACAGTCGAATCGAGCTGGTGTCCCCAGCCCAGGCTCCTGACGGCGTTCCCGGCGCCGCGGCTTCCGTGGATTGCGCCAGCGTCTGCGTCAACGGCTGCATCCGGCCTGAGGCCTGCCCCTCGGCAGAGGCCCGCGCCCGGGTGCAGGCGCTGCTGAACAACAGCTCCCTGGACGACCTCGTGGCCCTGGCCACCGAATCCCTCGAAACGCGCACCAGGGCTCGCTTCGAGCGAACCATGCCCCCAGGCGGCTAATGGCATCTCCGGCCCTGGCGACCTATTTCGACACCAGCGCCACCACGCCGCCGTCCGAGGCCGTGCTCCGCGCGATGGCGGAGGTCCAGTCCACGGCCTGGGCTAACCCCTCCAGCCTGCACGGGCCCGGGTTGGCCGCTGCCGAACAGCTGGAGCGCTCGCGGCAGACCCTGGCGATGCTCCTGGGCTGTGACGCCGAGGAGCTGGTGGTGACCTCCGGCGGCACCGAGGCCATCCATCTGGCCCTACTCGGAGCCGCAGCCACGCTTCAGCCCGGCCGCCTGCTGATCTCCGCGGTTGAGCATCCCGCCACCCAGGCGGCCGCCAGCCGCCTCGCGGAGCGGGGGTGGCAGGTGCAGATCCTTCCGGTGGACTGCCAGGGGCTGCTGGATCTCCACGCCCTCGACGCCCTGCTCGCCCCACCCACCCGGCTCGTGTCCCTGATCTGGGGCCAGAACGAGGTGGGCAGCCTGCAACCGATCGAGGCCATTGGCAGCCGTTGCCGGGCATCCGGCGTGCTGCTGCATGTCGATGCGGTTCAGGTGCTGGGGCACCGTCCCCTCCAGTTCCGCGATCTTCCCGTGGACCTGCTCAGCGGTGCGGCCCACAAGCTGCAGGGCCCCCGGGGCGTGGGTGTGTTGCTGGTGCGCGCCGGTGTGCCCCTCCAGGGCCAGCTCGGGGGCGGTGGGCAGGAGGGCGGGCGCCGGGCCGGGACGGAACCGGTGGCCCTGCTGGCCGGATTCGCCAAGGCCCTGGAGCTGGCCAGACAGTTGCCCTCGACGGCCCGACTGCGCGATCCGCTGCTGGATCAGCTGCTGGCCATCCCGGGGATTCGGCTCACCGGTCCTGCCCCGGGCCCTCAGCGCCTGCCCCATCACATCAGCTTGTTGGTGGCTGGGCCGGATGGCCAGCCCCTCTCCGGACGTTGGCTGGTGGCTGAGATGGCACGCCAGGGCTTTGCCATCAGCAGTGGCTCGGCCTGCAGCAGCAGTGGTTCGGCGGCCAGCCCCGTGCTGCTGGCGATGGGTTGCAGCGAAGCTGAAGCCAGCAGTGGCGTGCGCATCAGCCTGGGCCCCTGGCATACCCCCGCCGACGGCATGGCCCTGGTGGCGGCCTTGACACGCACCCTGGATCGGCTGCGCGAGGTCCCGGTCGAGACCACTCGTTAGCGTCAGCCGGTTAGATCCCGCCCTGATGCTTCCCCCCGATCTGCGCAGCGCTGAGGCCGAAGCCCTGGTGGCGATCCAGGCCGCCCTGGCTGCAGGGGCCAAGGGGCTCTGGTCTGTGGAACTGCGCTTTGAGGGACTGCGTCTGTTGCCGGTGGCCCTGCGCCTGCAGGCGGCGCTGGCCCCAACGGTGGCTGGCCTGCGTCTGCTGTGTGCCGATGCCGGGGCCACGGCCCTGGCCCAGCGGGATGCTCCGGAGGCGGCGTCCCAAATTGCCAGCCTCCGGGATCAGATGCGCTTGCAGCAGGCCGACGGCGGCAGCGAGGGCGTGCTGCTGCTGCTGGCTCCCTCCCCGTCCGACTACGAGGAGGTGGAGCAGGTTTGTGCCCTGCATCGCGGGGCTGTGGTGCTGCTCAACGGCAATCTGGAAGATGCCGCCGTGGGCATCGGCAGTGTGGCCCGCCAACGCCGCAAGGGATTTCTGTCCGGATGGCAGAGCGCCTATGCCCTGATCCCCACGGGCGATGGTGCCCTGCGGCGGGCCTGCCCTGGTGCCTGGGAGCTCTATCGCCGCGATCCGGATGGCTTTCGCTTTGTGAGCCAGTTCGACCACAAACCCGATGCCGAGGAGCAGGCCCTGGCCCTGGCCGGTGGGGCCGGTCTGGGATTGGGCGGCAATCTCAAGGTGATGGACGCCTTCATCGAGGGTCTGCGCAACTAGCCCCGGGCCTGGCCGCCGCCGCTTGCCCTGGTGGGAGTGGGCGAACCTCCGTAAACTTCGCCGAACCTCCGAGTTGTTCGATGGCTGCCCAGAGCGACCCCACCCCCGCCCGCGACGGCCGCTCCTGGAGCCTGGTGGATCTCGGTGCCGCCGCCGCCGTTGGTCTTGCCCTCGCGGGGGTGATCTGGAGCCCCAAGCTCAGTGGTGCCGTGGCCAGTGCCACGGGTGCCCTGATCCCCGTCACGGTGCTGGTGGATGTCCGCGGTGTGGCGGTGGCCGATCCCGCCGGCCTGATTCAGGCCGCCCAGAAGGAGGGCAAGGTCGCCATCGTGATTCGCAACCAGCCCCACGGTTCGGTGGCGGTGAAGCAGGTGTTGCCCCTGCAACGCAAATTGGTGGCCGTCCAGCCGAATGGCTCGGTCGTGTCGGCTGTGGATCCCAACCAAGCCACCCTGGGCACGCTCGACGCCCGCTTTGTGCTCCAGGGTCAGGGCCGGCGGAGTGGGGGGGGCGTGGTGTTCGGCAACCAAAACCTCAAAATCGGAGCGCCAGTCGAGATCGAGGGGGAGCAATACCGCATTGGCGGCACCGTGAGTGGCCTGCAACTGGGAGGCCAGTGACATGACACCGCTCACCCCTTCCCGCCTCGTTGCCCTGGCCCTGTTGCCGGCGAGCCTGGCCCCACTGGTTTCGATCGCGGCACCGGCCCCGCAGACCCCTGCCGTTCCCGCCTTCGCCCCCCTGGCAGCGGCTCCGCTCGCCTCCCTGCCTCCCCTGCCCCCGCCGTTGGGTCTGCCCCTGCTGCAGGGCCAGGTGAGTTGTCCGGTCCTGCAACAGCGCCTCCTGGCCGCGGTGGGAGGGGAGGCTTCGGTGTGGAGCATCAGCATCGCCGATCCCCAAGGACGCCTGCTGGCCGATCTCAATGGCACCCGTCCCCGCATTCCGGCTTCCAATCAGAAGCTGGTGAGCACGGCCTATGCGCTTGATCGTCTTGGGCCTGATTACCGCCTGAACACCCAGCTCTGGCGCCTCACGGACGGCAGCTTCCGCCTCACCGGTGAGGGGGATCCCGACCTGGCCCTGCCCCAGTTGCAACGCTTCGCCAAGTTGGCCCTGGGATCCGGAGGCAGCACCGGGGATGTCCCCAGTGTGGTCAAACTCCAGATCGCCGAAGAGCCTCGCCAGGCCTGGTGGCCCCAGGGATGGCATCCGGATGATCGCTACACCGCCTACGGCGCTCCGATCACCCGCTTGGCCGTCACCAGCAACGCCATCCATGAGGCGGTGATGAACCCGCCCTCCAGGCTCCAGAGCCTGATGACCAAAACCATGGGTCAGAAGGGCACCAAAGTGCAGCTGTCGCTTGTGTCTTCCCGTTCCCCCATGCCTGGGGATGCGGTGCTGCTCCATCAGGAATCCTCGGCGCCGATGCACAATCTGCTGAGCCTGGCCAACACCGAAAGCCACAATTTCACCGCCGAGGTGCTGCTGCGCCAGGCCGCTGGCAGCTGGGATCTGGGCCAGGCGGCCCAGCGGGAAACCCTCTGGCTGATGGAGCAGGGCTTGCCGATGCAGGGTGTGCGGGTAGCGGATGGCAGTGGCCTGGACCGGGCCAACCGGCTCACCAGTCGCTTTCTGGCGGCCCTGCTGCTGCGCATGGACCAGCATCCCTACGGGCGCGATTACCTCGCCTCGATGGCGGTGGCGGGCCAGCGGGGCACCCTGCGCAACCTGTACATCGGGACGCCCTTGCAGGGCAAGTTCTTTGGCAAGACGGGCACGATCAGCGGGGTGCGCTCGATCAGCGGCGTGCTGCTCACGGCGGATGGCCCCCGCTACGTGAGTGCGATCAGCAATGGAGCGGGATCGCCCAATGACACGATCGGCCGGGTGTTGCGCCAAGCGCAGAACACCCAGCTCTGCCCCCTCTAACCGGCCAGTTGCTTGAGGGTGTTGGCCACGCGGCGGCGGCGGCTCACCGGCTCTGACGCTGCAGCTGCCGCCGAACCCTCCGGTGCCTGCAGTCGCACCAGCTCCCGGCGGCCACCCAGCACCACCTGGCTCATCTCCTTGAGCCGACCTTCCAACTCGCCCAGCACCTGCTCGGCGTAGCGGTTCGCCCCCTCCTCGATGGTGCCGGCCTCCTGGCGGCTGCGGGCCACCAGCGCGTCGCACTGCTGCTGGGTCTGCTGGCGGAACTGCAGGGCGTCGTTGTGCAAGCGCTCGGCTTCGCCCTGGCTGTCCCGCTGCACCCGCACGCCCTCCTGGCGGATCTGCTCCAGTTCGGCCATCGCCTGTTGGCGGTTGCGGTCGTGCTGTTCCACCAGCAGGCGGTTGCGTTCGGCGCTCTCCTGCTCGAGCTGTTGGCGCCGCAGCGCAAACTGCTGCTCCATCTGGGCCAGCCGGGCCTGGTGCTCCTGTTCAGCCTGGGCCACCTGCTGGCGGGCCTGCAGCAGCAGCTGCTCACATTGCTGGCGCGCCTGGTCGCGAAGTTCGGCCACCTGCCGCTCCGCCTCCTGGCGGATCGCGGCGCTGTTGATCAGCTGGTCCCGCTCCCGCTTGCCGGCCGCCACGATCTCCTCAGCCTGCTGGCGCGCCTGGCCGATGAAGTCGTCCCGCTGGCGGATCAGCTCAACGGCCTGGCCCAGCTGGGCGGGGAGCGCGTCGCGCAGCGCATCCATCACCTCGATGGCGTCCTGCTCGTTCACCAGTCGCCCGCCGCTGAAGGGAATGCGGCTGCCTTCCAACACGACTTCCTCGAGTTGATCGAGCTGGTCGAGCACGGTGATGGTGACCTCGGCCATGGACGGCACTAAGCAGAAGTCCGATTAAAAAGCCTGGTCAGGTCTTCCGCCACTCCAGCCGGCACCATGTGGCGCACATCGCCACCAAAGCGGGCCACCTCCTTCACCACCGAACTGCTCAGAAAGCTGTGGTGTACAGCAGTGGCCAAGAACAGCGTCTCGACCTGGGGGGCCAGGCTGTGGTTGGTGTGGGCGATCTGCAGTTCAAATTCGAAATCGCTCAAGGCCCGCAGGCCCCGCAGGATCACCTGGGCCTGGCTGCGGGCGGCGAAATCCACGGTGAGCCCATCGAAACTGCCCACCTCCACCCCGCTGAGGTGGGCCGTGGCGCTGCGGATCTGGCCCAGCCGTTGCTCCAGGCCGAAGGCGGGCTGCTTGCTGGGGTTCTGCAGCACCGCCACCATCACGCTGTCAAACAGCCTGGCGCTGCGCTCGATCAGGTCGAGATGGCCCAGGGTGAGGGGATCGAAGCTGCCGGGGTAGAGCGCGCGCATGGGGCCAGCCTATGGGCGAGCGCTGCGTTTCTAGAGTTGGCACCGTTCCCCGCGCCTCCCGGCGCTCCAGCCGCCATGGCCCAGACCGCCGCCCTCAATGCCGAAGCCAAGAAAACCCTGCTGCGCAAGATCCCCCATGGCGTCTTCATCTGTGGCGTGGCAGAGGGAGAAGAGGTGAACGGCTTCACCGCCAGCTGGGTGACCCAGGGCTCCTTTGAACCGCCCCTGGTGGTGATGGCCGTGCGGGCTGACAGCACCAGCAACGGCATGATCCAGCGCACGGGCAAGTTTTCCCTCAACGTGCTGGCTGCCGACCAGAAGGACCTGGCCGCCGTGTTCTTCAAGCCTCAGAAGGGAGTGGGTGGCCGCTTTGATGCCGCTCCCTTCACCCTGGGGGAGCTGGGCTTGCCCATCCTCGACAACGCCCTTGGTGCCGTGGAGTGTGAGCTGGTGGGCCAGGTGGCCCATGGGGATCACACCGTGTTCGTGGGAGAGGTGAAGACCGCCACCCTGCACCGGGATGGTGCCGCCCTGGAGCTGGGGAGCACCGGCTGGCAGTACGGCGGCTGATTTGGCGCTGCCCCTGCTGCAGCAACCCGAACGGCTCAAGGCCCGGCTGAGAGAGGTTCCCTCCGAGCCGGGCTGCTATCTGCTGCGCGACGCCGACGACCGCATCCTCTACATCGGCAAGGCCAAGCTGCTGCGCAACCGCGTGCGCAGCTACTTCCAGAGCGGCAGTGGTCACGGCCACAGCCCGCGCATCTCGCTGATGGTGCGCCAGGTGTGCGAGATCGAGTTCATCGTCACCGACAGCGAAGCCGAGGCGCTGGCCCTCGAATCCAACCTGATCAAGCAGAACCAGCCGCACTTCAACGTGCTGCTCAAGGACGACAAGAAATATCCCTACCTCTGCATCACCTGGAGCGAGGCCTATCCGCGCATTTTCATCACCCGGCGCCGCCGCTTCCGTTCCCCTCTCGACCGTTTCTATGGGCCCTATGTGGATGTGGGCCTGCTGCGCCGCACCCTCACCCTGGTGAAGCGGGTGTTTCCCCTGCGCCAGCGTCCCCAGCCCCTGTATCGCGAGCGCACCTGCCTCAATTTCGACATCGGCCGCTGCCCGGGCGTGTGCCAGGAAAAGATCAGCTCCGAGGCTTACCACCGCACCCTGCGCCAGGTGGCGATGGTGTTCCAGGGCCGCAACGAGGAGTTGCTGGAGCTGCTGCACGAGCAGATGGAGCGCTATGCCGAGCGCCTGGATTTCGAGAGCGCCGCTCGCGTGCGGGATCAGCTCCAGGGCATCGACACCCTCACCGCTGATCAGAAGATGAGCATCGGCGACAGTTCCGTGAGCCGCGATGTGGTCGCCCTTGCGGCGGATGCCCGTCTCGCGGCGGTGCAGTTGTTTCAGATGCGGGCGGGCAAGCTGGTGGGGCGGCTGGGGTTCACCGCCGATGCCGTGGGCGCCGATGGCCAGCCCCTGGAGCCCGGCCGGATCCTGCAGCGGGTGGTGGAGGAGCACTACAGCCAGGTGGAGCCCGTGGAGATTCCGCCTGAGCTGCTGCTCCAGCACCCCTTGCCCCAGCAGGGGCTGATCGAGGAGTGGCTGGCAGAGCGGCGCGGTCGCAAGGTGAAGCTGGCCGTGCCCCAGCGCCAGCAGAAGGCCGACCTGATCGAGCTCCTGGAGCGCAACGCCAGCTACGAGCTGCAGCGGGCCCAGCGCGGTGCCGAGCAGCAGCTGCTGGCCACCGAGGATTTGGCCCAACTGCTGGAACTTCCCAACCCGCCGCGTCGGATCGAGGGCTTCGACATCAGCCACATCCAGGGCAGCGATGCGGTGGCCTCCCAGGTGGTGTTCCTCGATGGCCTGCCTGCCAAGCAGCATTACCGCAAATACAAGATTCAGAGCAGCTCCATCCGCGCCGGCCATTCCGACGACTTCATGGCCATGGCCGAGATCATGCGCCGCCGCTTTCGTCGCTGGGCCCAGGCCAAGGCCGAGGGGGGGGACCTTCAGGCCCTGCGCCGGGCCGCAGACAGCGCCCTACACACCGCAGGACTCAACGACTGGCCGGATGTGGTGATGATCGATGGCGGCAAGGGGCAGCTCTCGGCGGTGATGGAGGCCCTGCGGGAACTCAACCTCCATGAGGAGTTGGTGGTCTGTTCCCTGGCCAAGCAGCGCGAGGAGGTGTTTGTGCCGGGGGCCAAGCAACCCCTCGACAGTGAGCCCGACCAGTTGGGCGTGCAGTTGTTGCGGCGTTTGCGGGATGAGGCCCACCGGTTTGCCGTGAGCTTCCACCGCCAACAGCGGGGCGAACGCATGAAGCGCTCCCGTCTCTCCGATATCCCTGGTCTGGGCCCCAAGCGGGTGAAGGAGCTGCTGGCCCACTTCCGCTCCATCGATGCCATCCAGCTCGCCAGCCCGGAGCAGATCGCCGCGGCCCCCGGGGTGGGTGCGGCCCTGGCGCGCCAAGTGTGGGACTACTTTCATCCCAGTGATGAGCCCGAGGGCGAGGAGTTGGCCAGTTGAGGCGCCTGGCTTGTTCCGTTCTGTTCCCCGTGCTCCTGGCCCTGCTGCTTCAGCTGCTGCCGGGCCTGCCCCCCCCGGCGTTGGCGGCTCCCGGACTCTGCGTGGGACCGGTCTGTGGGGATGAGATCCATCGCAGTGCCAAGCACCATTGGCAGTTGCGGCTGCGGGTGGGTGACCAGCGCGGCCAGCACGAACGGCTGGTGGTGGATTGCAGAAACGGGGTGCTCAGTCCCCTGGCTGGTCCGGTGGAGCGGGGCTACGCCGCCGCCGTGGCGCGGCGCGCCTGCCGCTTGGCGGGTGAACCGGGCTAGGCCGGAACGGTTCTCCGCCCCTCCACCCGCGATTGGAGCGGGGCCGGCGCTCCAGAATCAAGACCCCTCTCCGTGGTGCCGCCATGGTCCGTTTCACCACCCTCCGGGTCGCCGCCCGTGGCGGTCCGCCCCCCCTGCTGGTGGCCCCGGTGCTGGCCCTGGCCGCGGTGGGTGCCCTGGTGATCGTGCCGTTGCTCGCGTTGGCGGCGATTCCGGTGGTGATCACCATCCTGATGGCGATGGGCTGGCTGCTGGCCTGTGGCCTTGGGCTCTGGGCCCTGATCGAGGGCTTGGCGGCCTTCGAGCGTTGGATGGAAGCCGACTCCCGTTTCCAGCAATGACCCGGCCGGCTCCGGCGCAACCGGCACGGCCATGATCGGCATCTGGATCCTGGGGGACCAGCTCTCCCCGGATCATCCCGCCCTCTCGGCCCTGGAGCAGCAGCTCGGCGCTGGCCAGGCCCGCCGCCAGTGCCGCATCCTGCTGCTCGAGAGCAGCTCGGTGCTGGCGGCGCGGCGTTATCACCGCCAGAAGCTGGTGCTGGTGTGGAGTGCCATGCGCCATTTCAGCGAGGAGCTTCGTCAGGCGGGCTGGAGGGTGGACCACCTGGAAACCGATCGGTTTTCGGAGGGCCTCGCCGGTTGGATCAGCCACCATGGCCTCACCGAACTCCAGGTGATGGAGCCGGCGGAGCGGCCCTTTCGCCGCGCGATCGAGCGGCTCACCCTGCCGATCCCGCTGCAGTGGCATCCCTCCAACGCCTTCCTCTGGAGCCGGGAGGACTTCGCGGCTTGGGCCCAGCCCTACAAACAGCTGCGGATGGAGCTCTTCTACCGGGAGGGTCGACGGCGTTACGGCGTTTTGATGGAGGGCGACACCCCCCTGGGTGGCCAGTGGAATTACGACCAGGACAACCGCAAGGCCCCGCCCAAAGGCCTCGCCGGGCCGCAGCCGCAGTGGTTTGAGCCCGATGGGATCACCGAGGCCGTGATCGCCAAGGTGGACCAGCTTGCGGCTGGGCTGGAGGCGGCCGGTGAAGCGGGCCTCCCCGGCTCCAGCCAACCCTTTGGCTGGGCGGTGACCCGGCAACAGGCCCTGGCGGTGCTCGAGCACTTCATCGCCACCCGCCTCGATGGCTTCGGCCCCTACCAGGACGCGATGGTGACGGGCCAACCCACCCTCTGGCATGCCCTGCTCTCCCCCTACCTGAACCTCGGCCTGCTGGGCCCCCTGGAGGTGATCCGGCGGCTGGAGGAGGCAGGCCTGGAGCGCGGCACGCCCCTGGCGTCCCTGGAAGGGGTGATCCGCCAGATCCTGGGCTGGCGGGAGTACACCCATGGCCTGTATTGGTGGTTTGGCGAGGAGTACCCAGCTCGCAACCACTTCGGCGCCGCTCGTCCGTTGCCGGCCTGGCTGGAGCAGCTCGGCGGCAGCGAGATGGCCTGCGTGGACACCGTGCTGGGGGAGCTCAAGGCCACGGGCTACGCCCACCACATCCAGCGGCTGATGGTGCTGGCCAACTACGGCCTGATCGCCGGGCTGGACCCCCAGGCCCTGACGGCTTGGTTCCACCGCATGTTCATCGACGGCTACGACTGGGTGATGCAGACCAACGTGCTTGGCATGGGGCTGTTTGCTGACGGGGGTCTGCTGGCGAGCAAGCCCTATGCGGCCAGCGGCAACTACATCAACCGGATGGGCACCTACTGCAAGGGCTGCCGCTACAACCCCAAACAGCGCAGCGGTGAGACGGCCTGTCCCTTCAATGCCCTCTACTGGGACTTCCTGGCCCGCCACAGCGATGGCCTGCGTCGCAATCCGCGCATGGCTCTGGTGATGAAGCAGTTGGAGAAGATCCCCGCCGAAGAGCTGGCGGCGATTCGGGCAACGGCAACAGCGCACATGGGGTAGGTCTGTCTTGGGCCCTACCTTGTGGGCCTGATCCCGATGCCACCCGCCATGTCGCTCCTGGCCCTGAGCTGGCCTCCGGAGGCCTACCTCTGGTTCAAGACCCTCCACATCGTGGGTGTGGTGGTGTGGTTTGCCGGATTGTTCTATCTGGTGCGGCTGTTCATCTACCACCGGGAAGCGGAGGAGCTGGACGCTCCCTTGCGGCAGGCGTTTCAAGACCAATACGCCCTGATGGAGCGCCGTCTGGCCAACATCATCACCACCCCCGGCATGGTGGTGGCCGTGGTCTGTGCGGCCGGTCTGCTGAGCGTCAACCCAGCCTGGCTCCAGCAGGGTTGGATGCACGCCAAGCTGGCCTTTGTGGCCGCTCTGCTGGCCTATCACGCCTTCTGTTATCGCCTGATGGGCCAGCTCCAGGGGGGTCGCTGCAGCTGGAGCCCCAAACAGCTGCGGGCCCTGAATGAACTGCCCACCCTGCTGCTGGTGATCGTGGTGATGCTGGTGGTGTTCAAGGCCCAGTTCCCCACTGGAGCAGCCACCTGGTTCATCGTGGCCCTGGTGGTGTTCATGGCGGCCTCGATCCAGTTCTATGCCCGATGGCGTCGCCTCAGGGCCGAGCGTCTGGCGGCCGGTGCCTGACCATCCCCTGCGGTCGGTGCTCCGCCAGGTCACGCCGACCTGCTGCCCAACCCGGCTCAATTTTCACTGCCACACCACCTGCAGCGACGGCAGCCTCCCGCCCCTGGAGCTGGCCTCCCAGGCCCTGCAGATCGGGCTGGAGCATCTGGCCATCACCGACCATCACAGCGTCGACGCCCACGCCGTCGTCGAGGCGGCCTTCCAGGCTGCGGCCCGGTGCGGCCAACCGGTGCCCAGGCTCTGGCGAGGTGTGGAGATCAGTTGCCTGCTCGAAGGCTGCCTGGTGCATGTGCTGGCCCTGGGCTTTGGCGAGGAGCACCCCAGTCTTTTGCCCTATCTCCAGGGCCGGTCCGTGGTGGGGGCGTCCCTGCAAGCGGCGGCGGTGCTGGAGGCGGGTCGCCAGGCTGGCGCGCTGGTGCTGCTCGCCCATCCGGCCCGCTACCGGCTTCCCTTTCAGCGCCTGATCGATGCGGCCCATCGGCTGGGATTTGACGGGGCCGAGGCCTGGTACGACTACCGGCTTCAACCCCGCTGGGCTCCCACGCCCCTGGTGTGCGAGGCCATTGCGGCCGAGCTCCAGCAGCGCGGCCTTTTGCTGAGTTGTGGTACGGATACCCATGGTCTTGCCCTCGATGGCCGCTAGGGTTTGCTGACGCTTTCCTGCCAGCCGATGGGTCTGTTTGATCGCCTGTTCGCCTCCCGCGCCGGCAACGCCAGTTCCAACACCTCTCCTGCCAAGCCGAAGAAGGAGGTCGAAACCTTTTTCCTCGATGCCGATGCGTCCAGCAGCATGGGCAATGTGGACTTCATGCGGCGCTCCAACACCATTCGCCGCACCTTCCCCGGAACGGCCGATAGCCCCGGCAACAAGGAGATGGTCGCTGAGGTGGCGTCCATGGAGGCCAAGCTCGAAAGGATGTCCGAGGGGCTGGGCGGTATGACCACCCAGCAGGAGAGTGTGGACCTCACCGGCGGCATCCCCAAGCCGGTGAAGAAGACCTTCGCCCAGACCATGTCGCCTGCCGAGCTGGAGCAGCGCAAGAAAGGGTCCGCCTTGGGCGTCAACGTGCCTGGGGGATCGACCGGGATCGGCAAGCAGAAAGAGCAGGAAGCCTCCGCTCAGTCCCAGATCAACCAGCCCGCCACGGGCAAGGCCGGCGCGATCGACCCCTTCAAACAGATGGTCAGGGACCTGAACAGCTGAATCAAGAGCCCTCGATCTGTCCTTCGCTCTCCAACACCAGCTGGCGCAGATGCTCCAGCTGGTTTTTTTGTGCCCCTTCCCACAGTCCCCGGTTGTGGGCCTCCAGCAGCCGCTCGGCCATGTCCCGCAGGGCCCAGGGATTGCTCTGCTCCAGAAAAGCGAGCACGGTGGGGTCGCGGAGCCACTGGTCGCAGAGGGCGCCGTAACCCCAGTCCGGCACCCGGCCGGTGCTGGCGTCGTAGGCAAACAAATAGTCGAGGCTGGCGGCCATCTCGAAGCCGCCCTTGTAGCCGTGCTGCTGCATCGCCTGGATCCAGCGCGGATTGAGCACCCGGCTGCGCAGCACCTTGTCAAACTCCCGCTCCAGCCGATGCAGCTGCGGTCGGGCGGCCCGGGAGTGGTCCCCAAACCACAGGGCCGGCCGCTGCCCTGACACCCGCTCCACGGCGGCACTCATCCCGCCCTGGAACTGGTAGTAATCATCGGAATCGAGCAGATCGTGTTCCCGGTTGTCCTGGTTGTGCAACACCACCTGCACCGCAGAGAGGCGCTGCTCCAGGCCGGCCCGGTCCGCCCTGGCCTCGATCCCCGCCTGGCCTGGGCCCCCTGGCTGACCGTCGTAGCGCCAACTGCTCCAGTTGAGGAAGGCCTCGCCCAGGTCGCCCCGCTGCTCCCAGTGGCCGCTGTCGATCAGCCCCTGGAGCCCGGCTCCGTAGGCCCCAGGGGCGGAGCCGTACACCCGGGCGCTGTGGCCTTCCCGCCGGCAGGCGGCCGCCAGGGGGTTTTGGGCCTCCGTTTCATCCAGGGCCGCCACCAGGTCGGTGGCCCGGTTCACCCAGGTCACCAGCTGGGGGAAGGCGTCGCGGAACAGCCCGGAGATGCGCAGGGTGACATCCACCCGCGGGCGCCCGAGTAGGGAGAGCGGAATCACCTCCAGGTCGACCATCCGGCGGGTGGGACCATCCCAGACCGGCCGCACCCCAAGCAGGGCCAGCACCTGGGCGATGTCCTCGCCGCCATTGCGCATTGTCGCCGTGCCCCATACCGACAGCGCCAGGGTCTGCAGGTGCTCCCCCTGCTCCTGCAGGTGCAACTCGAGCAGCAAGTCAGCACTGCGGCGGCCGAGGTCCCAGGCGGCCTCGGTGGGCAGGCCGCGGAGGTCAACGCTGTAGAAATTCCGGCCCGTGGGCAGGAGATCGGGCCGGCCCCGGGTGGGGGCGCCGGAGGGACCGGCGGCGATGCGCTCCCCTGCCAATCCCCGCAGAAACCCTTCGCGTTCTGTCCTGTCGCAGGCGAGCAGGCGCGGCAGCAGCACCTGGCGCAGGTGACCCAGGGCCTGGGTCAGGGCGGGGCCGTGGCTGGCCTGGTGTCGATCCTTGCCGTGGCTGGCCAGTTCCTGGCGCACCAGGGAGAGTGCCCGCTGCTCCAGCAGTGCCACCCCGTCGCCCACCAGACGCGGCGGATCGCCGCCAAAGCTGGCCTGGAGCCGCCGCTGATCCTCCGGTTCCAGGGCGGAGGCATCGGCATCAGACCAGGGATCCAGGCCGAGGCCGAGGTCACGGGCCAGGGCCTGGGTCAGGCCGGGCTGCTCGGCCAGGGGGCAACGGGCGAGACAGAGCAGCAGCTCGGCCAGCCGCTCCGGTTCCGGCAGGGTGCCGTAGGTGTGGAGTCCCAGGCGGATCTGGGCTTCCTTCAATTCACAGAGATAGCCGTCGGCGGCATCAAGGCGCGCATCCAGTTCGGCGGCGGTGCCGAGGGGCAGCTGGAGGCTCTCCAGCTGCTTGGCCAAGGCGAGGCGCAGGGGGCCGGCCCGCTCGCTGCCCAGTTGGCTGGCTTCCCAGTACTCATCCAGCAGCACCTCCAACTGCTGCAGCTCGCCATGGAGCCCGGCCCGCCCTAGCGGTGGGGTGAGGTGGTCGAGGATGACCGCCTGGCTGCGCCGTTTGGCCTGGGACCCTTCCCCGGGGTCGTTGACGATGAACGGATAGAGATGGGGCAACGGGCCGAGGGCCCACTCCGGAAAGCAGCAATCCGAGAGTCCCAACCCCTTGCCCGGCAGCCACTCCAAATTGCCGTGCTTGCCCACATGCACCACGGCATGGGCGCCGAAGCCTTGGCGCAGCCAGAGGTACTGGGCCAGGTAGGCATGGGTGGGGGGCAGATCGGGGCTGTGATAGCTGAGGCTCGGGTCGCGGTCGTAGCCCCGTTCGGGCTGGATCAGCACGGTCACGTGGCGCCAGCGCAGGCCTCGGATCGGGAAGCAGGCCCTGCCTCCCCTCGGCGTTTCCAGGGCCGCATCCTGGTGCGGAGGCCCCCAAACCGCTTCCAGGCGCTCGCGCCCCTGGCTGGGCAACTGGTCGTACCAGGCCAGGTAGTCCTCGAGAGGGAGATGGTCGAGCGGGGGGCGGTGCCCGCTTTCCGGGTCATTGCTGCGGCCGGCCAGCAGCTGCTGGATCAGCTCCTCCCCGCTGCTGGGCCACTCGGGCCCGAGGGCATAGCCCGCCTCGGCCAGCCAGCGCAGCATCAGGGCCGTGGAGGCCGGGGTGTCG
>NZ_JAGQBE010000060.1 GCF_024345475.1 Cyanobium sp. T1B-Tous
ATTGGCCGTGAGCTCGGGGAAGCGGGTGAGTAGCTGGATCAGAAACAGCAGCCGCTCGAAGTTCAGCAACCGCGAGTAGCCATGCAGCTGGTAGCGGCTCTCGCTGTTGCGGGCGCGGCGGATGCGGCAATCGAGCCGGCCGAGTTCAGCGTTGAGGTGGGCTTCCAGCTGGCCATCGCGCTGGGAGATATGGCCCAGCTCGATGGCGACGATGGCCGCAAAACCCTCGGAGCGGCTGGGGGAGAAGGGCGTATTGGCCAGGGCCGACCACTGCTCGTGGATCACGGTGTCTGGCACCTGATGGCTGCTGCGGCAGCGGTTCCACTCCAGGCAGAGCTCCAGGGGGGTATTCACCCACCAGCCGATCCATTCCACGGGAACCGGCAGCTCCAGTGCCTGGGTGATCGCCAGCCGCCAGGGCCGGCGGGCGTGGGTGGCATCGACGATCACCGGGGCTCCACTGCGCAGAGCATCGGCAATGCGCTCGTTCATCACGGCTTCCAGCTGGGCCCAGGGGCCAAAGACGCCGCGATCACCAAAGAGCTCAATCCGCAACTCGCGGGTGGAGATGATCTGCGCCGGTGGCCGATCAGTGCTGCTGAGCAGCCGGGCCAGGATGCGAGCAACGGTGGACTTGCCGCTAGCGGCGGCACCGATCATCAGGTGGGCGCGAATCGGTGCGGAGGTGGTAGTTGGGGCCATGGCGCAATAGTCATGACCTCAGTATTCCCACGGATGCCTGTTTTGTGACCAGGCTGAATCCGGCGGCTCCAGAGCTGTATGGGGCCTCCAGGACTTGCGGCTGGGGGAGAGGTTCTTGTCACTGTCTCTGGGAATAACGCAATGGGGCCAGCCCCGTTGGAGCCTTTGAAGCCCGTTGCTCGCCCCGTCCCGTGCACCGCTGTTTCCCAACGCCGCCCGTTGGAGGCTCCGCTGGCTTAGCCGCTGCTCTCGTCGATCACGGGTTGGGGCGGGATTCAGAGCAGCGCTGGCAGCGCGTCGACAGTGGGCAGGCTCAGCTGGCGGCTGATCTGTTCCATCAGCACCTGCTGGAGGGAGTGGGCGTTGGCGCCGACTTGCCGCAGGCCTGGCGCAGCCCCCGGCAATGGGCTGAGCTGGTGCGTTGCGGAGCTGTGGACGCCGTGCTGCTGCAGACGGGGCAGGGCGAGAAGGCCTTGCAGGGCGCAAAGGGGGCGGACCAGCTGCTGGCGGGATCACTCGTGCGTGTGGATCTCGGCCGTCGCCCCCTAGTGCTGGCCTGCAAGCCCCCAGCCGCCGGGGGCCATCGCCTTCCCATTCCCCCTCTACGGCTGTTGGCACCGCCGCGAGCAGCGGCCATGGAGCTGCATCAGGCGCTGGAGGACATGCAGCTGGCGCCGCTGATGAGTTGCGCCAGCACCAGGGCCATGGAGTGGATCACTCAGCTGGAGCAGGGCGGTGTGTTGTTGCCGGTGCCGGCCGAGCTGCTGCTCCAACCGCCCTGGCAGCAGGCCCAGCTCACGGCGGTGCCGGCCTGGGAGCCGCTCTGGGAGCAGCTCGATCTGCTGGTGCCCCGCTCCCTGCTGGGATGCCCTGGGTTGAAGACCTTGGTTGAGGAGTTACGCCTGCGGATTGAGGGATGTCAATGCGCGCAACAGACCACTGACTCCTGTGCCGCTGGCAAGGGGTGAATTGCTATCGGGGCGAGGGGTAGTCGGACTCCTTCCACTTGAAGTCCTTGGCTTCTCGCTTCACTTTTCCGAGCGGCAGACCTGTAGCGGCCTGGATTTCCGTTTCAAAGAAGCGGCTGGCATCACCGTTGTCGAAGGCAAAGGCAAGCTCAGCGATCTCCCCTTCCGCGTTGTAGTAAGCGATGGAGAAGGTTGACTTGAACGACCGCAGACCAAAGGCCAGCAGCCCCGGAGCGCCAAAGAGAAGCGTGGCGCCTGCACCCAGTACGGCATTGGATTGGCTGCCGGGCCCACCTTTGGCCCAGCTGGTGACGGCATCAACAGGAACGGTTTTGCCGTCAACGACTAGGCGGTCGCCAAGGATCTTGACGAGGCAGTCACGCTTGCTGGCACAGCGGGCTTCATAGGAGCCCGCTTGGACCGCCAAGGGCGCGAACAGCAGCTGAGCCGTCAGCAGGACGGGAAGAGCACGGAAAAAGCTCATGGGCGATCCTCAGTTCATCGACCGCACATCTGTGGGCTTGGCCTTGGGATCAATGGCTGTCTTGCCGACCTGGACGCCGCCGTTTTCCTCCCACTTGAATTCAAAGAAGTAATCAAAGATCGACTCCCCTTCCGGCAGCTTGACGACATTGCCGTTGCCGATCACACAGCTCGATGGGTCATCCCAGCCGGTCTGGGTCTGCTTGCAGGCACGGGTGGCAATGACGTTGTGATCCCACCACTTCGAATAGCCCGTCCAGCCATTCACAATCAACGTGCTCTGCTTGAGGATCACACTGCGGCCATCGACCACATCAAAGATGGCCCAGCTGTTGGGTGCGCCCGTCACCCAGGCGTTGCCTCCCGCCAGCTTGACCTTGTAAACGACGATCTTGCCTTTGAGATCGGCCGAGTAGCCGACGCCCTTGAGGTCCACGTTGGCTGGAGTGCTGCTCGGCGCGCTGATCTCATCCCGTGGTGCCGCGATGGCTGCTCCGGCAGAGGCGAGTAGCGCAAGGCCGCCAAGAACTATGCGCATTCTGCATAGATTTCTCGTCATTGTTCTTGGGCGGCTGCTCAACAACATATGCGGGCACATTGAAAAGCAGGCTTGAGGGGCCGGCAGCCGCAGCCCCCGGCCCTGATGGCTGCTCAGGCCATCTGCAGCCGCCGTGTGGCCAGCTCATCGCGCTCGGCCTCGAGCGTGCAGCGCCGCAGCAGCTCCTGCTGGGCCAGCAGCCGCTCATCGAGCTCATCCACCCTCGCCAGGCACTGGCGGATGGCGGGCAGCACCTCTTCTTCTAAGAGGGTGATTTCCTCTTGTCCATAGGGCTGCTCGATCCAGGTGCGACGCAGCGGCAGATCGCGCCTCAGCATCAGCACCACCTCGATCGAGCGGAGCGTGGATTCGAGCAGCAGGAACGGATCTTCCTCAGGACGGCAGAACGGTGAAGCGGCAGCTGAATGAGAAGCCATGATCTTCTGCGCCATCGGGCGCAGCGAAGGGACTTCCCGAAGCAGAGGTCCGACGTCAGGAGGGCCTCAGACTGAGGAAGGCCCGGAGCAAGCCACTGGTGGACAACTCAGGGGAGCAAGGTCAGGTACTGCTTGGGTTGCAGCGGAATCCCTGAGCAGGCGCGAACCGGTGGAGCAAGACCCGGTTTCCTTGCTGTTAAGCGCAAAGCTGGAATCCCCGAGTGGGAGCGAGTGGGTGGAAGGGCGTAGGCCGCTTACCGATCTACGCAGCACGGGATGATTGCCCAGCGGCAGTTCTCAACGCAGGAACCACGACGCAGGAAGCAGCCTGGGGGTAGTGCTGGTTCTTC
This sequence comes from Cyanobium sp. T1B-Tous, assembly GCF_024345475.1. Taxonomy (GTDB): domain Bacteria; phylum Cyanobacteriota; class Cyanobacteriia; order PCC-6307; family Cyanobiaceae; genus Cyanobium_A. The sequence continues at coordinate 3,479 of NZ_JAGQBE010000060.1, forward strand.
TGGTCCTCATCCCTGCCTGTTCAGCCAGCTGCGCAACAGGTCATGGAGATCCTGGCCCTCAACTAGATCTGCGGCCATCACGCACAGCGGGCCTTCTGGATGGGTGGCTCGCAGGATGTCTTTGGCGTGGCTCCGATCCAGCGCCTGAACAAATTGGATGCCAGCCCCGGCTTCATCACTGAAAAACACCGCGAACCTGGGCATTGGGGCTGTCGGGTTGCCGGGTTGTTTCTAGCCGCTGGCACGAAGCAAAACCGGGTGGAGTGCCATCTACAGGCAGCAGAAGCTCCAGTGGCCGCCGCGCAATCCCCGAGCAGGCGCGAGTGGGTGGAGCAAGGCCGCTAGCTACCAGCGGCCTCGAGCTGCGCTGGCCTTAAACGGCCCAGCGCAGGGGCTGCTCCCAGGCTTCCTCTGGGCAGATCAGATCCCAGCAGCAGGCGAGCGGCTCGGGCAAAGAGAAGAGCACCAGCTGCTGAACGGCCGGGGCCGGCTTGTGCTGCCTTGTGCTGCTGGAGCGGAGCAGGGTGGAGGTGGCTTGCATCGCAGGAAGGAGAAAAAACGCCCCCACTCGCGCCCAGCAAGCCGCTGGGTCAAGGCCGCCAGCAGGGCGCTCGCCTTGGCCTTGAACCTGCGGCGCTGCCAGCCCGTCAGGTTGCTGGCGCTTGGGCGAACCATCGGGGAAGTGCTCTCCCCTGCGCTGCACCACCCCTGACCCTGAACTCCAGCAAAACAACAGGGTGAAAAAGCCGGGATTTGCCCCCCGGCCGGGCTTGAGCCTGTGGCTCCTGAGCCCTTGGCTCCTGGGCCTTAGGCCAGAGCGTGCCGCTTGGCTTCTAGCTCGCAGCGCAACACCAGCAACTCATGCTGGGCCAGCAGCCGCTGATCGAGCTCATCAACGCGGGCCAGACACTCGCGGATGGCGGGCAGGACCTCCTCTTCCAAGCGGGTGATTTCCTCCTCTCCATAGGGCTGCTCGCTCCAGGTGCGGCGCAGTGGCAGATCACGCCGCAGCATCAGCACCACCTCGATGGAACGAAGGGTGGACTCGAGCAGCAGGAACGGATCTTCTTCTGGCCTGCAGAACGGTGAGGCGGCAGCAGAGCGGATGGCCATGGGATTCGGCGCCAGGTGTGGCGCAGCGATGGGACCGATCCCAGAGGCGTACTGACGCAGGAAGGAAGCACAATGGAGAGGACCCTGAGTAAGCCTGCCTCAAACTCAGGCAATGCGATCGAGCAGTGCGCTTAATGGAGTAGCGATCTATCGCGTTCAGATGAATGTTGATGCCCCGATGGAGTGATCGGTTCTGGCATCCCACCCTTCGGTACACCCAGGCTGGTGAACAGCGGCAGAAGGTGTCCATCGCGTGGATTGCGTCTGGCGAAAACATCAGGAATACGCACCCGGCGATCCCACGGCCATCACGACACTTCATGGTTGCCACCCCTTTCATCAGCAACATGAAATCCCAAACGGCAAACACATGGTGCTGCATGAACAGACGCAGCTGATCCATGGTCTGAATTGGCAGGGAGGCAGCTATTACAGAGGAAGCCTCAGAGCCCAAGCTCCGTCAGACCAGGGAAGTTCTCAGGTCGCGGCCCATCTCCCCAGGTGAACAGTCTGTCGCCTTCTTGAATGGGCACATCGTTGATACTGGCTTCACGGCGTTGCATTAGTCCAGTTTCCGAGAACTCCCAATTTTCGTTGCCGTGCGAGCGAAAAAAATTACCGGCGTTATCGTGCCATTCATACTGGAAACGCACAGCAATACGACTGTCGGTATACGCCCACACTTCTTTGATCAGTCTATAATCAAATTCCTTGGCCCATTTACGTTTCAGAAACTGGAGAATCTGGTCGCGGCCTTGGATAAATTCGCTGCGGTTTCGCCAGCGGCTGTCTTCTGTATAGGCCATGGCAACGGCCTGTGGATCACGGCCATTCCAGGCATTTTCAGCCATCCGAGCTTTCTGGATGGCGGTTTCAAGAGTGAATGGCGGAAAAGGAGGCTTGCTGGTCATGGTTATGTACTGAAGAAGTTGTTTCGCTGTGATCAGGTATTAAGGGCGCTGATGCGAACATTCTCGCTAGCGCTGTAGTTGGCGATCTTTTTCTTCAGCTTCACTGCCTCCTCGTCGGTGCGGGTGCAGGCAAAGCCATAGCGCGCTCGCACACGCTCAGAGGCCTCTTCCAAAGCGGCAAGACCCTTCTGCTCCAGCTCGGCGATGCTGAGAGTGTCGCCGGGTTTGAAAAATTCATAGATCACCGTAGATGGGGAATAGAAACTACTGGCGTCGCCATCAGGCCAGCACAGCTGAAGAACAACTTCGGGCATGAGAGTGGTTTGCTTTTGTTGGCTTTTGTGGGAGTGAAGACTGCGTTCTGCAGTGCGGGTAAAGGCGGCTAAGTGCTCATGGCCGCACTGAAGCCTGTGAGTGGTGTTGCGGCATTCCAAACCTGTTCGTTTTGTCCTTCGCTTATTAGCCATACGCCGGTGATCTCCTGGCTGAATTGGCCGATCTGGCAGTTGATCAGATTGCTGTAGGGCTGCAACATCCTCTGGAGATCAGAGAGCCTGTCTGCTGGAACTGCCAGCAGGAAGCCAAAGCTGGGGAAGCAGCTGAGCCACGCCAGCTCATCAACTCCAGTGGGACGCTCAACGGCATCCCGAGCGATCTCGATGCCCAGTCCACAGGCCTCGCAGAACATGGCCGCAGTGCCCACAAGGCCGCCCATGCTGATGTCCTTTGCGGCTCGCGTGATCCCGGCCTTGCTTAGCTGGGGGAGCAGGCCCAGTTGGGTCTGCAGGCGCTTGGGATCAGCGCTGGTGGCTGCATCCCAGAAGGGGTAGTGGCGATAGAAGCTGCCGTCGCCATCGATCAGCAACACCAGGGCATCGCCCGCCTGCGCAGAGCGTGCGGAGAGTACCGGTCCCTCAGCAACACCCAACACGGCAACGGAAAGCGCCGTGTAGGGGCTGTGGCTGTTGCTATGGCCACCCACCATCGGAATCGAAAACTTGTCACAGGCGAAACGCATCCCCTCCAGAAGCGGGGCGGCCGCCTCTTCCCCCACGCTCCAGATGCTGTTGACCAGCGCCAGTGGCCGGCCTCCCATGGCGGCGATATCGCTGAGATTTACCAGCACAGCACTCCAGCCCGCGAACCAGGGGTCTTCATCCACCAGGTCCGGGTGCATTCCTTCACAGGCCAGCAGCAGCCCACCGCGCTGTGCCGGCAGCAGGGCTGCGTCGTCGCCAAGCAGGGCAGCGACACCAAGCTCAGGAAAGGGTTGGTGGGCGAAGACAGCTGCCGCTGCCTGGATGTCGCGTTTCGACTGCAGACCACTTAGGGCCCTGAGCTGGTCTGCCAAAACGGGGTGCTCGACAGTGCTCATGCCACCTGCAAGCTGCAGGGACGCCGCTCTACTGAGGGCAGGTAGTAGGGCAGATCAGCCTCCATCAGGTGATGACGGATGCCTTGAATCTCCAATTCATCGATGGATGACCAGTGCAGCCTTTGGAAGAACCGCACGTTCTGAATCTGCACGGTGGCCAGAAAACGATCGCAACCCCAGCCATTGGCCGTCGTGACCGCTTTCCAGATCAACCCTTTGCCGATTTGGTTATGGCGGCGGAAGGCGTGATGAACGCCGAGGCGACCTCCGTACCAGAGACGGGGGCTCTGCTCCACGATCCGCACAACGCCTACCACTTGGCCGCCATGGTTTTCCCCGTGGTGCACGGCTGCGATCGGATAAGCGCGCTCGTCGAGCTCATCGAGATCGCTGGTTTCAAAAAGGTGCTGCTCTTCGCAGAAGATCGCACTGCGCAGTTGCCAGTACCCATCTATCAAGGAGGATCTATTCCTCAGCAGGTGAAACGAAAAGCGATCAGAGCTTGCCGTTGGGGAGAGTCGGAAATCGTCGGCGTCGATACCGATGCCCCAACGCACCGAGGGAGTAAACGAGGCCGGAGCTGAACTGGGGCTTCGGCCGATGTCATGGCTACTGGGATCGATGAAGAACATGGAGGTCAACGATCGGTTTCAAACAACGAAAGAGCTGAACAAGCGCCGCACTTCGCACATCCGGCGGCCATGGCTTCAGAGCTGATATCCGACTCCCTGAGCCGGGTCGCAACTGCGGAGTAGATCTCCACCATGAAGTCGGTGGATGGAGCGGGGTGGTCCTCGAGGGGAGTCCCCGAGATCGGTACGAAAGGAACCACAAAGGGGTAAACCCCCAGCTCAATCAGCTTTTTGCTGCAGGTGATCAGGGACTCGGCGCTATCGCCGAGTCCGGCCAACAGGTAGGTGGAGACCTGGCCGCGACCAAAGACCACCACAGCCTGCTCGAAGGCCCGGTAGTAGTCGTCGAGGGTGATCTCGGATTTGCCAGGCAGAATCCGGCGCCGTACCTCTGGCTCGACCACCTCCAAATGCATGCCAAGGCTGTCGACACCGGCCTGCTTCATGCGCGAGTACCAGATCGGATCTTCAGGTGGTTCGCACTGCGCCTGGATGGGAATATCCACCAGCTTTTTCACAGCCATGGCGGTTTCCGCCATCATTCGCGCCCCACGGTCATCGCTGTTCGGGGTGCCGGTTGTCATCACGAGCTGCTTGATGCCATCCAACCGAACGGCGGCTTCTGCGACCTCCGCGATCTGCTCTGGTGTCTTGCGGACAATCGTGCGGGAATCCTCAAGGGATTGCTCGATGGCGCAGAACTGGCAGGAGTCGGTTCGATCGCGGAAGCGAATACAGGTTTGAAGCAGGGTGGTGGCCAATACATCTCGCCCGTGCAGGAGCGCGATGGATCGATAGGGGGTGCCGTCGGCTGTGGAGAGGCTGTAGAAGGAGGGCTCGCTCGTCACAGCGACAGAACTCAGCGCCTCACTGGCGCAGCTGGCGAGTGCGATGCCGCCCTGTGGATCGGTCTCCAGGCTGTAGGGGGAGGTCTTCGATGCAGCGTTGTAAACGGGCACCATCACGGTGGCGCCATCGATAGTGATAGCCCGGTGATCGGAAGGGCCAGCGCCTCCACGCCGGCCTTTGTTGCCTGGGAGTGCAGGGTCGGCAACGCCATGCACCTGCAGTTCCGTGATCAAGCGACCCAGTTCAGACATCACTCATCTCCTGGTTGAAGGTCATCAACTCCGTGGCATCGAGCGGCTCAACAGCCATTCCCATGGCAGAAACCTGTGCAGCGGCTGTGTGATTGATGCGAAGGCTCAGCAGATCAGGGCGGCTGTAATGCCCCACGCTGTCCATCATTCGCTTGCGTTTGGTGATCAAGGCACGATCCAGCTCGGCAATGGCGAGCCCTTCGCCATCTGGCAGTGGACCAGCCAGATAGCGCCCCTCGGGGCTGATCACAGCGGTGTGGCAACCACCCTGAAACGCCTTGTGCAGAGAGGTATCGGGCGTGATGGTGCTGTAGTCGTCGGGGTCGAGCCAGGCTGTGGAGCAGATCACAAAGCAGCCGGCCTCCAGCGCGTGATGCCGCATGGTGACGGCCGTCTGTTCGCTGAAGATCTGGCCCACAAGGGAGCCCGGGAACTGAGCGCAATGGATCTCCTCGCCCTGTGCCATCAAGGAGAAGCGCGCCAGCGGGTTGTAGTGCTCCCAGCAGGCGAGAGCACCCACCTTGCCGAGGCTGGTGGAAACAACCTTCAAGCCCGCCCCGTCCCCCAGCCCCCACACCATGCGCTCGTGGTAAGTGGGTGTGATCTTGCGGCGTTTGAGCACGATTTCGCCGTTGCCATCGATTAAGAGCTGGGTGTTGTAGAGGCTGCCGCCATCGCGTTCGTTGATTCCCAGTAAGACGTGCATGCCGTATTGACGTGCTGCAGCAGCAATGGCATCCGTTGCTGGACCAGGGACAGTGACAGCCTGCTCATAAAGCGCCAGATGGGAGCGTCCCATCAGCACGGCAGGCTCGACGAATGAGAAGTAGGGGTAATAGGGGAGGAACGTCTCGGGGAAAACGATCAGCTCCACCCCTTCGCCTGCCGCTTCTTCCATGGCCGACAGCACCCGCTGAACTGAGCCTTTAAGGCTGAACAAAACCGGGCGGATCTGAGCTGCAGCAACCTTGATCGTGTTGACCATTTCGGCAGAAGGCGCAGTGAATCAGAGGGTCCAGGTGTCGAGAATGAAGGCATTCTCCTTGCGGTGCATCAACACGATGTCGAGAACATCGAGTGGGTTGACGGGCCGGATTCCAGGCATCAGAGCTCCTTCGCCATGGCCGTAAAGAGCCTGCAATGCAAACCGGCAGGCATACACCTTGCCGCCCTGATCCATGAACTTCTGCAGACGTGCATTGAAGTTGAGATGGCCATCGAAGGCTGCATCACCAAGCTTCGGGAAACCGCGCTGAACGCCAAGCGTGACACCAGGGCCGTATAGGAGAATCGATGTTTCAAATCCCTTGTTAATCAGGCGACTTGCCTGGAGCAGGTTCACCAGGCCGATCGAACCCTCGAAGGCCACTGTGTGAAAAGTGATCAGTGCTTTTTCGCCCGGTTCGGCTTTGACGTCGGGAAAGACCTTCTCCTCGTAATCAACCAGAAAATCGCCCGGCTCGTTTGCAGGACGGCTGACAGCAGGCATGAGTGAATGTGAGGACTGGTGCGGACTGAGCATTGCCTTGTGAGGTGGGGTACAAATGTCGCCGATGCCACCAAACGTGCTTATTCGCTGAGACTCATGTTGCATTAAGCGGTTTCGTGCGCATCGATACAGACCTCAACAGTGAATGCGTTGAAAATTAAAGATTGAGGTTGCTGCCGCTTTGAACGGATACTCTCAAGCTCGGCATCACAGTGTTGTGGTTGTAGGTGGTGGCCAGGCAGGACTTTCTGTTGCTCATGCACTTCAGAAGCGAGGCGTCACACCAGTGGTGCTCGAAAAGAACAGGGTGGGTTACGCCTGGGATCAACAGCGCTGGGATTCTTTCTGTTTGGTAACCCCCAATTGGCAGTGCCGTCTGCCGGATTTTCCTTATGACGGCCCCGACCCTGACGGGTTCATGGTGAAGTCCGAGATCGTTGCCTATCTGCAGAGCTTCGCAGCGTTTGTCGGCGCTGATGTGCGTGAGGGTGTGAGTGTCGAACGGCTCGTGCACAACGGCACTGGCTACCGCTTATTTACAACTGAGGGAGAGATTCTTGCCGACCATGTTGTGGTGGCCACGGGTGGCTATCACGCTCCTCGCCGGCATCAGGAATCACCGCGTCTACCTTCATCAACGCTGCAGCTTGATGCCCGTGAGTACCGGTGTTCCGCGTCCCTGCCAGAAGGTCCGGTTTTGGTCGTAGGTAGTGGCCAATCTGGCGCCCAGATTGCGGAGGATCTATTCCTCGAAGGCCGTGAAGTTCATCTGAGCGTAGGGTCCGCGCCGCGCTCACCTCGGCGCTATCGCGGCAAGGACACGGTGGATTGGCTGGATCGCATGGGCTACTACTCCATGCCGATCGGTCAGCATCCGGATCCGCGAGCCGTGCGCACAAAAACCAACCACTACCTCACGGGACGTGATGGGGGCAGGGAGATTGACCTGCGGACTCGCGCCTTGGAGGGGATGCATCTGCATGGAAGACTCCGCTCGATCACGGCCGATCAGATCCGTTTTGGCGATGACCTGGCGACCAACCTCGACCAGGCCGATGCGGTGTACTGCCGAATCCGAACCAGCATCGACAACTGGATAGCTAAGGAGGGCATCGAGGCCCCGGAAGAAGCTGCCTATTCGCCTTGCTGGCAGCCCGGACCGGGCGAGGATCCGGGTCTCGATCTGCGATCCCAGCCTCTGGCGGCTGTGATCTGGTGCACCGGCTACAGCAGCGATTTCCACTGGATCGACGTGCCTGTGTTTGACGGCTCCGGTCATCCGGCCCATGACCGCGGCATGACCCAGAGCCCGGGTCTCTATTTCCTTGGCTTGCCCTGGCTGCACACCTGGGGCTCGGCCCGCTTCTGCGGCGTGGCCGATGACGCAGAACACCTTGCCAGCATGATCACGCTGCGTCTGCAGCGGCGCGATGCAAGCCAAGAACGGTTGGAATGCACGGCGTTATTGGGGTCTTGATGCTGCCCTGCTGATTCACCACAACCAGGCTCAACCACTATCTGCCTGCCTGAGAGACCCTGAGGTCATCTGATGCGCTGGCAGAAACTGTGAGGTTCATTCCGCTTTGCAGGATCGGCTGTGCAACGCGCGATCGACCACTGCATCTCACAAAAGAACCTGCTCGTCTCGTCACGGCGGTTCGGCAACCGGCTCAGGCGAATAGACCTCCATCGCACTTAGGAGGAGGAGCATTTCGAGGTCATGACACCCCCCCCCACAGTCCTCACGTCAGCTCAGATCTTGCGCAAACGCGGCTTGCCAAGGTGATGCACCGCATGCACCACCACGCCAAATAGCCCTGAGCGATCAAAGACCTCCAGGTCCAAAGGAATTGCTAGTTCTCCTGGCCGCACCGGCTCAAGTAACCACTGCTCCCCCTGGCGCAGCAGCGGCCGCATCAAGAAGCTGCCCTGGTGGGCAACGACGACGACATGGCCGGAGCAGGGTTCCACACTGCGGTCGATCACCATCAGGTCGCCGTCGTTGATCCCGTGCTGGCGCATGCCATTGCCGCTGGCCCGCATGTAGAAGGTGCAGACCGGGTTGGGAATCAGGGCGGCATGGAGATCCAAGCCCTCACCCAACGAGCCCGGGCAGAAGGGCACAGGCTCGCCAATGGGCAGGTCGGCCAACATCAAACCAGCAGTGGCGGCAGTACAGCTGTTCTACTACTGATGGGGTGGGTCGGCTCAGCTGCCTGCCTCTGGCCAGGGAACCAGCTTCATATCCCCCACCTTGTTCCAGGATTTGCATTTGGGGTCGGCCAGCCGGTAGAGGGCGTTGCCGTCTGGCCCGTTCTTGGTGACGACCAGGACCGGCGCACCAGGCCAGCCGATCCGCCAAAGCTGCTCACCACCTGCCAACACAATCAAATCGCCGGTGGCAGGGTGCTTGAGATCTGGGGCCATCGCTGCACCGTAGAAACCCACAGGCGATTGGCTGCCAAGCCGCAGCGCAATTTGTAGGGGCTCGCACGGGTTAGGGGCGCCTGGCTCCGCGCAAGGCGGCTGGGCACTAGGCCCCCAGCTGCTGCCGCAAAGCCTCAAGCGCTTTCTTCTGGGCACGCTGCACCGACATGGCGCTGATTTGCAGCTGCTCTGCCGCCTGCCGGAGCGACAGGCCCTCGAGGATGGTGAGCCGCAGGGCTGTGGCTTGAGCTGCCGGCAGCTGATCTACTAGCTGCTCCAGCGCCAGATCATCAGCGGGCCCGGCTGCTTCTTGCTCTGGGGCCGCCAGCTGATCGAGCAGGCACGGCTCGCCATCGCCGTGGCCATCAAGGCTGATGTGACCCAGGGGGCACTGACCCTGCTCATGCAGCCGGCGTGGGATGCGCACCAGCCGCACCCGATCGCGCAGGTGATGCTGCAGGGCCCCTGAGATGCAGCGGCGCAGATAGGGCTCTGCCGGCTCACCTGCTTTGCAGCGCAGCACGGAGCGGAGCAGGGCTTCTCTAGCTACCTGGATTAGATCCTCCCGCTCGACCAAAGGGA
>NZ_JAGQBE010000061.1 GCF_024345475.1 Cyanobium sp. T1B-Tous
TTTCCCGGTTGCGGTAGAGGGACAGCAGGATCGCCAGGCCCACCGCCGCTTCAGCGGCCGCCACGGTGATCACAAAGATGGCGAACACCTGGCCGCGAATCAGCTGGCCATCGAGGTAGTCGGAGAATGCCATCAGGTTGATGTTCACCGCATTCAGCATCAGCTCAATGCTCATCAGCACCCGCACCGCATTGCGGCTGTTGATCAACCCCCAAACGCCCGTGCAGAACAACACGGCTGCCAGCACCAGATAGGCCTGCAGGGGGATGGTGCTCGGAAGGGTGATGTCCATGGGCCGGGAGGTTGGAGCGGGGAGGAAACGGAGGTGTGCCGGGAGAACGCAGCGCGTTGACGCAACAGTGCGGGGCCCTAGCGGGGTGCCTTGTCGAGCAGCAACGGCGAACGGGACTTCTCGATCAGCCCCTGATCCACCGACTCTCCGGTGATCACATCGCTGCTGAGCACGTCCCTGCGGGCCAGCACAATGGCGCCGATCATCGACATCAGCAACAGCACCGAGGCCAGCTCGAAGGGCAGGAGGTAGTCGCTGAAGAGGTGTTCACCGATCCGAATCGTGGCCTCCTCGCCCACCGGCAGGGGGCCGGGCAGGGGCCAGGCGGTGGTGAAGGCCACCCGAATCAGCAGCACGAACAGCCCGCCACACACGGCCCCGGACAACAGACGCCGCAGGGGCAGTCCGGGAATCACGGCGAGCGTTTCCTTCTTGTTGACGAGCATGATCGCGAACAGGATCAGCACGTTCACGGCGCCCACGTAGACGAGCACCTGGGCGGCCGCCACAAAGCTGGCATTGAGCAGCAGGTAGAGACCGGCCACGGAGAGGAAGACCCCACCCAACAGGAAGGCCGAATAGACGATGTTGGGCAGCAGCACAACCCCGAGGGCACCCAGCACCAGGGTGGCGGACAGGGCCGCAAAACAGATCAGCTGGGCGGTGGAGGCGATGGTCATCAGGCCTTCTCCTGGGGTTGTGCCGAGGCGGGCTCGCTCTTGGGCAGGGTCGCCAGCACCTGCTCAGGCAGTTTGCCGGCCCGGGGGGCGGTGTCGGGCACGCCGTGGGGGTCCATGGCGCCTTTGGGCAAGTAGGCCAGCTCGCGCAGGGGCACCACGGCCGGATCGCTGGTGACGCTGGTGGGCAGGCGGCCCAGGGCGATGTTGTCGTAGTTGAGGCTGTGGCGATCGAAGGCCGCCAGCTCGTATTCCTCGGTCATCGACAGGCAGTTGGTGGGGCAGTACTCCACGCAGTTGCCGCAGAAGATGCACACCCCGAAATCGATCGAGTAGTTGCGCAGCTCCTTCTTCTTGGTGGCCTTGTTCATCACCCAATCCACCACCGGCAGATTGATCGGGCACACCCGCACGCACACCTCGCAGGCGATGCACTTGTCAAACTCGTAGTGGATCCGGCCGCGGTAGCGCTCCGAGGGGATCAGCTTCTCGTAGGGGTACTGGACCGTGATCGGCCGGCGGCGCAGGTGGTCAAAGGTGACCGCCAGACCCTGGGTCAGGTAATTGGCCGCACCCACCGCATCACGGGTGTAATCGCCGACTTTCTTGAGGAACCCGAACATGGAGCTGGCTCTGGGGGGAGGCGGGCTGGACAGGTCAGACCATGATGGCTGGTCTGGAGAGGGCCTGGGTCAGGGCGGGGTCAGCCGCCGAAGGCGACCGGGAAGGCGAGCTTGAGGGCCGCCGTGATCAACAGGTTGACCAGGGCAATCGGCAGGAGGAATTTCCAGCCCAGATCCAGCAGCTGGTCGATGCGCACCCGGGGGGTGGTCCAACGCAGCAGGATCGCCAGAAACACCAGCAGGTAGGCCTTCAGCACGGTCATGACGATGCCCACCGATCCGGTGATCAGCTGCACCAAGGGCGCATCGATCGGCTGGCCCAGCCAGCCGGCCAGCCACTCCACCGGGATCGGGAAGCCCCAGCCACCCAGGTAGAGCACCGACACCAGCAGGGCCGAGAGCACCAGGTTGATGTAGCTGCCCAGATAGAAGAGGGCAAACTTCATGCCGGAGTATTCGGTCTGGTAGCCAGCCACCAGCTCCTCCTCGGCCTCCGGCAAGTCGAAGGGCAGCCGCTCGCACTCGGCCAGGGCACAGATCCAGAAGATCACGAAGCCCACCGGCTGGCGCCAGATGTTCCAGCTGAGGATGCCCGCTCCGGTCTGCTGATCAACGATGTCGACCGTGCTGAGCGAGTTGCTCATCATCACGACCGCCAGCACCGCCAGGGCCAGGGGAATCTCGTAGCTGATCGACTGGGCCGCCGCCCGCAGGCCACCCAGCAGGGAGTACTTGTTGTTGGAGGCGTAGCCGCTCATCAGCAGGCCAATTGGCTGGATGCTGCTGAGGGAGATCCACAGAAAAATGCCGATCCCCACATTGCTGATCAGCAGGTGCTGACCGAAGGGCACCACCAGCCAGCTGAGGATCACCGGGATCAGCACCAGCACCGGGCCCAGGGTGAACAACAGGCCATCGGCCCGGGCCGGAATGATGTCTTCCTTGAAGACGAGCTTCATGCCGTCAGCGATCGGCTGCAGCACGCCGAGGGCGCCGGCATATTCCGGGCCGATCCGCTGCTGCACGGCGGCGGAGATCTTGCGCTCCAACCACACGTTCACCAGCACACCCACCACCGCCGCCACCAGCACCAGCACCATCGGCAGGGGAAGCCAGAGCAGGTGGGCCGCCCCCGGGCTCAGGCCGAGACCCTGGAGGGCCTGCTCAAAGCTGGCCTCAAGATCGAGGCCTGGAGCTGTGTTGGTCACCATGGCGGCAGCTCAGATGGGGGCAACTTAGCGGGCCCCAATGGGCTGCCAGTCGCGGCTGGCCGGACCGGTATAGATCTGGGAGGGCCGGTAGATGCGGTTGGCACCCAGCTGTTCCTTCCAGTGGGCCAGCCAACCGGCGGTGCGGGCGATGGCAAAGATCGGCGTGAACAGGTCTTCGGGGATGCCGAGCTTGCGGTACACCAGCCCGGAATAGAAGTCGACATTGGGGTAGATCCCCTTGGGGCCGAGCCGCTCGGCCGCCACGGCCTCGAGCTTGCGGGCCAGGTCGTACATCGGGTCGTGGCCAAAGGCATCGAACAGCTGCTCGGCCAATTTCTGCAGAATCACGGCCCGGGGATCCTTCACCTTGTACTCCCGGTGGCCGAAGCCCATGATCTTGCGCTTCTCGGCAATGGCCCGGTCCAGCCAGGGCTCCACCTGGTCTTCGCTGCCGATGCTCTCCAGCATCTCCAGCACGTCTTCGTTGGCCCCGCCGTGCAAGGGGCCAGCCAGGGTGCCCACCGCCGACGCCACCACGGCGTAGGGGTCGGTGAGGGTGCTGGCGGTGACCCGGGCACTGAAGGTGCTGGCGTTGAGGCTGTGCTCCGCGTGCAGGATCAGACAGGCATCAAAGATGCGGGCCGCCAGCGGATCCGGCTCCCGCTCCGTGAGCATGTAGAGGAAATTGGAGGCGTAGGCCAGGTCATCGCGGGGCTGGATCGGGTCCTGGCCTTTGCGGATCAGCTGGAACGCCGCCACCATCGTGGGGATCTTGGCGATCAGCCGCACCACCGCCGAAACGATGTATTCGGGGTTGTCCAGGGCGCGCCTGGAATAGAAGAGACCGAGCGACGCCGCGCTGCTCTGGAGGGCATCCATCGGATGACCACCGGAGGGGAAGCACTTCATCATGTCGCGGATGCGGAAGCTCACCCGCCGGTGCATCTGCACTTCCTGCTCAAACTCCCGCAGCTGCTGGGCCGTAGGCAGCTCGCCCCAGATCAGCAGGTAGGCCGTTTCCAGAAAGGTGCTCTGGGACGCCAGCTCATCCACGCGGAAGCCCCGGTAGGTCAGCACCCCCCGCTGGCCATCGATGTCGCAGATCGACGACTGGGTCGCCGGCACCCCCTCCAGGCCCGGACGAAAGGGACTGGGAGCCTGGGCTCCACTCGCTGTCATGCCCGCCGCTGTCACGTTGAAGCCGCCGCTGTCGTCTTGGCGAACCTACGGCTGCCGGTGGCCCCGGCGCCGTAGCCGCAGCAACCGAGGGCCGATCAGCAGCTCCAGGCTGGCCCCAGCGGGCCCGAGGCGGATCAGGGCCGCCCCCGCCTTGCGCAGCGCGATGGCGCCCGGGGGCGCCCCCAGCAGGGTGGCCGCCAGGTCACCCAGATCCGGCTCATGGCCCACCAGCCCCAGCCGCCGCCAGCTGCCTCCCACAAGCAGGGGCCTTGGATCGTGGTCAGGAGCCAGGCTGGGCTCAATGGCAAAGCCACTGGCCAGACCAGCGGCGACGCCCAGCTCAGCTGTCTGCCGGGCCCGCCGCAGGGGGCTGCTGAGCAGGAGGTCGCAGTCCAGTTGCAGCCGATGCAGCTGCTGGGCCATCGCCGCCGTGCGGCGGATGCCCCGGGCCGTCAGGGCCCGTTCCGCATCCGAGGAGCCGATGCCACCCCCATCGGGCTGGCGCTCTTCAGCGAGGCCATGGCGCCAGAGCAGCAGTTCGCGCTCAACCAAAGCCCAGTTGCGCCCGAACGTGCACGCTGGCGCCGGAATCGGGGCCAGCTTCGAGCCCCAAGCTCAGCCCCTGCACCGCCTCAGCGAGCGGCTGGCCCGCCAGCCCAGACAACAGACGCCAGGTGGTCCAGCGCTGCAGCAGGGCCTGGGCCCGCTGGTCTGCCATGGCCCACTGCAGGGGAGCCTGGACCAGATCGAGGGACGCGAGCTGCTCCAACCGCGGGCGGGGCGGCTGGCGGGCCTCGCGCTGGTCCTGGAGCACCGCCAGGTTTTGGCCCCACCAGGCCAGGCGCCCCTGGCTGGAGCGGGCCCCGGCCAGGCTGGCCTGCAGCTGGGCCGGTTCGGTCCGGGCTGGACGGCGCCCGGCCTGGGGAGCCTCCAGGCGGGTCCAGACCCGGATGCTGGCATCCCCCTCCACGGGCAGCGGGGCCGCGATCAGGCCCTCGGCGGCCAGGGGGCCATCCAGATCCGCAGGATCCGGCTGATCCGCGGCGGTGCCGAGCAACCAGCCCTGGCGGCCCTCGCTCCAGAGCACCGGGCCGGTGTCGCCAGCCACCACCAGGGCCGGCAAGGATTGGCCTGCTGCCGGCAGCACCGCCGTCAGCAGGGGCTGCCAAAGGGCGGGCCAGGCGGAAGGCTGTTGCACCAGGGCCAGGCTGTCGGATGGGCCCTGGAGGCCCTCCAGCAGGGCCGTGCCGGTGGCAGCAGCGGCGGGCGTCGTGGCCGGCAACGCCTCCAGGGCCCCAGCCTCCGGACCCAGCTGAAGCAGGCCGTCGAGCACCAGGGTGCGGCCCTCGGGACGCAGGCTGGCCACCAGCTCCTGGATGGCCCCGGGTGCGTTGAGCGAAGCCGGCAGACCCAGCCAGGGCCCGAGGGCCTCCGGACGGGCCGTCAGCAGCGCCGCCCCCTCAGCCAGCTGCTGCACCCCCTGCTGGAAACGGGGGCTGGCGGCCTGGTTGAGCTCATCGATCTGGGAGACATCGAGGGCCTGCTCGAGAACGCCGCGGCCCGAGGCAATCAGCACAAAGTCGTCGTTGATCAGGGCCGTGGCGATCGGCACCGGCGTGGTGCCCACCAGGGCGCCGCGACCACTGATCAGTCCCATGCCCCGGTAGCTGCTGATCTGCAGGTCGGTGCCGGCCAGGCTGCGGGTTTGCCAGAAGCGCTGCAGAAAGCGGCGGGCCCCATCGGCGTCGCGGCTGCGCAGGGCCAACAACCAGCCATCGGGGGCCGCACCGGGCTCGGACGCCAACAGGGCCAGGCCCAGCTCCCGACCCAGCCAGGGGGCCAGCTCGCTGGGGTAATCCAGCCCCGCCGCGGCGAAGCCACCATCCCGCAGGCGGGCCACCGCCTCGGCGGCCTGGCGCCGCTGGCGCGGGGGAGCCACGGCCCGGGCATAGCCCACCGGCTGCTCCCCATCACTCAGCCAGTAGAGGCTCAGGGCGGCCGAACGGGGTACAAAGCGGGCAGCCCGAGGCGACACCAGGGCCTGGTGCTGCAACTGCAGGGGAGAGCGCTGCAACACGAGCCACCAGCCACCGGCCGCGAGGCTCAGCAACAGCAACACCACCGCCAGCACGACCGCCAGAAACGGGCGGGCCTTCATGCGTCCCACGCAGGATGGGCCCATCTTGACCCCAACCCTCCCCCTCTGCCCGCCATGAGCAGCCCAGACGCCCAACCGCAGGCCCCAGCCCAGGGCATGCCAACCAACATCCAGGCCCGCGATCTGCAAGCCCGGCTGGAGCGGGGCGACGCCATCCAGCTGGTGGATGTGCGCGAAGACGCCGAACTGGAGCTGGCCCGGCTGCCCCACCCCGTGGTGCACCTGCCCCTGAGCCGCTCGGCCGACTGGATCGCCAACCTCCCCCAGCTGCTCGACCATGACCGCCCGGTGGCCGTGCTCTGCCATGCGGGCGTGCGCAGCTGGAACCTGGGCTGCTGGCTGATCCAGGAGCACGGCTACGGCGCCGTGTGGAACCTTCAGGGGGGGATCGATGCCTGGAGCGTGGAGGTGGATCCCGCCGTGCCCCGCTACTGAGATGGACTGGATCTGACTACGATCGGCCCCACCCCTGCAGCGTCGGCTTGCAGTCCGCGTCCACCAGGCCCTTGCCCCCCAGGCAGCAGGAGGTGCTCCAGCTGGCGGTGCGGCACTATGTGGACACGATGGAGCCCGTTGGCAGCCAGACCCTGGTGCGCCGCTTCGGCCTGCAGGCCAGCCCGGCGACGGTGCGGTCGGCCATGGGGGCCCTGGAGCAGCGCGGCCTGCTCACCCAGCCCCACCCTTCGGCGGGCCGGATCCCGAGCCAGCAGGGCTACCGCACCTACGTGGACCAGCTGCTGCCGGCCCCCGGGGCCGCGGCCCTGCAGCTGGAGCGGGAGCTCACCGGCCTGAGCCTGCAGTGGGCGGCCCTCGACGACCTGTTGGTGCACCTCAGCCGGCGCCTGGCCGATCTCACCGGCTTGCTGAGCCTGATCACCCGACCCCAACGCCACCAACCCCAGCTGCAGGCCCTGCGGCTGGTGGCCAGCGGCGAGCGGCTGCTGGTGTTTCTGGTGGAAGGCGGCGCCACCGCCAGCAGCCTCAACCTGCGCCTCCCCGCCCAGACCGAACCGGAACTGGAGCCGCTGGAGCGCTGGGTGAGCGGCCAGCTCCAGGGGGGAGCGATCGACTGGAGCAGCCTGCCCTCCCATCTGGGCAGCAGTGGGGCGGTGCTGCGCCAGGCCCTGGCCAGCCATGGGCAATCCCGCCACCTGGAAGGCGAGGGTGCCGTGACCACGGGCCTGGCGGGCCTGCTGGCCCAACCGGAATTCAGCCAAACCCTGAGCCTGCGCCCCCTGGTGGAGCTGGTGGAGGATGCGCCCCAGCAGCTCCTGCCCCAACCGGGCATCTGGATCGGCGCCGAGCATCCCCACCGGGCCCTGCACCAGTGCGCCGTGGTGCAAGCCAACTACCGCAGCGGCGATGGGGGCATCGGCCAGGTGGCCCTGGTGGGGCCGATGCGCATGGCCTATGCCACCGCCCGGGCGGCCGTGCGCTCGGTGGCCCAGGTGCTGGAGCGGCTGTTGGGTTAACTCGAGAGTTTCCCAACCACCATCAGTACCCTGATGGCCAATCCAATCCGAACACCCGCGTGGATCTCCAATCGGCAGGAGTGATCCTGAGACTTCTCAACCTGGTCGCGCTGGCCGACGGGGGAGTCTCCCTTGAAGAAGAAAGTCTTCTGGAATCGCTGAGCGAGCAATACAAACTCCAGGCCAAATTCGTCACCTGGGAAGATCAGGTGTCCGATCCATCCTCCATCGAGGAACTGGCGGTGCTGGTGAACCCGGACCAACGGGAACTGGCGATGAAAACCGCTGTGATGGTGGCTTCGGCATCGAGACAGCCGCAGGACGATGCCTTCATCTGCGACGAGGAGAACGCCATCTTGAACCGCCTGGCCCACGGACTGGGACTGAGCCCGGAGCAACGCAGCGCCATCGAAGCCGAAGCGGCCCAAGCGCTTGAGAAACAACCCAATCTCTGGCAGGTGCTCTATTCCGTGTTCGGGCACCAATTCAACTGGCCTGGCCAGGGATGAAACCCGCCGCTGAGGAGTCCTACGTCGTCGGCACGAGTGAGGCTGAGCTCGCACGGCTGCTCCGCCAGCACGCCCTGTTCCGCCCAGCCTGCATGGAGGCCTGGCGGAGGGCAGGCGTGGGCCCAGGGCTGCGGGTCCTGGACGTGGGTGCCGGGCCTGGCGCGGCGGCCCTGGACCTGGCTGCCCTGGTGGGTCCGGCGGGTTCGGTGGTGGCCGTGGAGCGCAACAGCCGCTTCGTGTCCCATGGCCAGACCAGGGCCCGGGCCAGCGGCCTGGCCCAGCTCGAGGTGCTGCAGGCCGACCTGCTGCGCGACCCCCTTCCCGCCGGCCCCTTCGATCTGATCTGGTGCCGCTGGGTCGCCGTCTACCTCGAGGATGGCGCCCGACTTGTGGAGCGGCTCGTGCCCTTGCTCGGGCAAGGCGGCCGGATGCTCTTTCTGGAAACGATCGACTGGTCAACCCTGGCGCTGCATGGCAGCGGTGCCGGCACTGCGGCCGTGGCTGGCTTCGGGCGCGGGGTGGATCGGGCCATTGCCGCCTCCGGCGGCGATCCCGTGCTGGCCAGGCGGCTGCCCGGGCTCCTGGCGGCGGCGGGGCTCCAGCTGGAAGTTCTGGAACCGCTGGTGCTGGGTGGGGACGCGGCGGTGACCGAATGGCTGGCCGACGTGATCGCACTAATGGGGCCGGAACTGGTGCGCCAAGGGATCTGGCCCGAGCAAGACCTCACGGCAGCCCGCGCCGCACTGCAACGGGCGCAGAACCAGCCCGGCAGTTATGCCGTCGGCCCCCTGCAGCTGTGGATCCAGGCCAGGCGTCCCTAACCGGGGACCGCTGGAATCAGCCCTGCAGCCTCGAGCTCTGGGATGAACCCGAAGGCGGTGGGATCGCTGAGCCGGTCGGGGAACAGCACGCCATCGAGGTGGTCGCACTCGTGCTGCACCACCCGGGCATGGAAGCCCTCCACACAACGATCGATGGGCTGACCATCAGCATCGATCCCCTGGTAACGCAACCCTCGCCAACGCGACACCAGCCCCCGCAGCCCCGGCACGCTCAGGCAGCCCTCCCAGCCCTCGTCGCGCTCCGGACCCAGGGGAGTAAGCACCGGGTTGATCAACACGGTGCGGGGGATCGCCGGGGCATCGGGGTAGCGCGGATTGGGCCCTCCGCCACCGAACAGCACCACCCGCAGCGGCACACCGATCTGGGGCGCGGCCAGGCCGGCGCCGCTGCAGGCCGCCATCGTGTCCTCCAGATCAACCATCAGCTGCCGCAGGGCGGGATCCGCCACATCCACCACGGGCTGGGCGCATCGGCGCAGACAGGGATCGCCCAGCCGCAGAACGGTACGTACCGCCATCAGGCCCAGCCCAGGCCCCCCACCAGCGGCCACCAGGCATCGGCTGCCGCCAGCTCGGCATCGCTGAGGCCCGCGCAGCGGCGCACCTCGGCGGCCTGGCTGTCGAGCAGGCTGGCGTGCAGCTCCTCCCCAAAGGCCTGGCGCAGCACGGCACTGGCGGCGAAGGCGGCTGAGGCCTCGGCCAAGCGCGCGGGCAACCGCACCGCCGCACCGGCCGGCAGATGGGCCGGATCGCCACTCACGGCCGGCGGCAGGGGCCGGGCCTGATCCAGCCCGACCAGCGCCACGGCCTGCACGGCCGCCAGCAACAGGTAGGGATTGGCCGCCAGATCCACCACCTTGAGCTCCAGGTGGGCGGCGGCGCCATCGGCAGCCGTGGGGATGAGGCGCAGGGCCGCCTCCCGGTTCTCGATGCCCCACACCTGAAAGGGCGCCGACCAGGAGCCCGGCGCCAGGCGCCGGTAGGAGATCTCCAGGGGACAGGCCAGGGCGAGCAGGGCCGGCAGCTCCTCCAGCAGGGCCGCCAGCACGGCGCCACCCGCAGCGCTGAGCCCGCCAGGGCCGTCGCCCCCCTGCAGCAGCGGCAGGCCATCGCGCTGCAGGCTCAGGTGCAGATGGCCCCCATTGCCCACCCGCTCCAGGCTGGGCTTGGGACTGAAACTGCAGCGCCAGCCAAAGCGGCGCGTCACCCGCTGAATCACAAGCCGGGCGTGCACCAGCCGGTCGGCCGCCTCCAGGGGCGTGCCCGGAGCGAGCGCGAGCTCGAACTGCCCGGCCCCGTATTCCGGGTGGAACTGCTGCCAGGGAATGCCGGCGGCCTCCAGGCCATCGAGCAGGGCCGTGGCGTAATCCAGCCCCTCCATCAACCGATCGGCACCGTAAGGGCCACCGGGCATGGCCGGATGGGGGTCGGCGTCGGGGCGATGGCTGGCCACCAGCCACTCCAGTTCGAAGCCGGCCCGCAGCTCCACGCCGGCCTGGTGAAGCTGCTCCTGCTGCAAGCGGCAACGGTGCCGCTGATCCCCCGCGTAGGGCTGGCCGGTGCGTTCAAAGCGCTCCCCCGGCGCCCAGGCCCAGCCGCTGCCGGGCTCCAACAACGCCAGGGCCGCGGCATCGGCCCGCAGACGCAGATCCCCATCGGGGCGCGCCAGGCGATGGGCCGGATCGATGGCGCCATCGGCGCGGAAGGCATCCGACACGGGCGAAAAGCCCACGCCCACGGCCGCCGCCGCGTCGAAAGCCGATAGCGGCACCACCTTCACCAAGGGGGCGCCGGCATGGTTCACCCAGGTGATCGCCACCCAGCGGATGCCCTGATCGGCGAGGGCGGCAACTGGCGGCGACAGGGGCTTGGACACGGACAAACCGCGGCACTGCGGCCATGATTGCCCCGGCCGGCGCTGCTCGCATGGAAGCTGCCCACATGGAACCGGATCCCCTGCCGGCCTGGTGGCAGCCCGGCGCCATGGCCCTGCTGCTGGTGGACCTCCAACAGGGCACCTGCGGTGATGCTCAGCCGCAGGTGCGGCCGGCCTTTGATGCCCAGTTCCGCGCCCACACCCTGCCTGCCGCCCAACGCACCCTGGCGGCGGCGCGCCGGGGCGGGTTGGAGGTGATCCACACCGTGATGGCCAACCTCACCAGCGACGGCCGCGACCGCAGCCTCGATTACAAACGCTGCGGCATGGGCTTCCCACCTGGCAGCCGCGCCGCCCAGGTGATCGCCGAACTGGCGCCATGGCCTGATGAGCTGGTGCTGCCGAAAAGCTCGTCGTCGCCGTTCAGCTCCACCACGCTCGACTACCTGCTGCGCAACATCGGCATTGGCACCCTGGTGGTGATCGGCCTACTCACCGACCAGTGCATTGACCACACGGTGAAGGATGCCGCCGACCGCGGCTACCGGGTGGTGTGCCTCACCGACGCCTGCCAGGCGGAGACTCCCGAGCGTCACGCCGCGGCGCTGGCGTGCTTCCAGGGCTACTGCACCCAGATGCCGGTGGCAGCGTTGACGGCCACAGTGAATGCCTTCCTGGCGTCAACAGAATGATGGGCTTGGTTCGGGACCTGCTCGGGAGGCGCCGAGCGCTGCTGCTAGTGCTTAGTGCCGCGGCGATCGTGTTACCGCCCTCCGCGGCCTCAGGTCTGCGGCTTCCCTATTTCCTTCTCTGCGGCCTGGCCCTGATCCCGCTGGCCCAGCTCACTGCCGAACTGGTGGATCACCTGGTGCAACGGGTAGGCGAACGCCTGGGAGGACTTCTGAACGTGACCCTGGGCAACCTGCTCGAGTTGGTGATCGCCCTGACAGCCCTGCGCAGCGGCCTCTACGAACTGGTGGTGGTGAGCATCGCCGGTGCCGTGATCACCAACAGCCTGCTGGTGCTGGGTGTCAGCACCATGCTCGCGGGACGGCAGGCCCTGACCATCGACCTGAACCAGCACAGCCGCGGACTGAGCACCCGCCAGCTTTTGGTCAGCGTGATCCTGATGGCAGTGCCATCAGTGTTCTTCTGGAATTCAATGCATCCCATCAGTGAAGGCGGAGAGATATTCGATCTCTTTGCCCTCTACTCCCTGATTGTGGCGGTGGTGGTGATGGGGGCCTATCTGCTCTCGTACATCTACCAACTCGGGACCCACCGGCACCTGTTCCTGAGTCCAAACGACCTGATCGACAGCCACCCTGGCCCAACCATCGGGGCATCTGTGCCATCGATCGCGCTTGCTTTGGCGCTGGTGGCCCTGGCCATCGCCGGGGTCTCCGAGCATCTGGTGAGCGGCCTGCAGGAGCTGGTGATGGGCAGCTCCGTCACCCCGTTATTTGTAGGCATGCTGCTGCTGCCACTGTTTTCAGCCATTCCGGAAGCCCTGGTGGCCTTCCGAGCCGCCAGCCGAGGCCGCATGGCCCTGGCGATGGCCAGCACCGTGGAATCAAGCGTGCAGCTGCTGCTGTTCGTGTTGCCCGCCCTGGTGCTGGCCGCCCCCCTGATGGGCCGGTTTCTGCACCTCACCTTTCCGCCCCAGGCACTGGCCTGCCTTGGGGCCACCGCCTTCGCCGTGCACTGGCTCACCGAAGGCAACACGCTCACGTGGTATCAGGGTCTGCTGTTGCTGAGCATCTATACGGCTCTGTTCACAGGGGCGCTGTTGCTCAGGCCAGGCATGTGACGCCGCTGGCGAAAGAAATCACATCAACCTGAATCCAGCCGCACCACCTCCCCAAGCTGGCCGGCCGTGATCAGCGCCTCGGCGATCCGCAAGGCCTCGACGGCGTCATTCAGGTCGGCCACCGCCGAAGGCTCACCCCGCCGCAGGCAGGTGGTGAAATCGGCGAGCTGGTCCCGCAGTGCCCCGAACACCCGTCCACCGGTTTCGGACCACAGCGTGAGGTCCGGATGCTGCTGGCCCTGGTCGCCCCAGACCTGCAGCGGGGTCTGCAGCCCCTGCAGACGGGCAGTGCGCTGGCTGCCCACCACCGCC
>NZ_JAGQBE010000062.1 GCF_024345475.1 Cyanobium sp. T1B-Tous
CGACCCAACAGCTTTCGTAGCTACTGAACGACTGAAGGGGTCACGTCAACTGTGCTTTCAAAGGCAATTCCCCACCGAGTACCATAAGAAATGAGCAAGAGCCGCGAACGATGCCTGGGCTATTGCAGACCCTGCCCTGAATATCCCAACATGTGACGGCGAGCCAGATAGAGAATGATTGCAGGCAAGACAATCCATTGAATGACGGCAAGTGCACTCATGCCTAGGATGGGCACTGCCAGTACCGGCACTCCATAGGCTTTAGAAACATTGACTCGGTAGGTTTCGATCGCAAGAGTGATCAGCAGGCCGATACTGGTAAACAGGAATGTCAATTTCCAGGTTGGGGTCAGCAGCCAGTACCGCGAACGCATCAATGCACTCACGACCCAACTGCTGAACAGAATGATGACCGCATCGCCAAAGGCGCAGTGAGTTAAGTCAATAATTTTGTCGCCCAATGATGGACTTGCGTAGAACTCGTAAAACGGAGACTGCCAAACCTCGTAAACGAAGTTGAGCAGAAAGGCAAAGAGAAATAGATTTGTTTCTGGTGCAGCGAGAATTGGCGCATTTTTCTTGAACACAAGCCTTCGCTCCGCCAATCTATTCATTGAACCCTGGTGCATACGACACACCGATACTGCTCCTCTCAGCCATGGCGATGCCGCCAGGGAAGGAAGCCCGGCACAGACGAAAGATAGGCTCGATAACGATCTCCAAACTCGAGCACAACCTCCCGCTCCTCTTGCTTTGCCAGGCGCAGGTACATCACCACCAGCACTGGATACATCGCCAGGGTGAGCAAAGTGGGCCACTGCAGCAGGAATCCTGTCATCACCAGAATGAAGCCCAGGTACTGGGGGTGACGCAGACGCGCATAGATGCCGGTTGTCGCCAGTTCATGCTTTTGCTGGGCGGCATAAAGCAGATCCCAGCCCCTGGTAATGAGCATGAAGCCAGCACCGATCAGCACAAAACTGGCGATATGGAAGGGTCCTAAATGAGGATTGACACGCCAGCCAAACAACGTTTCCAATAGATGCCCCGCATCATGGGAGAGCCAGTTCACGGATGGATAGCGACTCCCAAGCCAGCCGGAGAGGAGGTAGATCGTCAGTGGAAACCCATACATCTCGGCAAACAAGGCCACCAGGAAGGCGCTGAATGCACCAAAGCTGCGCCAGTCACGCGGCGTCTTGGGTTTGAAAAAACTGAAGGCAAAGAAGCTGAAAACAGCGGCATTCACCACCGCCAGTCCCCAGAGGCCATAGGCCGGGGCTTCACTTTGGTTCATCACGACTTGGGGGTAGGGGTCGATGGCGAGTCCGGCCCCTCCGGGGCGTCGTGATGGCCATGCCCATGGACGCCATGCATGAAGAGGTGCATCAGCGGGCAGGCCAGAAACACCAGGAAGGGAAGCGCACCAAGGGTGTGCGCTGTGTGCTCCAGCAGCAGGTAGAAGGCCGCCACCAGTAGAAAGCCATAGATCACCCACCGGGACCGGCGGCGTGGTGACCAGCTTGAAAAGAAGGTGGGATCAGCCATCGAATCTCGTAAACGGGGACGGCCTGGGACGAAAGCACCGATGATCAGGCCGCTCGGTAGCGCCGCAACAGCGACGAGTTGACGATCACCGAGAGCGAACTGAGGGCCATGGCCGCCCCGGCGATCATTGGATTGAGCCAACCAAAGGCGGCAATCGGGATGCCGATCCCGTTGTAGATGAAGGCCCAGAAGAGGTTCTGGCGGATCTTGCGCATGGTGGCCCGCGAAAGGCCGATAGCGGTCACGACCAGCCGCACGTCGTTGCCCATCAAGATGATGTCACCAGCTTCCTTGGCCACATCCGAACCGGAGCCGATGGCGATGCCGATGTTGGCAGTGGCCAGGGCCGGGGCGTCATTGACGCCATCGCCCACCATGGCCACGTTCTGCCCATCCAACTGCAGGGACTTGATCGTTCCGGCCTTGTCGGCTGGCCGGACCTCGGCGATCACCTCGGTGATCCCCACCTGGGCGGCAATCGACTCTGCGGTGGTGCTGTTGTCGCCGCTGAGCATGATCACCCGCACCCCACGGCGCCGCAGCAGGGCCACGGCCTGCTCGGCCTCGGGCCTGACCGTATCGGCCACGGCGATCACCCCAAGGATCTGATCGGCGCGCCCAAGCACCATGGCCGTTTTCCCCTGGGCCTCGAGCCCAGCGAGCTGGCCCTCCACAGGTTCGGGAAGCCGGGGCAGGAAGCGGCTCGCCAGGGAACGGTTGCCAAACCAGACGACGTCCCCGCCCTCTTTGGCGGTGATGCCCTCACCCACCTGGGCCGCAAACTGCTCCAGCGGCAACAGCTCCAGATGGCGCTCTGCAACGGCCTCGGCAATCGCCGCCGCCAGGGGATGTTCTGAGCCATGCTCCAGGGAACCTGCGAGCTGAAGCACTTCCTGCTCCGAATGGCTTGCCAGGGGCTCCAGATCGGTGAGCACCGGCTTGCCCAAGGTGAGCGTGCCGGTCTTGTCGAAGACCACGGTGGTGAGCTTCTCGGCCCGCTCCAGCACCTCGCCGCTGCGGATCAGGATGCCCTGCTCAGCGGCCTTGCCCACCCCCACCATCAGGGCTGCTGGGGTGGCGATGCCGAGGGCACAGGGGCAGGAGATCACCAGCACGGCAATGAAGGCCAGCAGACCACTGCTGAACTGGCCTGCCAGGGTCCAGAGGGCAAACGCCGCGAAGGCGATCAACACCACGGCTGGAACAAACCAGCCGGTGACCTGATCGGCCAGGCGTTGCACGCTGGCGGTGCTGGCCTGGGCCTCCTCCACAATGTGCACGATCTGGGCCAGGGCAGTGTCGGATCCCACCCGGCTGGCCTGAAAACGGAGCAGCCCCGACCCATTCACCGTGCCACCGATCAGTTCGGCACCGGCCTGTTTGGCCACCGGCAGGGATTCACCGGTGAGCAAGGATTCGTCCACCGAGGAGCTGCCATCCAGCACCACCCCATCGGCGGGGATTTTCTCGCCCGGCCGCACCAGAACAGTTTCGCCGGTGTCGATGGCATCGGCGGGCACGGTCATCTCCATGCCGTCGCGGATCACCGTGGCCGTGGCGGGTTGGAGGTCGAGCAGCTTGCGTACGGCGGCTGAGGAGCGTTTCTTGATGATCTCCTCCATGTACTTGCCCATCAGCACGAAGGCAATCACCACCGCCGAGACTTCGAAGTAGACGTCCCGTTCACTGACGCCAACCGGCAGCCAGGTGGGCGCAAAGACCACCACCACGCTGTAGAAGTAGGCGACTGAGGTGCCCAGGGCGATCAGCACGTCCATGTTGAGGGCGCGGCGCTTCAGGGCAGCCCAGGCCCCGGTATAGAACGACCAGCCACCGATGAACTGCACCGGGGTGGCGAGCAAGAACAGCCACTTCCCCCAGCTCATCCAGGGCATGAAGGACACTGGAGCCCACGACACCAGACTCACCCCAGCGGCCAGGGCGATGAAGGCCCCGGCCCGGAACAGCGCCAGCGCCAGCACCCCGCCGATCACGAAGCCCACGCGACGGCGCATCACGCGCAATTCCCGGTCGGGATTCTGGAAGGTCTGCAGGCAACTCTGGCTGCAGAAGTAGTAGTCGCGGCCGCCGCGCTGGGTGCTGAGGGCTGTGGCCCTGGGAACCACCATGCCGCAGATGGGATCCTTGGCCATGCCTTTGCCGCCGCCGTTGGGCGGCGGGCCGTGACTGCCGGGGGGCATGTGGTGATGGTCGTGTTCCTTGCAGCTCGTCGAAGCGTTCATCCTTCCTGCTCCAGATCCATGGGGCTTGCTAAAGCTGGTTTAAACAGGTTTTCGCTCAAAGACGGAACAGCGCGTCGTACTTGAAGTACTCCGGCTTGCGCAATCCCTCCACAGCCAGCATCCTGCGCAGTTCAATGATCTCGTCGCGCTGGGCCACGATCACGCCGCGAGCAAAGCGCCGGATTGTGGTGTTAGTGCTCTTGGCCAGGGCGTCGTGGGCCATCATCAGCGCCCCGGCGTGGTGCTCAAGCATGCCCTCGAGGAACCACACCACCCTGTTCTCCTTGGTGGGGAGCTCGCCCATCATCCGCATGCCATCGATCTGGGCCTGGCTCATGCGCGCCAGGCCAGCGAGGCTGTTGGGATCGCCTCCTTGGGCCAGGGCCACGGGATAGACGGGCGCCTGGGGGTACCAGGCCTTGCGCCAGAGGCCCATGGCCCGGATCTCGTTGGCTTGATCGCGCCAGATCGTGTTGCCCAGAGCACCGAGACCAGGGGAACCGATGCCGAAGACGAATTCGCTCATCCGCAGCGCGCCGGTGTGGTGCTGCACCATCCCGTCGATGAAGCGCAGGTCGTAGGTGGCACCGGCCGGGCCCACGTCGTGGGCGTGGCCGGCATGGGCCGGGGCGGATCCGGCCGGAGCAGACATCCCAGGCATGTTCATCATCCCTGGCATGCCCTGGTGCCCTTCGTGATTCATGCCACCGGGCATCTGGGCCAGGGCAGGAGCCGCCACGCTGAGA
This sequence comes from Cyanobium sp. T1B-Tous, assembly GCF_024345475.1. GTDB lineage: Bacteria > Cyanobacteriota > Cyanobacteriia > PCC-6307 > Cyanobiaceae > Cyanobium_A. The sequence goes on from NZ_JAGQBE010000062.1 coordinate 4,538, forward strand.
GCAGAGGCCAGACCGATCAAGGTGGCGGTGAAGCGGAATGGGTACATGGCGGCAAGGTGGGACCTCCTAACGGTATGGTCTCCACTTGACAGGAGAGTCAAGGGCCAAGGGAGCAGCAAATCTGCGCCGGTCGATGGCGTGATTCAAGGGGTCTTGACTCTCCCCCTGACAGGAGCCTCTAACTTGAGATCAGCTGCAGCGATCTGAACATGAACCACGAGTCCTTCCACCGTTTTCCCCAGCGTCTTGGAGTCCTGCTGGGGATCGGCGCCGTCGCCGTGGCCACCGCAGGGGCCGATTCCCTCGTTCAGGGGGCGCAAGTCGCCCCCTTGCCGCCCATCACCTCCTATCGATCGGCCAGCTGCGGTTGCTGCAAGGGCTGGGTGCAGCACATGCGCGCCAACGGCTTCCAGGTGAACGATGCTGTTATCACCGATGTCGACGTCGTCCGGCGCCGGCTGGGAGTCCCCACCCGCCTGGCCTCCTGCCATTCCGCCAAGGTGGCGGGGTACGTACTTGAGGGGCACGTTCCGGCCGCTGATGTGAAGCGGCTGCTGCGGAGTCGACCGCCAGTGGCGGGACTCGCCGTACCGGGGATGGTCCTTGGCTCCCCAGGGATGGAATCCACCACTGCCTCAGAGCCTTACAGCGTTCTGGCGTTCTCCTCTACGGGCCGCACCAGCGTCTTCTCCCGCCAGATTCCTTGAGCTGCAGCCATGACGTCTCACCTCAAGCGCCGGCAGGTGCTAGGCGTCTCCTGCGCCGATGGATGAAGTGCATTCATGCGGTGGCGGGATTGGAGCGGGCTGGCGGGTGGCAATGGAAATTTCTGTTCCGCTGGCTGCACCCTCCAATGCCAAGCCAAGCCTTGCAACTGAGCAGAGCATGACACCAGAGAAACTACATCACTCGGCGAAGGTATAAACATAAACATGGAAACGTCGTTCATATCAGAGATGGTCTGTCCTCAATGCAGAACCCGGATCTCAAAGAGCATTGCGCTTTCAGTGTGCATTGTGTGCCATAAGTGTCCCGGCTGCAGCATGGTCATCCGTCCGCGCCCCGGCGAGGGGTGTGTCTTCTCCTCCTACGGCAATGCGGCGGCTTTCCTCGACAAGTCCAATTTAGTTCGGTGTTTGCCAGATCACGGGGAGCGCTTCCATGTTGTTGTCGGAACCAGCCCATTTAATAGTTATTATAGCGAGAATCGACTTGCCGAGTTACTGGTATGGGCCAACGGACATTTTGATCTTGTCGGTGTGTTCGTTCCCGACACCCCAACCGCGTGGACATTGGAAGCGGGTGGCTACTCCCCCGACGAGGCATCATATAAGACCAAGCGACAATTGCGGTACCTCAACAACAAGATTGGTCGCGCTCGAGAGGTTGTTGATAATGTCAGCAACCGGATCAGCCTTATTCCGTGGTCTTTAGTTGCTCAGCATGATAACTATGTCGCTGCTGAAGGACGTTGCCGCACCGCATTCGCCACCGACAGTGAATTTCAAAGGGAATGTCTTGCGGCAACTGATGAGGTTCTCGAAAACAGGCGGCGAGACGGTCATCATCTGAGCGATCAAGACCGCTTGCGCGCGGTCAACTATTTGATGGCGGAGCTGCCACTGATCCTCTTCGGGCCTGAGCTCTTTGGAGTGCAAACCTCGACATTCGTTTACCACCGATCGCTCCGACTGCTCGAAAGGCTTTTTGCGGGCGAGTTCTCGATCGGACCGATGCCCGGACAACATTTTGTGATCGCTCACGAGCTAGCCGAAAGGGTAAGTTCGCCAAGCCGCGATGCGGCATAACCAGCGCTTGCAGCCACCAGAACTTTCTGTCGGTTGCTGCTGTCTCTGCCGAACCAACAGCACCTTGCATCGCTTCGTAGACAGCCCATCGAACTGCTCATGCTTGCTGCCGCTCCCCGTCCTGAGGCCCATGGATAGCTGCGCAGGTGCACCTCCAGCGAGTGCCCCATGCTCAGAGCCACACTTCCAGAGTCGATGCCCAGCTGTTGGCCCCGCAGGCTGTAGTCATGTCGGAACGAATCCGGTACGTCGCGATAACGCCACAGTCCTGAGGTTTAGGCACAACCCCAAAACATCAACTCCTCTGCTTCCTCAGATTGGGCTCCACGTGACCATCACCAATGAAGGCTGCAGGGACACCAGCCCGCCTTGCGCTTCTCAGCCCAGAGCTTTAGGGCCTCAGCTCGGCTCAGCTCTCGCCGTGACTTCAGCAGCGGGATCTCTTGATCGGGAAGCAACTCGCCGGTGGTGATCTCCAGCCGTTGATAGGTGCGCTCCCAGCGAGTCGGGCGAAAGTGCAGCACCTGGCCGCCCTGGATCAGCCAACCCTCCTTGGGGGTGAGCGGTGGCCGCCGGCTGGCAGCAGCTGTCATGCCACTTCCGGCGCCCAGCCCCGCTGACGGGTCATGTCCTCCGTCCAGCCCTGGCAGCGGCTGGTGAGGTGCTCGCCATGGGCGATCAGCCCCTGGTGCAGTTGGCAGGTGAGCACCTGGATGCAGTTCACCCCAGCGTGGTGCCGGAAGAAGTGGCAGGTCATGCATGCCTTGCCGTTGCGCCACACCAGCTACTTGTCATTGAGATAGTGCCACTCCTCGTAGATGCCAGGGTTTTCTGCGGAGACTGGCCCCGGCCGCCGGGTGCCATGGGAGCGGGGCTGGGAGACGGCCACGGCGACGACATCAGCAAAGGGGTGCATTTGGACTTGCAGATGTGGTCTGGTTCCGGCCAGCACTGGCGCCACATCCGCCAGTACCAGGGCGCCAGATGTGGGAGGCCGCACAGCGCCGCGTCCCGGGAGCACGGCTCCAGAGGTGAGTACTGCATGGGTTACGCGCTGGCCCTGGTCTGTGGTGGCTCGCAGAGGGAGGCCAGTTTTTGCTGTCGCCTGACACTGTCGCGTGAACTTCCAGGATTTCCCGGGGCGCATCGTTCACAACTATCACCACTTCAACACTCAGGTCCTGGGCTGACGGCGGCGGGCTGCAGATCGATGGCCAGGGCAGCTGAGGGTCCCTGTGAGGCCCTCAGCCACAGGATGATGCACTGATGCCGCAGTTTCAGAAGGATCACGGCTATAGCAGCCACAGGCGCAGGCAACCAACCGATCCGTTTATGCGCCACGTCCTGACCCTCTCGCTGGCCTGCTGCTGGCTGGCATCTCCGGTGCTGGCGGCTGAATTGGAGGCGTGTCGGAACCTGCTGGATCAACGCAATGCCCTGGCCGAGCAGGCCATGAAGGCTGAAATCGCCCTGGTTCGAACCATCCGCGAACGAATCTGCCCGCTCCTCAGCCAGCAGGCCGATGGGGCCAATGCCAACGACCGCAACGAGCTGACCATCGACTACCAGGCCCTGATCGAGTGCCGCCACAAGGCGGAAGAACAGCTGCTGCGCAGCCAGCGGGTTTTATACGTCAACCGCCAGCAGTTCAGGTTTTACACGGCGGCTGGAGCCAGGCTGACCCGGCAAGCCGATGGGCTGAATCAGGAGTTGCGGGATCGGGAGTGCCCTCAGCTGCGTTGATCAACACACGGCGAGCACCAGGCGCCGCCCAGACCCTTGACCCTGAAGTAACTACAGGCTGTTTGCTGGGGTCTGGATGACAGGACCATGGCGGATCATTGCTGCAGCAGCGGAACCAGCGAGCAGAAGGCCCGAGCCACCACGGAGCTCCAGCCGCAGACGGCAAGTGCCAAAGAAGCGCTGTTTCGGATCAGCGCGATGGATTGCGCCACCGAGGAAGGCGAAATCCGCCATGCCCTCTCTGTTGTTGAAGGCATCCGCGGCCTGAGGTTCCTGCTGGCCGAGCGCATTCTGGCGATCGATGCCGAAGCGGCCGCGCTCAACTCCGCCCTTGCTGCGATCCGCCGGCTGGGACTCAACCCGGAGCCGATCAGCCCCGATCAGCGGCCATCCGCCGCCCAAACCCGCGCTGAACGGCGCCACGAACGTCTACGCCTGGCGGGCTCCCTGGCGCTGGCGCTCACGGGGGAGCTGCTGCATCTGGTCGTTCCCGCCTACCCGGGGCATGAGCTGCTGGAGATCGGGATCGCCATCGCCGCGATCGCCCTGGCGGGCTTCTCCGTGTTTCGAAAGGGTCTCGCGGCTCTGCGCCAGGGACGGCTCAACATCAATGCGCTGATGAGCGTGGCTGTCACAGGCGCCTTCCTGATCGGCCGCTTCCCAGAAGCCGCCATGGTGATGGCGCTCTATGCCATCGCAGAGGCGATCGAAGCGCGGGCGGTGGAGCGGGCCCGCCAGGCGATCACCAGCCTGATGGCGCTGGCCCCCGAGGAGGCGGAGATCCGCCAAAGCGACGGTCGCTGGCAACGCTTGGCCGCCCGTGCCGCTGCCATCGGAGATGTGGTGAGGGTCCGTCCTGGTGAGCGACTGCCGCTTGATGGCACTGTGCTTTCCGGCGTGAGTGCGATCGATCAAGCCCCGATCACCGGCGAAAGCTTGCCGGTCGACAAAGGCCCAGGCGATGCGGTGTTTGCGGGCACGATCAACCAGGGCGGAGCCCTCGAGATCCAGGTGACGGCGCCCGCCTCGCTCAGTACCCTGGCGCGCATCATTCAGGCCGTGGAGGAAGCCCAGGCCTCCCGCGCCCCGATCCAGCGCTTCGTCGATCGCTTTGCGGCCCGCTACACCCCGGCGGTGTTCGTGGTGGCCCTGGCCGTTGCCTTGCTGGCGCCACCCTTGCTGGGGTTCACCCCACTCCAGGCGATCTACAAGGCCCTTGTGCTGCTGGTGATCGCCTGCCCCTGCGCGCTGGTGATCGCCACCCCAGTCACGGTGGTGAGCGGCCTGGCCACTGCCGCCCGTCGCGGCATCATCATCAAAGGTGGCCTTTACATCGAGGAGGCTCGCAAGATCAAGGTGTTGGCCCTCGACAAGACCGGCACGATCACCCTGGGGCAGCCCAAGTTGGTGGCTTTTTCCTCTCAGCAAGAAGCGTCAGACGTTGGCATCCTCAAACAGCTGGCCAGCAGCCTGGCGGAGCGCTCCGACCACCCGGTGTCGCGGGCGATAGCTGCAGGCCTTGATGGCGAGAGGCTGGCTGTGGAGGGCTTCGAAGCGCTACCGGGGCGCGGGGTGCGTGGAGTGATCGCGGGGCGGCCGTTGATGCTGGCCAACCACCGCTGGATCGAGGAGCTGGGGCTCTGCTCCAGCGCACTAGAAGCATCGATGCAGGTCCACGAGCGCCAGGGGCGCTCGCTCAGCCTGCTGGCGGATCAAAGCGGCGTGCTTGCCCTGATCGCAGTCGCCGACACCGTTCGGCCCAGCTCGGCAGCGGCCATGGAGGCCCTGCGGGCCCTGGGCGTCACCCCGGTGATGCTCACCGGTGACAACGCAGCCACCGCCGGTGCGATTGCGGCCATGGCCGGCATCGATGAGGTGAAGAGCAACCTGCTGCCCCAGGACAAGCTGGAAGCAGTAGCCGATCTGCAAGCCCGCTATGGATTCGCGGCCATGGCTGGCGATGGCATCAACGATGCGCCAGCCCTGGCCCAGGCGGACATCGGCTTTGCGATGGGAGCCGCAGGCACCCACATCGCCATCGAAGCCGCTGATGTAGTGATCATGAACGACGATCTGATGCGGGTACCGGAAACGATCGTCCTCTCTCGACGCACCTTCCGAATCCTGCGCCAGAACATTGCGCTGGCGCTGGGAATCAAGGGCCTTTTCCTGGTGCTCACCGTGGCCGGAAATGCCACGATGTGGATGGCGGTGTTTGCGGACATGGGCACCAGCCTGATCGTGATCGCCAATGGACTTCGCCTGCTCCGCACCCCCACGCTTGGCAAGATCAAGGGCTGAGTGAGGTCAGAAACGATCAGATCTGAGCTTTGACGATGCGAGCCGATCGGTTTAATTCCATGAGGATGGCGCAGGTCTTCACCTCATCAGGTTGCGGACAAAGCCCTCTGAGGTTCCGCAACTGATGCTGAAGCTGGCGCAGCTCATCTACCCGCGCATCGACCTCGGCCATCTTCTCGTCCAGCAAGGCGTTCACTGTCCGGCAGCTCCCGGCTGGTGCGTCCCGCGCCTCAATCAGGATGCGCACCTCCTCCAGGCTCATATCCAGGCTTCGGCAGTAGCGGATGAAGCGCAACTGCTCCACATGCCGCGGCGAATAGAGGCGGTAGTTGCCATCGGTGCGCTGCGGCACCGGCAGTAAGTGCTCGCGTTCGTAATAGCGGATGGTTTCGATCTTCACCCCGGTGGACCGTGCCAACTCGCCGATCTGCATGGATTCATCCCTTTGGGTTGGCAAGTCGAGCGGGCAAAACTCCATGCCACAACGCTAGATCCTTGACCCTGAAGCTACTTCAGGCTTTTCAATGGCGGTATCTCCAACCTTCTCTCAGCCTGTGAGCAGCGCGACGCGAACCAAACCGCTCTCCAGCCGTCGGGCCGGCAAGGAGTCAGGCCGGTCCTGGGTGCGCCTCACCATGGCCGTGCTCGCCACGATCGGCCTGATCGACACCGGCTCGATCACCGCCAAGCGCTGGGGTTGGATCGGCAGCCTGTCCTGTCCTGGCGGCAGCGATGGCTGCGACAAGGTGCTCGGCAGCGCCTGGGGCACGCTGCTTGGCCAGCCGCTTTCTCTCTTTGGATTCCTTGCTTACGCCACGGTGCTCCTGCTGGCCCTGATGCCGCTGCTGCGAGGAGGTCTGCGGGCCCCTGGATCGGAGGGCAATCGGTGGGCTCTGTTCTTCACCAGCAGCGGCATGGCCGTCTTCAGCATGGTGCTGATGGGGCTGCTGGTGTTCGAGATCAGGGCCTTCTGCACCTTCTGTGTGGTGTCAGCCGCCCTAAGCCTCGCGCTGTTCCTTTTGAGCCTTGTTGGAGGTCCCTGGATCGACCGCAGCCAACTGATCTTTCGCGGAGTGATGACAGTCCTTCTTGTTGGTCTGCTGGGGCTGGGCTGGGCAGCATCGGCGGACCAGCCTTTCGCTCAAAGTGGACGGGCGGCTCCAGCTGTCATCAGCGCCAGTTCGCCGGCCAAGATTGCCCTGGCGGAGCATCTGAGCATCGTCGGCGCCCGGGTGTTCACGGCGTACTGGTGCCCCCACTGCCATGACCAGAAGGAGGCCTTCGGCAAGGAGGCAGCCGCCAAGCTCCTAGTGATCGAATGCGCGGAGGACGGCGCCAACAGCCAGGCGCAGCTGTGCAAGCAGCAGGGGGTTCAGGGCTATCCCAGCTGGCAGATCAAGGGCGTCGTGGATTCGGGCGTCAAGCCACTGAATACCCTCGCTGATCTCAGTGGCTACACAGGTCCTCGCGACTTCTGAGCTGGCGGTGATCCCTTCCCCAGGGTGGGCTCATGCCAGCCATGCCCAAGCAGGATCGCAGCCACCCTCGCCTTACCCTCCAACTTCGCTGGCGTCGCTTCATGCCTGATGCACCGCTCGGCACCGCCGCTCGCAACGACGCGCAGGCCGTGGAGGTGCCCGCCGGACTCGGCACCCTGCGCACCTTCCTGCGGGTTCTCGGTCCCGGGTACCTGGTGGCCGTGGGCTACATGGATCCGGGCAACTGGGCCACCGACCTGGCGGCCGGCTCCCAGTTTGGCTACCGCCTGCTGTGGGTGATCGGTCTCTCCAGCCTGATGGCGATGCTGCTCCAATCGCTCTGCTGCCGGCTAGGCATCGCCACGCGACTCGATCTGGCCCAGGCCTGCAGCCAGCTGCTGCCGCGGTTCTGCCGCATTCCCCTTTGGCTGCTGGCCGAGGTGGGCATCATTGCCTGCGACCTGGCCGAGCTGGTGGGCAGCGCCATCGCCCTGCAGCTGCTCTTTGGCCTCCCCTTGCTCTGGGGGGTGGGGCTCACGGCCGCCGACACCCTTCTGCTGCTGGCGCTGCAGCGCTTCGGGATCCGCAGGCTGGAGGCCCTGGTGATCGCCCTGGTGGCTCTGGTGGGCGGTTGCTTCGCGGTGGAGATGCTGCTGCTCCAGCCCGACTGGGGCCAGGTGGGCCAGTGCTTTCTTCCCCAGTCAGCGAGCCTCAGGGACGGGCAGCAGCTGTTTCTGGCCGCCGGCATTCTCGGCGCCACGGTGATGCCCCACAACCTTTACCTGCACTCCTCGCTGGTGCAATCCCGCCGCTGGGACGGCGGCCAGGGGACACAGCGCAGGGCCCTGGCTTTCAGCACCTGGGACACGCTGATCGCCCTCAGCCTGGCCT
>NZ_JAGQBE010000063.1 GCF_024345475.1 Cyanobium sp. T1B-Tous
GCGCGAGCTCCGTGGCCCTGGTACACCGAGAGACCCCATATCCACATTGGGAGTTCGCCAGCGACTCCGGGGATCTGCTGCGGGTGGTGCCTGAACGGGGCGGTCTGGTGACCGGCTGGCGCTGCAACGGCAAGGAGCTGATCTACCTCGATCTTGAACGCTTCCTCGACCCCGCCCAATCAGTGCGGGGCGGTATTCCCATCCTCTTCCCGATCTGCGGCGGCCTGCCGGACAACACCTTGCCCCTGCCCCAGGGGAACTTTCCCCTAGGTCAGCACGGCTTCGCCCGGCAGCTGCCATGGCAGTTGAGCGCTCTCGAGGATGGCCAAGGCATCGCCCTTGAGCTCAACGACAGCGAGAAAACCTTGACGAGCTATCCCTTCAGCTTTCTGCTGAGGCTTGAGCTGCGCCTGGTGCCAGGGGCCCTCGAGATCGACACCTCGGTGCAGAACCGCAGCCAGGAGCCGATGCCATTCAGCTTCGGCCTCCACCCCTACTTCAACCTCAGCAACCTCAAATCTCCCCGCTTTGAGGGGCTACCGGAGCGCTGCCTAAACCATCTATCGATGGCCGACGCCGACACGGCAGAACAAATGGCGCGATTGGACGACGGAATTGACCTGTTGGTCCGTCCCAGTGGTGACGTGCGTTTGCTGGATCCGGAAGCCGGCCTGGCCCTTGATCTGCAGCTCAGCGCCCCGTTCAACATGGTGGTGCTCTGGACCGAACCGCCCCGTCCAATGGTCTGCCTAGAGCCCTGGACTGGACCTCGCCAGGCTCTGATCAGTGGCGATGGCAAACTTGAGATTGGTCCCAGCGAAACCTGCCGGCTGCAGACTCGTTACGCCGTTAGCGCCTGCTAAGCCCCATCAAGTTTGGCGGCCAAAACCGCATCAGCTCTGGTTAGGCCATCCACCTTGTGGGTGTACACCTCAGCGCTTGCGTGACCCCAGCCAAGGCTGAATTCGGCATGGTGACCCTCTGCTTCGCAGATCGCCCCAGCCCGGTTGAGCCAATCGAGCGCCTGCTGAAAATCAGCGAAGCTCCAGGCCTTTTGCAAGTGGTGTCCATCCACAACCAGCCAACCGGGCAACTGGGTCAACAATTCGGCTAGTTCAGCCGCATCCAGGAGCGGCGCCCCATCGCGGCAGGGGAGACAGCTTTCTAGGTGCAGGGCCATGGGAAGTGCTGTTGGCAACAACTAAATCATGGCCCTAGCGAAGCCCGGTTGGCGCGCCGAAGACTTCCTAGGATTGGAATTATCGGATCGATCCATGCCGTATCCCGATTACCCGATTCCGGCGGACGAATCCCAACGCCAAAGGGATTTAGAGCGCTTGGGGGTACTTAACCATCCAGGCGATGAGCATTTCGAGCGGCTGGTGCGGCTCGCCTCGACTGTGCTGGAAACCCCGATCGCGCTCATCTCGCTTGTGGATGGCGACCGCCAGTGGTTCCTTGCCCACCACGGCATAGACAGCACCGAAACGCCGCGGAAGATGGCCTTTTGCGCCCACGCCATTGCCGGTGATGAAACCCTGGTGGTGCCCGATGCCCACCAAGACCCACGTTTCTGCACCAATCCCCTGGTGACTCAGGACCCAAAGGTGCGCTTCTACGCAGGCACACCGCTGCAGAGTCGTGACGGTCACAACCTGGGCACCCTGTGCGTGATCGACCGGTTGCCGCGCCACTTCAGCTCCAGCCAGGTGCGACTGCTCGAGGATCTGGCCCAGCTGGTGCTGCGTGAACTTGAACTGCGTCGACTCACCACGGTGAATCCGGTCAGCGCCCTAGCAAACCGAGCAAGCTTCCTGGAGCAAGCTGAGCCTGAGCTACTGCGGGCACGCCAGGCAGGCGAAAACCTGGCCGTGCTGGCCCTGCAGCTCGACCACTTCGACCAGATCAAAAACCGCTGGGGTCTGCAGGCCTCGGATCGGGCGATTATGGACGTTGCCGCCCTGCTGCGCTCCCAGCAATGCGAGCAGGACCTTGTAGGTCAAATCGGCGACCATGAATTCGCCCTGCTGATGGTGAACGTTGACACTGACACAGCCATGGAACGGGCTGATGCCATCCGCGCTGGCATCAACGAGCTGCGGGGAGCCTTTTCGGCCAGCGGCCACCAGCTAACGGCCAGTGGCGGCCTGACCCTGCTGGCCCCCGCCGATCGCCAGCCCCTCGATGCCCTGCTTCGCGCCGAACGGGCCCTATGTCTGGCGCAAGGCAATGGCCAAAACCAGATCGCCGAAATACTGGCTGACCCCCTAGAAGCAGAAAGCGTCCTAGGGTGAACTTATCCACGCCCTCCAGCGGCCAATTCTGAGCCCTGAAATCACCACCTCAGACTTGTTTCAAGCCTGGGTAAATGATGGGTCCTGGCTTATTTGGCATTTCAAAAACAGGTCAACGACCTGACCATTTCGATTGCACCGCATCACAGTGCGGTTAAATCGGCTGCAGTCGTCTACTGCGAGGGAAACTTCGCTGGGCTCGATGGCAAAACCGCCCACGGCCTAGTGCGCTTCTGTGAGGCCTTTGAAATCAGGGCCATTATTGATAGCCAATCAGCTGGAATTGATGCAGGCCTGCTACTAGACGGCATCAGCAACGGCATACCCATCGTGGCTGATCTAGATGAGGCCCTTGCCTTGCCAGGCCCCCGCGCCAGCACCTTCATCTATGGCATGGCGCCTGCAGATGGCCTCTATGGCAAAGACGATCGCCGGGCTCTGCTGCTGGCCATGGCAGCTGGCCTGAACCTGGTCAGCGGCATGCGCGAATTCCTTAATGACGACAGCGAATTTGCCCTAGCGGCCAAACGTCATCAAGTGTCAATCCGTGATGTACGTCGTCCAGCCGCTCTTAAGGATCTGCGCCTGTTCAATGGCTCGATCGCCAAGGCACGCTGCATTCGAATCGCCGTGCTCGGCACCGATGGCGCCATCGGTAAGCGCACCACGGCCACGCTTCTGGTTCAAGCCCTAAACGCCAGCGGTATCCGCGCTGTTTTGGTGAGCACGGGGCAAACCGGCTTGATTCAAGGGGGGCGCTATGGCATTCCTCTTGATGCCATTCCATCGCAGTTTTGCTCAGGGGAGGTGGAAGCCGCAGTGGTGGAGGCCTACTGCACGGAAAAACCTGCGGTGATCGTGATTGAAGGCCAAGGTGCCCTCAGCCATCCCGCCTACCTCTCTTCCAGCTTCATCCTGCGGGGCAGCCAGCCCCAGGCGGTGGTGCTGCAGCACGCGCCGGCACGCCGGCAGCTGAGCGACTTTCCGTTTATGCCGATGCCCAAGCCTGCAAGCGAAATTCGCCTGATCGAATCCTTCGCGCCAACGCGGGTAATCGGCCTAACCCTGAACCACGAGGGCATGAATGACGCCGAGGTAAGTGCGGCCATTGCCCTTTATGCGGCCGAGCTCGCCATTCCTGTTACTGATGCGGTGAGCCGACCTGCCTCTGCTCTGGTGGCAATGGTGCTGCGGGCTTTCCCCGAGTTGTGTATATCAACTGACGGCCAGCTTTGAGCGCACCGCGGCTGGAGATTCATCTCGAGCACCTGCAGCACAACGCCACCACCATGGTGAATCGGCTTGCCCGCCAAGGAATCAAGGTGACCGGGGTGAGCAAGGCAACCCTGGGCCTGCCGGAAATTGTGCGCACCTGGGTGGCGGCAGGGGTGCATTCCATCGGTGAATCGCGAATCGAATCAATCGAATCGCTTAGCCACTGCGAGCTTGGAGTGCCCCTACTGCTGATTCGCTCGCCGATGCTCAGCCAGGTGGATCGGGTGGTGGCCCATGCGGCGATTAGCTGCAACAGCGAGGCGGTGGTGCTCAAGGCCTTGGCAGCTGCAGCGCATTGCCAGGGGGTGCGCCACGGAGTGCTGCTCATGGTGGAGTTAGGGGATCTGCGCGAGGGAATTCTCGCGGCAGACCTTGAGGCGATGGTGTTACTAACCCTGGCCCTGCCAAACCTGCTGCTAGTGGGCATCGGCACCAATCTGGGCTGTCAAAACGGCGTTGCCCCAGATGAAGCGAATATGGGCGAACTATCGCGTCTGATCGAAGCGCTGGAAAGGCGTTTTGGCATCAGGCTCGAGTGGTGCTCGGGAGGTAATTCGGCCAATCTTCCCTGGCTGACTGGTGGCGGCGATCCGGGCCGCATCAACCACCTGCGCCTCGGCGAGGCCCTACTGCTGGGGCGAGAGCCCCTTACCCGCACAGCCATACCAGGGCTGTACACCGATGCCATCACCCTGGTGGCAGAGGTGATCGAGTCCAAGCACAAGCCAAGCCGTGCCTGGGGAAAGCGTCACTGCACCAGTTTTGCCAAAGGGCCAGTCGCTCCCCAAGAGCGACCAGACCAGCCCATGGCCATGCGAGCGCTACTTGCCCTGGGCGAACAGGATGCCGATCCAGCCGGTCTTAGTGCCCCTGGGATCAGCATCGAGGGCGCCTCCAGCGACCACTTGGTGGTGAGCGGAGCGGCAGAGGCGTTGACACTGGGCGATGAGCAGCGCTTCCAGGTCAGCTACAGCAGCCTGCTGCGGGCGATGACATCTCCATTTGTGAGCCGTTGTTTCATCGGAGGACCTGCCTAGGGTTCGCAATTGGTAATGGCCCCTTCATGCAGTCGCCCCTTCGCTCAGCTGGCAGTCCCGATGGTCCTGGAGCAACCCTCAGCCTGATTGCGGCCGTATTGGTGGGCATCGCGATTCTGCTCAGCCAAACCGTGTTCATCGTGCCGGCCGGCAACGTGGCTGTAGTCACAACCCTGGGCAAGGTCACCGGTACCCCCCGCAGCCCAGGCGCCAACATCAAGGCTCCCCTGGTGCAGAACACTTCGCTATTTGACGTACGCACCCAGGTGCGACCAGAGCAGTTTTCGACTCTCACTAAGGATCTCCAGGTGATCCAGGCCACTGCCACAGTGAAATACGCCATGAAGCCCGCAGAAGCGGGGCGGATTTACGAGACGATCGCTACCGACGACCAGCAGATCTATCCCCGCGTGATCCAGCCATCGCTACTGAAGGCACTCAAATCAGTCTTTTCGCAATACGAGCTGGTGACTATCGCCACCGAATGGAACTCCATTTCGGAACTGGTGCAGGAGAAGGTGGCGGAGGAGCTGCGTAAGTTTGACTACGTGAGCGTGCAGGGACTCGATCTCACTGGTCTGCAAATCGCCGAGGAATACCGCGCCGCGATTGAACAGAAGCAGATTGCTGAACAGCAGCTGTTGCGCGCCCAAACCGAGGTCTTGATCGCCGAGCAGGAAGCCAAGCGCTACGAAACGCTCAACTCAAGCCTCGATGACCAGGTGCTCTACAAGCTCTTCCTCGACAAGTGGGATGGCCAGACCTCCGTGGTGCCGGCCCTGCCAGGTACTGCTGGGGGGAGCGGCAACTCGGTGATCGTCAACGGTCGGCGCTGATGCTGGCTTGAATCAGCCAGTCTTGAGCAACTGCGCAGGCCAGCAATGCCATCCTTCCTAGTTACCGGCAGCAACCGCGGCATCGGCCTCGAGTACTGCAGACAACTACAGGCCCGCGGCGATCAGGTGATCGCCGTCTGCCGCACACCGTCGCCGGAACTGGAGGCGCTGGGGGTGCGCCTCGAGGCGGGGATCGAGCTCACCGCTGAAGAGGATCTTGATGCTCTGGTGCAACGGCTAGCTGGCCAGCCGCTTGACGGGGTGATCCTCAATGCCGGCATCCTCGAAGGCAACCGCCTGGAGAATCTCGACAGCGACAGCCTCAGGCGTCAGTTTGAGGTGAATGCCCTGGCGCCCCTGCGACTCGTGGCCGCCCTGCTGCCGAATCTGCAGCCCGGTTCCAAGCTGGCGCTGATGACCAGCCGCATGGGCTCGATTGATGACAACAGTTCCGGCTCCTCCTACGGCTACCGGATGTCAAAGGTGGCGCTGAACATGGCGGGGCGATCCCTGGCGATCGACCTGCGCCCCCGCGGCATCGCCGTGGCACTGCTACACCCGGGGCTGGTGCGCACCCGCATGGTCAACTTCAACCCCCAGGGCATCAGCCCCGAGGAGGCGGTGCGGGGCCTGCTGGCCCGCATTGATGCTCTCAGCCTGGAAACCAGCGGAGGCTTCTGGCACGCCAACGGCGAGGTGCTGCCTTGGTAATGAGGCTCAACCGCCCAAGCTGACGACGCCGCGCCGATGAATCTCGCTGGCGTAGTCGGTCCAGACCCCCTGGCCCCAGTAGCGAAAGCAGCTCGTTTCCAGCAGAAGCAGGTGCAGCAGCGCCTGCTGGTAGGGCTGGGTCTGGGTAACTGAGGGATCGGCCGCCACCAGGGGATCGAAGTGCTGGTGAAAGGCGGCGCTGAGGCTGGTCATCGGCTCCAGCACGTTGGCGTAGCCCTCCACCCAGCTCAGGTTGTTGGTCCAGGAGGCACCGGCCATCGAGAAGGAGGGATCATGGGCCTGGAGCTCGGCGATGGCCGCCTCAACATTTGCAGAGTTGGGTGTCTCGCCCAGCTGCTGCCAGAGCTTGTGTTGCTGCACCGCCTGAATCGGCGGGAAATCGCAGGCTGACACCCCAACGGCCTCGAGCATCTCCAGGTATTCAGTTCCGTTGATCGCCACCGTGCCAGCACCACCGCCCTCGGCGGCGATGCGCTGATGGGCCTGGATGAAGGCCTGGGGGAATTCGTTCATCATCACGCCACCGTTCTCGCCATCGGCGATCTGGGAGACGAGGGCCGGCACAGACACGCCGCCAAGCAGTATGGGGCCACGCCCCAGGGCTTCGTAATAGGGCTGCATCTGACCCACCAGCTTGGTGTCGGAGCCCTGCGTTTTGATCAGCGCCGTGATTGACGCCACCTCACCACTGGAGCTGCGTGCCACCAATTGGTTGGGCACCAGTTTCTGCTCCTGGCTGAGGGCGGAACCATCGGGATTCTCAACGCTGTGCTCCTGCACAAGCAGCCAGCGGTAGCCGCACTCCCGCAGGGCCTTGATGAATTCGTAAAGCGTGTCTGGGTGGTTGGGCAGATGCATCTCCGGTGGCGAGAACCCCTTCACCCGCTGCAAGGCAGCATCACCAAACATCGCCGCAAAGTGATGCTGCCAGGCCAGGATCTGCAGCTTGAGATCGGGGATTGGCGTGGAGGGGGCCACGGCATGGCTCCAAAAGGTGCCGAGCCACTCCACATGGGGTTGAAGGGCAGGATCACAGGCCAGCCGCTGCAGCGCCTCGAGGATGTCGTGGCGACCCATCTGCTGGAATCCCCACAGCAAATTGCCTGAGTAATCCAGCATGATCCGCGGATTGGCGCCCTCCGCAATCAACTGGGGGAGGATGTCGGCCAAACGCCGATAGCAATGGGCGAAGGCTTCAGCGTTGTGGTTGTCACCCTCGCCGGGATGCTCAACCATGTATTGGAGGTGGGAAATCAGCTCTCCATTGGCACCGGCTGGAATCGTGGGCTGGTGCATGTGCAGGGCACAGGCGAAGCCTGAACGAAGCTGCTCCAACTCCAGATTGGTGGTGGGCAGAAATACCGGCTGCTGCTGCTGCTGCACCAGGGCGAGGATTTCAGCTTCGCGGCCAGCGATCGGCGGCAGGGAAGGGTTGCTCACAGGTTTGAGATAGTCAAAGCGTGGCAATGCGCTGGCGAATCAGCGGCACTGAGGAACTTGCAAGTTGCTGCGAAAGGATGGTTTGACCGCGCTCCCAAGCAGATCTACGCGATAAAAGCTCCAAATCATCAAACCACGCCGATTTTGTCATCTGACCAACATGGAGGCGTATGTGATAGACATAATCAGAAATTAGTACGCCTGCAGCACTACTTGTAACCGCGATCATCATGCCTACATCTTCACCTTGTGGCAGGCCCATCCAGCCACCGACACGCTTGAGTAGGGCAGCCTGGACAAGCAGGGTTGTTGGCCCCAGGGGAATGCTGTCATGGGGGGATGGCCAGGCTCGCCAAACATCACCCGCTAGGCATGGCCCAGCGGCCACAATGGCAGGATCATTTTTGAGATCGTCAGTGCAATAACCGGCTGCCCACTGGGCCCCTGCCTGGCCATTGATTGCGGCCAGGCGCTTGTCGATCGAATGGGGGTAAAGCCAGTCGTCGTCGTCGGCACTGGTGATCCACTCCCCCCGAGCAACAAGCAGGCCAAGATTGCGCGCTGCCGCCTGACCAATCGGCCGGGCAGAAGCAATCACTGTGGCGTTGGCGGCAAGCTCGGCAGGCAGGGCTTCGAGGTCGTTGCCATCAACGACAATCACATGTTCAATACTGCAATTATTTTCGTTCAGGCTACGATTAAGCTTGCTCAGCATAGGCAATCGATCAGGCAAAAGCCTGGTCGGAGTAATGACGCTAACGGTCGTCAAATTAGTTGAATTATTGCGAGCTCATCCATCCTAGTCGACCCTGGAGACCCCAAGCCCTTTGCTCGATGATCAAATAGGCAAAATCCGAATGATTTGACCACGAAAACTGATCAAATCAAACTTTCCAAAACTTGAGCGCAAAGGCGCCCAGCACGGATGTCGCCCTGGACCTTTGCGCACCACCAGGCCTGCGGCATCCTGGGTTGAGCCCTTGATCTACCCGCGGTGGACGCTGCCCAGCTGCGCGCCTTGTTCAACAAGCCCTACGGCGCCCCCGGCCCGAGCGAGGCGCAATGGCGGCAGCTTTACGCCGAGGATGTGCACTTCAGCGATCCCACCCAGGAGAGAGAAGGCATTTCGGCCTACATCAAAGCCCAGGAGGGCCTGTTGAAACGCTGTGACGACACCTACCTCACCCCCGGCGCGATTGCGATCGAAGCCAATTCGGCCTTCGTGGAGTGGGAGATGGGTCTGAAGATCAAGGGCATTGAGTTTGTGTATCCAGGCACCTCCCGGCTGCTTTTCAACAGCGAGGGCAAGATCTGCGACCACCGCGACTACTTCGACTTCGTGGGCCCCACCTTCGGACCGGTGCCTGTGCTCGGCGGCTTTGTGCGCTGGCTTTACAAGCGCTTTGTGGGCTGAGGTAGCTGCAGGAGCCGTGATGCGCCCTTTCTCCACACTCGCTCTGCTCGCCCTGGCTACGGGGCTGTTCGGCTGCGGCGCCAACAAGCAACCCAAACCAGGACCGGCCGCCGTTACCGGACCCATCCGGATCGAGCTCGACCCAAAGGATCCCTCCAGGAGCTTCGGGGTGCTGCCACGGGGCGAGGACCGCACCATTTTTAAGGTGGGTTTCGGCCGTAACGGCATCACCTGCGCCGGCAACCGCTTCGAGGAGGGCTACACACCCCTGGGCCGCTTCCGGGTGAATGCCATCCTCAGCGGCAACACCTTCGTGATGGATCCCGCCCTGATCGCCAAGTCGGGCAAGAGCGAGGCCGAGCTGCGCAAAACGCTTTTTGGCAACATGAACGCCATCGACTTCGACGGCGATGGCGAAATCGGCGAATACGGCAGCGGCTACGTAAGCCTGGAGCCTGTGGACAGCGTCAAGCAGCCCTTCGCTTTCAACACCTACGACGGCAAGTTTCGCTGGTACAGCTTCGCCATTCACGGCAGCAACAACGACAAACGCATCGGCCAGAAGGTGACCGGCGGCTGCGTGAACGTGGCCGAACCAGATTTGAAGCTCCTACTCTCAGCCGTGAAGCTCGGCGATGAGGTGGTGATCAACGCCGCTGGCGGCAAGTGTGTTCAAGACGAACAGCTGTAGTGCGACACCCCACCAGCGTTGAAGAACTCCCTGGGCTTGAGGCGGTCGTAGGTCGCCGCCAGCTCTGCTGAGGGCGCTTCGTAGGGATTGCTGAACACCGCTTGCAGCTCCTGAATCAGGCTGGTGTCTCCCTGCTCCGCCTGTTGATAGGCCGGTGCAATCAGCCACTCGCGCCAGGTGATGGCGGGGTTGCAGCGTTTCATGGCTGCGGAGGTCTCGAGCAGGTCGCCAATCTGGGCACGCCAACGCTCCAGCCAGCCGCTCCATGCCGCGTCGAGGGCTTCCGAACTCGGCTCATAGAAGCTCTGCTTCAGGGCTGAGAGGTGCTCGGGGGTGGTGGCAGGAATCTCCGACAACCTTCGGAAGAAGATCGTGTAATCCGCCTGGGAGCGCAGCATCAGCTCCAGCAGCTCATTCACCAAGGCGGCATCAGGGGCAGCCAGGCCCAGCTTGCGGGCCCACATCGCCTCGAGCTCCTGGTTCATCGCGCCGGCAAAGCCGTCACGGATGGAATCCAGCTGGGCCAGGGCATCGCTGTTGTCAGCAAGCAGGGGCCGCAGGGCCGACCAGAACATCTGGTAGTTGGCTCCAGCGGCCACGGGTTGGTTGAAGAAGCTGAAGTGCTCGCCGCCACCGGTCCAGGGCTGGAAGCCGGGATCGAACCGTTCGCAGAAACCGAACGGGCCGTAGTCGAGGGTGTAGCCGCCGGCGGCACAGTTGTCGCTGTTGAAATTGCCCTGGCAAAACCCCACCCGCATCCAGTGGGCCACCAGGGCAATCAGCCGCGTGCGAAACAGGCCGGCCAGCTCCAGCACCTGGTCGCTGAAGGGCAGGCTCGGATCGATCTCGGGCCGGTAGTTGCGCTCAATCAGGTGGGCCACGATCAGGCGCAGCTCGTTCAGCGCCTCCGGATGGGCCTGGCGGCGCACGCGGCGGGCAAACAGCTCCAGCTGGCCCACCCGCAAAAACGAAGGCGCCACCCGGGTTGTGATCGCCGCTGGGTTGTCGACCAGCACGTCGGGATCAAAGGAGGTGGACCCCGGCGCATACCAAGGCCGGCGCACGGTTTCAGCGCCAGACCCATAGAGGGTCAAGGAGCGGGAGGTGGGAACGCCCAGGGCGTGCATGAACTCCTGGGCCAGAAATTCGCGCACGCTGGAGCGCAGCACGGCCCGACCATCGGCGCCGCGGCAGTAGGGCGTAGGTCCGCCGCCCTTGAGCTGCAGCTCCCAGCGCTGGCCGTTGAACACGCCTTCAAAAACGGAAATGGCCCGGCCATCGCCGTAGCCATTGCCGGTGCCAAAAGGACACTGCTGGATGTATTCAGCGCCGTAGATCGAGAGGGCATAGCCGGTGGCCCAGCCGTAGGGGCGCATGGGCTGCCGCGCCACGCTGATGTCGCCGGAAAACAGCCGCAGGAAGGCCTCGTCGTGGGCCAGGGAATCGCTAAGGCCCAGCTCCTGGAACAGGCTGTGGCTGTGCGCCAGATAGGCGGGCACTGGCAGGGGCGTGGGTGTGACCGGCACGTAATGGCCCGAGAACACCTGGCGGGGGCGGTGATCGTGGCCATCCAGGGTGGCCTGGGGATCCGGCTGCAGCGACTCCAGCAGCGAATAATCAGCCCGTTGCGCGAACTCAGCGAAGGATGTGATCGGAGTGGTGCTCACGGGGCTCGCGGGTTCTGGCCGGCAGGGATCAGTGGAGGCTAGGGATGGGGGTTCAGCTTGAGCGATTGGGCCGATCGAGCAGGTCCTGATTGAGGGCGCGTCAACTGGCGTCCTATGGCTCAGACGACAAACCCAAGGATTTGCCCAACAACCGCCAACACCTCCTCCAGCTGGGAGTCCTGCAGTCGCCCAATCGGATGGGGACGAGCGCCCCTGGCGCGCCAGTCGAAGGATTTGAGTTGCTGGCACAGCACATAGCTGTGGGAGTCGGGCCGATCGGGGATGGGGCCCAGGTCCACAGCAAGGGTGGAACCACGGTTGTAGGGCGCTGAAGTCATGGCGCAGCCCACCACTAAGCCCACCTTGGTGTGGAAGGAAGCTGTGGACAAGACGGCAAAGGAATGGTGATCCTTCATCTCCCGACCAGCCTGGGGGTTGTGGTCGATCCAGATCACGTCGCCGCGATCGGGCACCCAGCCCTGAACCACTTGGCGGGGACTCACTCGGTGACCTCAGCACCGAGCGGATGGAAGGCCATTGCTTCGGTGGGTTCGCCAGCCATGGGCTCGTACGCTGCTAGCCGCTCTGCCAGAGACAGGAGTCGCTGCACGGGCCTGATCATCACGCCTCCCTCCACAACGGAGAGTTCCACGGCCTGATCCTCCTGCAGCTGAGCCTCCCGGGCGATGGATGCGGGCAAGCGGATACCGAGGCTGTTGCCCCAGCGGCGCAGGGCCTGCCGGGAAGGGGTGGCGGCCATGAGAATCAGACGTATAAACAAAAGGATAAACGCCCCAGGCCGATGGGGCGGCACAGCAGCGACATCTACCCGGTGAGCGAGGGGCACAGCCTGGCGATCCCGGGTCGTCGTAAGGCCGACGGGAAGGCTTGCTCTACGCAAGGGGGGGCTGAGATCAGGCGAGGCGCCGGGGCATTCGGTATTTCATGCGCATTGGCTTCTAATTCCCCGGCGAACAGGTGATGACAAATCCCCCCGTGGAGGCGTTCGGTGGGTTATCAAAGGCAATCAGCCCTACTGAGCCGTGGCCACCAAGACGCCAACGCGCAAGAAGCTCGATCGGACTGCGGTCTTAACAAGGATCGAAGAGATACTCTCGGCTGGGGCTCCGGATGCCGAAAGCCTGTTGGCGTTTGCAGAGTTAATTAACGGAAAGCCTTTCCCAGAACCAGTTATCACGCTGACCGA
>NZ_JAGQBE010000064.1 GCF_024345475.1 Cyanobium sp. T1B-Tous
CAGCGGCGCCAGGGGCGGAACCCCCGGCTGGTAAGTTCTTCGGGTGTGGTTCGGGTCGGTGCCCGAGTGGTTAATGGGGGCGGACTGTAAATCCGCTGGCTCTGCCTACGTTGGTTCAAATCCAACCCGGCCCACCTTCCACACGCCCTTGTAGCTCAGCGGTAGAGCACTCCCTTGGTAAGGGAGAGGTCACGAGTTCAAGTCTCGTCAAGGGCTTACAACCTGTAGAGCTGGCACCGCTTCTGCAGCCAAGGGCCCTGATCCCCAGGCAAAGTTCTGCCAGTGGACAGAACCCGGTGCCTCGGCGTTGCCTGATCGTTGAAGACCAGCTGATGTTTCTGCAGCTGCTCCGCGCAATGCTGCAGGCCATACCTGGCCTCACGATCACCGCCACGGCCACCAGCCAGGCCGAGGCCCTCGCGCACTGCCGGAGCGATCCCCCCGATGTGCTGATCCTCGATCTCTCGCTGCCCGATGGCGATGGGGTGGTGGTGGCCGAAGCCCTGGCCGCATCCAATCCGGCCGCCAAGGTGGTGGTGCTCTCGGGACAGGCCGCCAGCTTCATCTGCCCCACCCGACTCCAACCGCTGATCTACGGCGTGGTGGACAAGACCTCAGCTTTCGGCGAGCTGCAGGCCGTGCTCCAGAAGCTGCTGGACCAGCCCTTGCCAAGTCTGACCACCCGCGAGAAGGAGCTCTACAGGCTGATCGGCCAAGGCCTCACCAACAAGGAGATCGCCGCCACCATGGGGCTGGCGTTGACCACAGTGGAAACCCACCGCAAGACGATCGCCCGGAAACTGGAACTCAGTGGCGGCCAACTGGTGCGCCAGGCGGCCCTGCTGGGCAACCTGAACCAGGAAGCCACACCGTGAAACCTCCTGACCCTGGCCGTCCCCGAGGCCCCCTGCATGCATTCCGCACACTGCAGTCCCGCCTGTCCCCCATTGCCACCACCCTGGCGCTGGTCCTAGTCAGCACCGCCAGTGTGACCACGTTGGTGACCGGCGTGTTCTTACTACGGAGCAGTCAGACCCTCGCCAGCCAACAGACCGCGCTGCGTCTTAAGGATGCGGCCAAGTTGGTGGCCAGCCAGCTGGATGCCGATGCGATCGCGGGTCTACGGGATCCGAGCCAGATGACCAGTACGGCCTATCAGCAAGCCCATGCCGCACTCACGGGTGCACTCCCGGACATCGACGGCATCCACTACATCTACACCTTGCGCAAGGCCGAGGGATTTATCAAAGATCCCTTCTCCCGCTATCTGTTCGTTGTTGACGGAACCCCTTACAACGACAAGGACTTCACAGCCATTGGCGTGGTGATGCCCACCAGCCCAAGCACAGACGCCCTGCATCGCGTCTGGTCCACAGGGAAGTTTGAGGTGGACAGGACCTTTGTCACGGATCAATGGGGCACCTGGATGTCGAGCTACATCCCACTGATCCGCAGTGACGGGAGCTTTGAGACGGTGCTTGGCATCGATATCTCCGCGGGGAAGGTCGTCAAAGAACGCAACCAAATCCTTGGCAACATCAGCCAGTCCTATCTGCTCAGTCTGCTCCTCACGCTTCCTGTGGCAGCGATCGCGGGGGTGCTCATCACCAAACCACTGCGGGATGAGCAGCAACGGGTCCAGACCATCTCCCGCCTGAAAGAGGCCGAGACCCTGGCACTGCTGAAGGCCAAGCTCAGCAGCAGCCTCCAGGCCGCCGCGGTGGCCCATGAGATCAACCAGCCCCTAAGCACGGTGCTGCTCAACAGCCAGTTGCTGCTTCACCAGGGCGAGGGCACCGACCTGCTGCCTGCCCCCGCGCGGGATCAGCTGCAGAACCTCGCCATGGAGGCGCAACGGATGGTAACCACCATCGAGAAGATGCGCACGCTGCTGCGCAATGTGCAGACCGAGCACCAACGCATCGACCTGCGAGAGGTGGCCCGGAGCGCCGTGCTCTACGCCCGCTCCGCCACGGCAGCCTCTCGCCTGGGCCTGGACAGCAGCGGCCTTGAGGAGGAGGCCTCCGGCCCTGCCTGGATTGAGGGGGATGGTGCCCAGATCCAGATCGCCATCGTCAACCTGCTGCGCAATGCCTGCGAGGCCCTGGTGGAGGCCGATGTTCAGGATCCCCGGATCGGCATCAGCCTGCATCGGGACGGCGCGCACTGGCTGCTGACCCTGGCCGACAACGGACCGGGCTTTCGCGGCGATGAGAGCGACGCCGCACCGCTGCACACCACCAAGGCCGAGGGCAGCGGCCTGGGACTCTTCGTGGTGCGCACCACCATGGATCACCACAAGGGAGGCATGGATCTGGGCTGCAGCGAGCACGGAGGTGCCCTGGTTCAACTGCGCTTCCCCGCAGCCTGACCTACCCACAAGTGGGGATTGGGCCAACCCTGCAGGGTCGTGCAGATTTGCCTTGGTCCCTTTGGGAGCCTGGCCTCGCCATGCCCGACGTTCTCCTAGATGGTCTGCCAGTCCTCGACTTCCTGGAGATCACCCTCAACACCCACAAGGTGGCCCATCTCACCGGCCGGGATCAGAGCTCCGTGTCGCGCATCCACCGGAAGATGAGTGAGCTGCTCGGAATCGACTTCGGCAAGCAACGAGACGGCATCTACCGCGCCGGAGCGAACCAGGCCCTGCTGAACGGTCTGAGGCAATCGTCGCAGTGGTTGCGACTCAACCAGCAGTCCAGCGAGCTGCGCTGGGTGGGGCACCCGGGCAATCGCCCGCTTCACAGAGGAAAGCCCCCGGTGCTGCCTGCAGCAGTGGAGCTCCACAGCGCCCAACACCAGCGCATCGCGGCCCTGCTGGAGCAACGGGTGCTTGATTTGGCCGTAGTGGAGACAGAGGACCGAACGCTGGCAGGCGGCCCACTCACCGCCCTGCCGCTGGTGCGGTACCCATTGCTGCTTATCCAGGCTCCTGAGAGCCCAGGCCCCCAAGCCCATCCGCGGGTGTGCGTCTCGCCCCTGCAGTTGCAAGCCGCACAAAAGGTGCACCCCCTAGAGCCCCTGCCCTGGCCCAGCGGTCGGACGGGCATCGATGTGATCCTGGTGCGCACGGAGCTTCTTTTCAGCCCCGCCATCGGTCAGCTGATCCAGGCCATCCGGGCGAGCTATCGCCGTCATTTCGAGGCCGTCCCTGGTCTGGACTGGACTGAACTGGATTCGCTGAACTCTCCCCAGCCCCCCTCATGCTCACCCCCCCCATCAGCAGCCTGCGCCAGCCGGTGAGTGACGGCAGCACCCGTCCCCTGGCCTGGCGCCTGGAGCAGCTTGAGCGCCTGGGCACCCTGTTGGCCAACCACGAGGCGGAGGTGCTCGAAGCCCTGGCCGCCGACCTGGGCAAGCCCCCCCTCGAAGCCATGTTTGAGCTGGTGGCGGTGCGCCACGAGCTGGCCCTCACCCGCCGGATGCTGAAGGCCTGGATGGCCCCGCGGATGGTCGGGCTGAAGGCAGCCCTGCGGCCTGGCCAGGCCTGGGTGCAGGCCGAACCCCTCGGCTGCGTGTTGATCATCGGTCCCTGGAACTACCCCTTCCAGCTGTGCCTGCATCCCCTGGTGAGTGCGCTGGCAGCAGGGAACACCGCCGTGCTCAAGCCCTCCGAACACGCCCCTCGCACCGCCGAACTCCTGGCTCGCTGCATCCCCGCAGCCTTCCCCGCCGATGTGGTGCAGGTGGTGACTGGCGATGGATCCGTGGCCGCCGCACTGCTGGAGGAGCGGTTCGACCACATCTTCTTCACCGGTGGCGGCCGGGTGGGGCGGCTGGTGATGGCCGCCGCCGCCCGCCATCTCACGCCCGTCACCCTGGAGCTGGGGGGCAAAAGTCCGGCCATCGTGCTCGCCGATGCCGACATCGCCACCACCGCCCGGCGCCTGGCCTGGGGCAAGGGGCTCAACGCCGGCCAAACCTGCATCGCCCCCGACCACCTGCTGGTGCAGCCCGCGGTCCGCCAGGCCCTGGTGAGCGCGATCGCCGCCGAGTGGACCCGCTTCTACGGCGCCGATCCCCTGCGCAGCGACGACCTGGGCTGCATCGTCAACGACGCCCAATTTCAGCGACTGGAGAGCCTGCTGGCGGGCGCCCGCGAGCGCGGCCAGGTACTGGCGGGGGGGCGTTGCGATCCGGAACGTCGCCGCATCGAACCGACCCTGGTGGCGGTGGCGAGCGGCGACGATCCGCTGATGCAGGAGGAGCTGTTTGGCCCGATCCTGCCGGTGCTGGAGATCTGCGACCTGGAGGCCGCCCTGGCCGAGGTGCGCAGCAGGCCGAAACCCTTGGCCCTGTATCTGTTCAGCCCCAACCGCACCGCCCAGGAGCGCACCCTCGCCACCACCAGCTCCGGCGGGGTGTGCTTCAACGACGTGGTGCTGCAGGCCGGTGCCGCCGCCCTGCCCTTCGGCGGCGTCGGGGAGAGCGGCATGGGCAACTATCACGGCCACGCCGGCTTCCTCACCTTCTCCCACCAGCGCGCGGTGCTACGGCGCCCCTTCTGGCTCGATCTGCCCTTCCGCTACCCCCCCTATGCCGGAAAACTGGCCCTGGTGAAGCGGCTGTTGGGCTGATTGGGCTGGGGCGATCAGAACCTTTGATGCGCCGGTGGACTCCGGGGGACTGGATGGGACCGGACAACCCCCTTAACGTTCCGGCAGCTATGTGTAGTGTCCATGCGTCGCTCCCTTGCCGCCCTGGCCCTAGCCGTGGTGTTGCCACTGCCAGGCCTGGCCCCGTCTGCGGCCCTGGCCGACGTGGTGGTGAAACCCGGGGA
The DNA here is from genome assembly GCF_024345475.1 of Cyanobium sp. T1B-Tous. Lineage (GTDB taxonomy): Bacteria > Cyanobacteriota > Cyanobacteriia > PCC-6307 > Cyanobiaceae > Cyanobium_A. The sequence continues at coordinate 4,781 of NZ_JAGQBE010000064.1, forward strand.
AACCCTCTCGGAGATTGCCGATCGCCAGGGCGTCAGCCTCACCCGGCTGATGCAGGCCAACGGCATCAGCAATCCCAACCTGGTGGTGGCGGGCCAGAGGCTTGTGGTGCCCGGAGCCCGCAGCAGCGCAGCGGCGCCGGGCGCCGGAGGCTCCAGGGGCCGTGTCACCGTGCAGCCGGGTGAAACCCTCTCGGAAATTGCCGATCGCGAGGGCGTCAGCCTCACCCGGCTGATGCAGGCCAACGGCATCAGCAACGCCAACCTGGTGGTGGCGGGCCAGACGCTGGTGGTGCCGGGCGCCCGCAACAGCGCCAGCGCAGCCGCCCCCCGCCCCCTGCCCACGGCCCCGTACACCGTCAAAAGCGGGGAAACCCTCTCGGAAATCGCCGATCGCTTCGGCACCAGCACCGACCGGCTGATCCAACTCAACCGAATCGCCAACCCCAACCTGGTGGTGGCCGGAACGCGCCTGGCCATCCCCGGGCGGCCCTCTGCGGCAGCGCCCCCACGCAGCACCGGCAGCACGGCCAACGCTAAGGAGCACGTGGTGCGCAGCGGTGAAAGCCTCTCCACCATCGCCGACAGCTACGGCCTGCCCGTTGAGAAGCTCGTGGCCCTCAACAAGATCGACGACCCCGACCTGGTCGTCTCCGGCACCCGGCTGAAACTGCAGGCACCGCCCCCGGTCAAGGCCAGCGTCAAGCCAGCCGCCAAGCCGGCCCCCAAAGCCTCGCCCAAGGCCACAACAACAGCCACGGCGACAGCCAAACCCGTCGCCCAAACCAAGCCCAAACCCATCACACCCACAGCCAGCACAGCGAGCCCAGCACCAGCCGCCCCGAAACCAGCGGTGATCGCGACCGCGAAACCTGCTGTGCCAGCTGCTGTCCAGCCCGCTGTCCAGCCCACTCCCCGCCCCCAGCCCACGGCCACTCCCAGGGCCACGGTCACTCCCACGGTCACGGCCCAAACGAGCCCCGCCAGCGGTGCGGTCGCCAGCAAGCCCACCTCCAGCCTGGCCACAGCCACCACCGGCGTCGCCGCCACAACTGCCGCAGCCACAGCCGCCACGCCCAAGCCAGAAACCACCAAACCCAAGCCAACCCCCACCAGGGCAGCCACCACAGCCCGGCCCAGCGCCACCAGCAAGGTGGCCGCCAACAAACCGCTGGGGCCCGACTGGCGCAGCTACGGCCCGCTCCAGGTGGATTGGGCCAACTGGCAGCCCATGGGCGGCAGCTATGTGGCACCCACGCTCAACGGCGACGGCAAACCGGTTTATCTGGCGGTCAACTGCGGGGCCCGCAAGCTGAACGCCACGAGCCAGTCGGGCCAGTGGAAGAGCTGGGATGCCCCCCAAACCGACTTCGAGGAGCAGCTGATCAGCGACATCTGCAAGGCCCGCACCAGTTAGCGGGTCCGGGGTCCCCAGCACGGGGGCTCAGGCGGCCCAGTGCAACGGCCACGGCTGGCGGCGGTAGCGCCGGCCCGAAGCCCGCAGATAGAGGCGCTGGGCCCCGTCATCGCTCTCACTGAGCAACTCCTCCTGCACCAGTCGCCGCAGCAGCCAGCCCCAGCGGGCTTCCTGCCGGGGCTGTTCCCCACCGGCCGCCCCTGCGGCCAGGTCCTCCGCCAAGCTGCGCAGATCTCGCCCCGGCCGGGCCTCCAGGGCCTCCAACGCCTCGGCCACCTCCCCACCCCAATCGCGGCTCTCCGCCTGGCTCTGGCAGTTGTCGCAGCGGCCACAGGCCGCGCCCAGCTCCCCGACGGCTAGCAACAGGGCCTGCTCCCGGCAGCCCTCGCCCTCCGCCACCGCCTCCATCCGCCGCAATTGCTGCTGGGCCAGCTCCAGCCGGGGCTGCTCCTGCGGGCCCTGGGACGACCCCACCCCGCGAATCGCCCAGCCCAGGCTGGTGCGATCGGCCGGGTCGTAGAGCACCAGGCAGCGGGCCGGCAGACCATCCCGCCCCGCGCGCCCCGACTCCTGCAAATAGCCCTCAGCACTGGCGGGCAGGTCCAGGTGCAGCACCAGACCCACATCGGGGCGATCGACACCCATCCCAAAGGCCACGGTGGCCACCAGCACCGGCCGGGGCTGGTGCTGGAAGTGCTCCAGGGCCAGCTGCCGGCTTTCCGGATCCATGCCGGCGTGATAGGCAATCGCCTCCAGCCCAGTCCCTGTCAAACGGGCCGCCCAGAGCTCCACCGTGCGACGGGTGCGGGCATAGATCAGCACCGCTCCCCGCGCGGCCTGCACCGCCTCCAACACCAGGGACAAGGGGTCCTCCGGCCGGCGCTGCATGCCGTACACGAGGTTGGTGCGACGGGCCGAGCGCACCTGGATCAGCGGCCGGCGCAACTGGAGCAGGCGAATGATGTCGGCCCGCACCTGGGGCGCCGCAGTGGCACTGAGGGCCACCAGGGGAACCCCCGGGCATTGGGCTCGCAACTGGCCCAGGCGGCGGTAATCGGGGCGGAAATCGTGGCCCCAGGCACTGATGCAGTGGGCCTCATCCACCGCCAACGCCACCAGCTGGCCGCTCTCCAGCACGTCGTCGAGCAGCTGGCGGGTGGCCTCCGCCTGGAGCCGCTCCGGGGCGAGGTAGAGCAGGCGCAGCTGGTTGTCCCGCAGGCGCTCCAACAGGCGACGGCGCTCCGGCAGGGCCAGCCCCCCATGCAGGCAGGCCGCCGGAATGCCACGGCGCTGCAGCTGCCCCACCTGGTCCTGCATCAGGGCCACCAGGGGCGAAATCACCAGCACCAGTCCGCCGCGCACCAGGGCTGGCAGCTGATAACAGAGCGACTTGCCCCCACCGGTGGGCAACACCGCCAAACAATCCTGGCCAGCTAGCAGGGCCTCCACCACCGGACGCTGTCCCGGCCGAAAGCCCGACCAGCCGAAGTGGCGCTCCAGGGCCCGCTCCAGGGGGTCGAGCTCGAGGGGATCCAGCTCAATGGGGTCCCGCTCGATGGGGGCCTGCTCGATGGGGTCCAGCTCAGCGATGGGCCCTACCGGTAGCGCGCTCCGACCTTAGCGGCCACCAGATGCAGGGTCAGGGCAGGGGCGGCGGCTCCAGCTGATCCGGCGATTCCTCCACCAGCTGCAGCCGCACCCGTTTGCCGCCCGCCAGCTCCCCCAGGGACACCCGCAGGGTGCTGCCGCTGAGCGACTGCAAGGCCGTGAGCAGGTCCCGCAGGTGGGGCGTGCTGCTGCCGCTCTCCACCCAGAGGCGCTCCTGCAGACCGCCCAGCCGCCGCCAGCTGGTGTGGAGCTTGAGCACGGCACTCTCCAGCGCCTGGGCCTGACCCACCGCATCGGCCAGCAAACCCAGGGCATCGAGCCGCTGGGCCTCCTGCAGGGCCTTTTCAAAATCCAGCCCCCCCTGCTGGAAAGCCCGCACCGCCAGAGCCGCCTCCGCCGCCTTGCTGAGCCAGCGGGCCGTGCTGGTCACATCCTTGACCCGCTCGAGCTCGGGCTCCTCCTGCAGCACCCGGCGCAGGTCCTCCTGCTGCTCCTCCGGCAGCTTGGCCAGCTCCTTCACCAAGGGGGCCACGGCCCGGGGCGGCAGCAGGTTTTCAGCCGTGCGCTGGCGGATCGCCTCGGGCAACAGGGGGCTGGTGGCGGCGGTGAATTCATCGCTGAGGCGCCGCACCTGCTTGCGGGTGATCTGCTGACCCTCATTGGCCGCCTCACTGATCATCTGCTGCACCTCGGGATCGGCCTGGGCCGTCTCCAGAAACGCCCGCTTGGAGAAGTTATTCACGCTGGTTTCCGCCAGCATCCCCTCGCCCACCAGGCTGTCGGCCGACTCGGCCAGCTGGATCAGGGTGTAAGCCCGGGTCTTGCTGATCTCCCGCTCGCGCAGCCACTGCAGAAAGCCGGTGCCGCGTCCCTCACCACCGCGCTTCTCCCGATCCCGCACCGCCCGCAGGATCCGCCCCCGCCAGATCTCGGTCTGCAGATCGAAGCGATCGCACACGGCCCAGGCCTCCTCGAGCCGAGCCAGAAACTCCATCGTGCTGATGGTGTCACTGTCGGGATCGGGCAGCTCGAGGCTCAAAACCGGCGCCGCCGGCACCTCCGTGGGGGCCATGGCCATGGGAAGGAGACGGGCTGCGGAAGGGCCGATCGTGCCACGGGCCCGGGCGTCCCTTCGAGCACCACGCGCGGCAAGGGCGACGAATCGTGACGCCGGCGGTTGAGCCCCCCAAGGCCGCGGCTATCTTCCCTCTGGCAGCCACCCGATCTACAGCGCAGCGATGGCCATCTCCCGCGGCGACAAGGTGCGCATCAAGCGCCCCGAGTCCTACTGGTTCAACGAAGTCGGCACCGTCGCTTCGATCGACACATCCGGCATCCGCTACCCGGTGGTGGTTCGCTTCGAGAAGGTGAACTACAACGGCTTCAGCGGCTCCGAAGGCGGCATCAACACCAACAACTTCGCCGAGAGCGAACTCGACAAGGCCTGAGAGCTCGGCGAGACCTGAGCTTCAGGCCCGCCTTTCCAACCAGGGCTCAGGGTGCTTGACACCCAGCCCCAGACGCCCGTGCAACCCTTGGTGGCACGGGTTTTTTGCTGGGCCCCACTTCGCCTGCCTCCATGCCGGAACTGCCTGAAGTCGAAACCGTGCGGCGAGGCCTGGAACGGCAGACCCGGGGCTTTGTGATCCACCGGGTGGAGGTGCATCGGCACCGGGCCATTGCCAGCCCGGCGACGCCAGCCGCCTTCGCCGCCGCCCTCAGCGAGGCGGAAGTGGGCGCCTGGCAGCGGCGAGGCAAATACCTGATGGGCCAGCTCAGCCGCGATGGCGATGACGCCGGCACCTGGGGGGTGCATCTGCGCATGACCGGCCAGTTCCTGTGGCTCGAGGGCCCGCGACCGCCCTGTGCCCACACCAGGGTGCAGCTGTTCAATGGCACGGGCCAGGAGCTGCGCTTCATCGACACCCGCAGCTTCGGCCAGATGTGGTGGGTGCCGCCGGGCCAGCCCGTGGAGAGCGTGATCACCGGCCTGCAGAAGCTGGGGCCGGAACCCTTCAGCGCAGCCTTCAACCCCAGCTATCTCCGCCAACGGCTGAAGGGCTCCAGCAGGCCGATCAAGAACGCGTTGCTCGATCAGTCTCTGGTGGCAGGGGTGGGCAATATCTATGCCGACGAGTCGCTGTTTGCCGCCGGCATCCGGCCCCACACCCCCAGTGGTCGGCTGAGCACCTCCCAACTGGAACAGCTGCACCGGGCCCTGGTGGAGGTGCTCGAAACCAGTATCGGCGCGGGGGGCACCACCTTCAGCGACTTCCGCGACCTCACCGGCAGCAATGGCAACTATGGCGGCGTGGCCTGGGTGTATCGGCGCGGCGGCGAGCCATGCCGCCAGTGCCACAGTCCTATTCATCGCGACAAGCTGGGGGGACGCAGCAGCCACTGGTGCCCGAACTGCCAGCATTGAGCCAACCGCACCCGAGCGTGGACCCCGCAGCCACCAGCCCAGCCGCCCTGGCCCAGCACCTGAGCGACACCATGGCCGCCATCCACCGCCGCGGTTGGTGTGATGGCACCGGAGGCAACTTCAGCTGCGTGCTGCAGCGCCAGCCCCTCGAGCTGCTGATGGCCCCCAGCGGCGTGGACAAGGGTTCAGTGGCGGCGGAGCAACTGATCGTGGTGGATGGCAGCGGCACGGTGCTCCGAGGCGAGGGTCGCGCCAGCGCGGAAACCCAGCTCCATCTGGCCCTGGTGGAAACCTGCGGGGCCGGCGCCGTGCTGCACACCCACTCCCAGGCCGGCACCCTGCTGTCCCAGCACTATGGCCCCCAGGGATCGCCAGCCCAGCCGCACGCAGACGTGGCCTATCTGGGCCTGCACGACCTGGAAATGCTGAAGGGACTCGAAGGAATCCCCAGCCACGCGAGCAGGATCGCCATCCCCGTGCTCGCCAACGACCAAGACCTGCAGCGTCTCCGCGCTACGGCCGAACCCCACCTGGCCCAGGCCCCCTACGGCCTGTTGATCGCTGGCCATGGCCTCTATGCCTGGGGGCGGGATCTGGGGTCGGCCCGCCGCCATTTGGAGATTCTGGAATTCCTGCTGGAGCAGCATTGGCGCCAGCTGTTGCTGCAGAGCCTGGTGGGGGGCCGGGCGAACGCCACACCCACCGCAGGGCCCGCGCGCTCCCGGGTGCGGGTCACTGGCATCCGCCATGTGCTGCTCGACATCGAGGGCACCACCTGCCCGGTGAGCTTTGTGAGCGGCTGCCTCTTTCCCTACGCAGCCAGCAGGCTGGAGGATTTTCTGCAGGTCCACGCCAGCACACCGGCGGTACAGGAGCTGCTCACCGACGTACAAACAGCCTGGGAGCAGGATCCCGATCCAGAGGCGCAAGCGCTGCGCCAAGGGGGCCATGGTGCGGTGGTGCCCTATCTGCGCTGGCTGATCGAGCACGACCGCAAGCTCACGCCGCTCAAGCAGCTGCAGGGACTGATCTGGGAGCAGGGCTATCGGGAGGGGGATCTGGTGGGCCCCCTGTTTGCCGATGTGCCCGCAGCGTTGCGGCGCTGGAGCAGCGCAGGTCTGGAGCTCTCGGTGTATTCATCCGGGTCGGTGGCCGCCCAACAACTGCTGTACGGCCACAGCAGCGCAGGAGATCTACGGCCCCTGTTCCAGCAGTGGTTTGACACCCGGATCGGCCCGAAGCAGGACCCGAGCAGCTTTGCGGCCATCGTGCGTGCACTGGAGGTGGCGCCAGAGCAGGTGCTGTTCATCAGCGATGCCGTCGCGGAATGCGAAGCCGCAGAAGCCAACGGGATGAAGGTGCTGTTCAGCGATCGCGACGGCAATCCCTGCCGCGATCCTGGGCGATTTGAGAGGATCAGCTCTCTAGACGATGTGGACCTTCTGGCATGAACGACGCCCTCCCGCAATCCGATCCCAGCCCGGATCAACAGCTGCTGGCCCTCAATCAGGCGTTGCTGGACAGTGTGGTGCGAGGGGACTGGGACGCCTATGCCGCCCACTGCAGCTCCGATCTCACCTGCTTCGAAGCGGAAACCAATGGCATCCTCAGCGAAGGCCTGCCGTTCCATCGGTTCTATTTCGATCTACCCGCAGACCCCAATGCCGGGTCAACACCGGTACAGGTCACCATGGCGCGTCCCCACATCCGCTGGATCGGCTCGGATGCAGCGGTGTTGAGCTACACCCGCCTGACCCAGAAAGTGGTGGATGGGGCACCCGTCACAGCAAGCTGCTGCGAAACCCGCATCTGGCATCACCACAACGGGGCCTGGAAGCAGGTGCACGCCCATCGCTCCTGAGGGGCAAGGCCCTGCTCCTCTCGCCACTGTCTCCTGAGACCGTAGCCAAAGCCAACAAAAAAGCCACCCTCTCGGGTGGCTTCTCTTGCTTCAGATCACGTGTTCTAAACAGTGAGCTGAAAAGATTGGAATGAATGTTTTACCTGGCATCGAGCTATTTTCTCAGGGGGCTACCCCCCAAATATCGTCGCCGCTGCAGCGTTTCACAACCGAGTTCGAGATGGATCGGAGTGGTTCCACTG
>NZ_JAGQBE010000065.1 GCF_024345475.1 Cyanobium sp. T1B-Tous
GGAGCGCAGCCGCTCCAGCAAGGTCTGCTGTACCGCTGCATCGAGGTATTCGTAGACCTCGATGGCTTCGTCCTTTGGCAACAGCCGAAAGGCCAGGGCCTGCAGGGTGCGCGGCAAGCTGCCGATCGCTTCTGCCGCATCAACCTCCTGCACGGGGCCGAGCAGCAACTTGGCGCCGTCGTAGTTACCGGCCTCAAGCAGGCTTTCCAGCTGTTGGGCGACCACCTCGGCCACCTGAATCCCGTTGGCTTCGCTCATGGGCACCGCGACGCCGCAATAATGAGTTTATGGGTCGCAGCTGCCCTCGGCTCGCTATGGTCCGCCCACTTGATGACACCCGCACCAATGGCTATCTCCGTGAGCAATGTGGCCGTGCGCGACGCCAAAGGCGACGATCGCATTTTGGGCGAATGGGCCGGCAAGGTGCTGCTGATCGTGAACGTAGCCAGCCGCTGCGGCTTCACCCGCCAATACGCAGGCCTGCAGGCGCTTCAGGAGAGCTACGGCCCCCAGGGCCTGGCGGTGCTCGGCTTCCCCTGCAACGATTTCGGCGCCCAAGAGCCCGGCACGCTGCCAGAGATCCAGCAGTTCTGCTCCAGCACCTACGGCGCTGATTTTGAGTTGCTCGACAAGGTGGTAATGGCTGAAGAGCCCTACACCACCCTCAGCCAAAGCGAGCCCGCTGGCCCCGTGGCCTGGAACTTCGAGAAGTTTCTAGTGGGCAAGGATGGCACCGTGTTGGGCCGCTACAAGAGCAATGTGGAGCCCGATTCCGCTGAGCTGAAGGGCGCCATCGAAGCTGCCCTGGCCGCCTGAGCGGCAGACTCAACCCGCCGGCACCCAGCCACGGCGATCAGCGACCTGCACCTGCAACCAGCGCTGGCCGGAGCTGCCCCGCCAGCTGCGCAGCACCCGCAGGGGCTCACCTGGCCCAAGTTGCTGCAGGGCAGGCGCCCGTTGTTCAGGAGCGACCCGCAAAGCCACAGCACGAGAGGAAATCAAGGGATCGCTGGCGCTACGCCGCCGCACCTCATGGGGCCTCCGATCAGCCCCTCCGGCGGGCAAACCCACGGGGGTGATCAGGGCGAAACCCAGCAGGGCCGCCCAGCGCCAAGCTGCAGACGACTGCGTCATGCGGGTGCCCGCCATCAAATGTCGAGCTGAGCTAGATCGAGGGTGGCGCTATGAGCCTCGATGAATTCCCGGCGCGGGGCAACTTTGTCGCCCATCAGGATTGTGAAGATGCGATCGGCTTCGAGAGCATCTTCAATCTCGACTCGCTTCATCATGCGAGTGGTGGGATCCATGGTGGTTTCCCATAGCTGCTTCGGCATCATTTCGCCCAAGCCCTTGAAACGCTGGATCGTGTAATTCGCCTTTTCCCCAAACGATGCGATCGTTTTCTTGAGATCGTCTTCGTTGTAGCAGTAGGTGTGGTTCTTACCCCGCTCAACTTTATAGAGGGGTGGGCAGGCGATGTAGATGTAGCCACCCTCAACCAGGGCCCGCTGATAGCGGAAGAAGAAGGTGAGAATCAGGGTGCGGATGTGGGCGCCGTCGACGTCGGCGTCGGTCATGATCACGATCCGGTGGTAGCGAAGGTTCTTTTCGTCAAAGTCTTCGCCCTTGATGCCCAGGCCTAGGGCCGTGATCAAGGCCTGAATCTCGGTGTTTTTGTAGATCTTGGCGTCGTCGGTTTTCTCGATGTTGAGAATTTTGCCCCGCAGCGGCAGGATCGCCTGGAAGCGGCGATCCCGGCCCTGCTTGGCGGAGCCACCAGCCGAATCACCCTCCACGATGTAGATCTCCGACTCGGAGGGGTCACGGGAGCTGCAGTCGGCCAGCTTGCCGGGCAAGGTGGAGCTCTCCAGCACGCTCTTGCGGCGCACCAGCTCCCGGGCCCGGCGGGCGGCCTCTGCGGCGTTGAAGGCCTGGATCGCCTTCTCGAGGATCAGGTCGATCACCGAGGGGTTGAATTCCAGGTATTCACTCAGGGCTTCACCCACCAGGGTGTCGACGATGCCGCGCACCTCGGTATTGCCCAGCTTGGTTTTGGTCTGTCCCTCGAATTCCGGATCGGGCACCTTCACCGACAGCACGGCGGTGAGACCCTCGCGGATGTTTTCGCCCGCCAGATTGGTGTCGGCATCTTTGCGCTTACCGCGCTTCTTGGCAAAAGTGTTCAGGGTGCGGGTGAGCACCGTTTTCAAACCCTCGATGTGGGTGCCACCATCCACGGTGCGGATGTTGTTGGCAAAGCCGAGGATGCTATCGGAGTAGGCATCCACGCACCACTGCAGCGCGGCCTCCACCTGCACGCCTTCCTTCTCGGAATTGACGTAAATGATCTCGGGGTGGAGCGGATCCTTCTCCGCATTCATGTAGGCGACGTATTCCTTGATGCCGCCTTCGTAGAAATAGATTTCTTCGTGGGCTTCTCCGGCCGCATTGCGCGCCGCGGCGCGGTCGTCGCGGAAGACAATCCTCACGCCGCCGTTGAGGTAAGCCAGCTCGCGCAGGCGCGACGAGAGGGTCTGGTAATCGAACTCGATGCCGGTGGAAAAGATCTCGATGTCCGGCTTGAAGCACACCGCCGTGCCGGTGCGGCCCTTCTCGCCGGCCGCGGATTTCAGAATGCCGATCGGCGCACCGCGCTCAAAGCGCTGGGTGTGCACCTGGTCTTGGCGGTAGACGGTGACCTCAACCCACTCGGAGAGGGCATTCACCACCGACACGCCCACGCCGTGCAGGCCGCCGGACACCTTGTAGCCACCGGAGCCGAACTTGCCGCCGGCGTGCAGCACGGTGAGCACGGTCTCAAGGGCGCTCTTGCCCGTGCGGGGATGGATATCGGTGGGGATGCCGCGGCCGTTGTCGGTAACGGCGCAGGAGCCGTCGTCGTTGAGCACCACCAAGATCTGGTCGCAGTGGCCGGCCAAGGCCTCATCCACCGCGTTGTCGACCACCTCGTACACCAGGTGGTGCAGGCCCCTCGGACCGGTGGAGCCGATGTACATGCCCGGCCGCTTGCGCACCGGCTCCAGGCCTTCCAGAACCTGGATCTGCTCGGCGCCGTAGGCGGCCTGAACTTTGGTGGAACCTTGGCTTTCAGCGCTCATGCAGGAAGGTCTCCCCTGGGATTCGGCACAGGACGGCGGCATCCCGGGGCAAGTAAGGCGCGAACGGGCCCAAAAGCCCTTCGCACAAGGCAATTTACCACCGGCAACCCGGGGAGACACCCCCTGGCAAGGTGGACCCATGAGCCCCGTTGTGCCACCCACCCCGCCTGCTGATCAGCCGCTGGTGCTGGTGTTGCTGGGCCCCACCGCCAGCGGCAAGACCGACCTGGCGATCGCCCTGGCCCGCGCCCTGGACCTGGCGGTGCTGAATGTGGATTCGCGCCAGCTCTACCGCCAGATGGACGTGGGCACCGCCAAGCCCACGGCCGCCCAGCGGGCCCTGGCCCGCCATGAGCTGCTGGATCTGCGCGATCCCGACCAGCCGATCAACCTGCAGGAATTCCGCGCCCTGGCCGAGGCCCAGCTCCAGGCCGAGCTATGCCGCCCCCGCGCCAGCGGGCCTTCGGTGGCGCTCTTGGCCGGCGGCAGCGGCCTCTACCTGCAGGCGATCACCCAGGGCATGGAGCCGCCGGCGGTGCCGCCCCAGCCCCAGCTCAGGGCCCAGCTGGCGGCCCTCGGCCAGCCCCTCTGCCACCAGCTCCTGCGCCAGGGCGATCCGGTGGCCGCCGGCCGCATCGCCGCCGCCGATGCCGTGCGCACCCAGCGGGCCCTGGAGGTGCTCTATGCCACCGGTCGCCCCCTGTCGAGCCAGCAGGGGGCCACGCCGCCGCCCTGGCGGGTGCTGGAGCTGGGCCTCCAGCCCACCGACCTGAAAACCCGCATCGCCAGCCGCACCCGGGCCCTCTACGACCAGGGGCTGGTGGCCGAAACCGAAGCCCTGATGCAGCGCTACGGGGCGGAGCTGCCCCTGCTGGGCACGATTGGCTACGCCGAAGCCCGCCAACGGCTGTCGGGTGAGCTCAGCGAAGCCGAGGCGATCGCGCTCACCGAGCAACGCACCCGCCAGTTCGCCAAGCGCCAGCGCACCTGGTTCCGGCGCCGCCACCAGCCCACCTGGCTCTCAGGGCGCACCACGGCAGACCAGCTGGCCCAGGCCTTGCAGGAGGTCGAGCGCGTTCTAGGGTAAAGCGTTAGCGATTTCGCGATCCTTCACACCCCTGAATGCCTCCACGTCCCCGTTTTGACCGCCGTGCTCCCGTGCGGGAGCTGCCCAACATCAACGACCGCATCAGCTACCCCAACCTGCGGGTGGTGGATGCCGACGGCAGTCAACTGGGGGTGATCACCCGCGAAGAGGCCCTGGAAGTGGCCAAAGACCGGGAACTCGATCTGGTGCTGGTGAGCGAGAAGGCCGATCCGCCGGTGTGCCGGATCATGGACTACGGCAAATACAAGTTTGAGCAGGAAAAGAAGGCCAAGGAGGCCAAGAAGAAGTCGCACCAGACCGAAGTCAAAGAAGTGAAGATGCGCTACAAGATCGATTCGCACGACTACCAAGTGCGGATCGGCCAGGCGCAGCGCTTCCTCAAGGACGGCGACAAGGTGAAGTGCACCGTGATCTTCCGGGGCCGCGAAATCCAGCACACCGCCCTCGCCGAGGTGCTGCTGATGCGCATGGCCAAAGATCTCGAGGACAACGCCGAGATCCAGCAGCCCCCCAAGCGGGAGGGCCGCAACATGATCATGTTCCTCAGCCCCCGCAAGGCTGCCGCCCCCAAGGGCAGTGCCAAACCGGCCGTGAGCGCGGCTGCTGAGCAGGCGGGCTAAGGCGGCGCGAACTCCAGCGTTTCGGCGAACAGCCCCAACATCTGGCTCCAGCCTGCGGCCGCCGCTGCAGGATGAAAGTCGGCGCGGGCTTCGCACATGAAGCCATGACCGGCCCCCGGAGCCACGACCAGCGGCGGCTGGCCGGCCTTCGCCAGGGCCTCGCGGATGGCCGCCAGCTCCTCGGGTGGCATCAGGGGATCCTGGTCGCCACAGAAGCAGAGCAGGCGGCCAGCGATCTGGGGCAGCACCGCCAGGGTGGGCGGCCCGCCGCCGGGGCGATCGGTGGACACGCGGGCGCCGTAGAAATCGCAAGTGGCCGTCACCTCGGGCTGGGTGGCTGCCAGCAGGGCCAGGTGGCCGCCGAAACAGAAGCCCACGCAGCCGATGGGCCGATGCTCAAGGCCCGGCTGGGTTTGAATCCAGGCAATGGCGCTGCGGGCATCGGCCAGAAACTGATCCGCCGTGAGCTGGTCACGGTGGCGGCGGCCCTCCGCCAGGCCGGCGGCGTCGTAGCCCACATCCAGCTCGGGGGCCGTGCGCGAAAAAATCGGCATCGCCAGGGCGGCATAGCCCTCGCCCGCGAGCCGCTCAGCCACGCTGCGCACCCAGCCATTCACGCCAAACACCTCCGGCAGCACCAGCACCGCCGCTCGGGGCGCCCGATCGGCCGGGACGGCCCACCAGCCTCGCAGCGGCGGTGCGGACGGGCTGGAGAGCCGGTGCCAGCGGGCTTGAACGGGAACAGAGGACTGGGTCATGGGGTGGCGGCAGGGAAGTCGGGTGCTGCCGAAGCGGTGTCCTGAGTGTTGTACAGGCTGTACAGAGTTCAGGAGCACCGCCAACGCACCTCCCTCAAGCCAGTCAGAACAGCCCCAGCGCGCCCAACCGGCACAGGGTCGTATGCCAACGGGGGGATTGTCCCCTGGGCCGATGCTCCTTAAGGTGGCCACCAGCCCAATTGGCCCAACCCCGGCGTGCGATTCCACATCCAACAGGAAAGCGACATTCCGGCCTCCACGCAGCTCTACAACCAGATCTGCTTCGCCATTGCGGCCCGCCACTACCCGCCGGGGCACCGATTACCGAGCACCCGGCAGCTGGCGATGCAGACCGGCCTGCACCGCAACACGATCAGCAAGGTGTACCGGCAACTGGAAACCGACGGCGTCGTGGAGGCGATGGCGGGCTCGGGCATCTACGTGCGCGACCAACAGAAACCGCGCGAAATCAAGCCCCCGCCGGGCCCCCGCGGCCGGCCGCTGCCCGACATTGACCGCCAGGTGCGCCAGAGCGTCGATGGGCTGCTGAATGCGGGCTGCACCCTGCAGCAGAGCCGCGACCTGCTCACCCGCGAGATCGACTGGCGCCTGCGCTGCGGCGCCCGGGTGCTGGTCAGCACCCCCCGGGAAGACATCGGCGCCTCGATGCTGATCGCCGAGGAGCTCAGCCCCAACCTGCAGGTGCCGGTGGAGGTGGTGCCGATGGAGGAGCTGGCGGCGGTGCTCACCGAATCCAACAACGGCACGGTGGTGACCAGCCGCTATTTCCTCCAGCCGGTGGAGGAGATCGCCAAGCTCCACGGGGTGCGCGCCGTGGCGGTGGACCTCAACGATTTCCGCCACGAGCTCGACCTACTCAAGGAGCTGCGCCAGGGCAGCTGCGTGGGCCTGGTGAGCATCAGCCCGGGCATCCTGCGGGCCGCCGAGGTGATCCTGCACAGCATGCGCGGCAACGAGCTGCTGGTGATGACCGCCAACCCCGACACCGGCAGCCGCCTACTGGCCCTGCTGCGGGCCGCCAGCCACGTGCTCTGTGACCGTCCTAGCCTGCCGCTGGTGGAGCAGAGCCTGCGCCAGAACCGCGCCCAACTGATGCGCATGCCGGTGGTGCACTGCGCCCAGAGCTACCTGGGCGGCGCCACGATCGATGCCCTGCGCAAGGAGATCGGGCTGCTGGCGGCTTGATGGCGCCGCTGGCGGCTTGATGGCGCCGCTGGCGGCCTGCTCAGGCGTTAATCAAGCGGATGAAGAGATTCGAACTCTCGACCCTCTCCTTGGCAAGGAGATGCTCTACCACTGAGCTACATCCGCGGGTGTCGACCGGGCCGACTTGAGGATCATGCATGACGGGGGGCCCCTCGGTCAAACCTCGCAGGCTCCGGCAGGATGGCCCCATGCTCAAGGCCCTGCGCGCCGACCTGGCGATCATCAAGCAGCGGGATCCGGCGGCCCGGGGCACGCTGGAGATCCTGCTCTGCTACCCGGGCCTGCACGCCCTAACGCTGCACCGTTTCAGCCATTGGCTGTGGCGCGGACGCTTGCCCCTGCTGCCGCTCACAGCACGGCTGCTGAGCCAGCTGGGCCGGCTGCTCACGGGCATCGAGATCCACCCGGGGGCGCGCATCGGCCACGGCGTGTTCATCGACCACGGCATGGGCGTGGTGATCGGTGAAACGGCCGTGATCGGCAACCGCTGCCTGCTCTATCAGGGCGTCACCCTGGGGGGCACCGGTAAGGCCCACGGCAAACGGCACCCCAGCCTCGAGGAAAACGTGGTGGTGGGCGCCGGCGCCAAGGTGCTGGGGGCGATCACCGTCGGCGCCAACACCCGCATCGGCGCCGGTTCGGTGCTGCTGCGCGATGTGGCGGCCGACAGCACGGTGGTGGGCATCCCCGGCCGGGTGATCCACCAATCGGGGGTGCGCATCGACCCCCTGGCCCACTCCGCCCTGCCGGATGCCGAGGCCGGCGTGATTCGCAACCTGATGGAGCGCATCGACGCCCTGGAAACGGAACTGGCCCGCACCCAGGGCTGCCTGCGCGAACTGGCCGCAGGCCGCCCCCTGCTCGAACCCTGCGCCGGCGCCGCCCAGAACCTCAAGGACCGCGAGATCCTGGAGTTCCTGGGGGACAACCCCGGGAGCACGAGCTGAGGGGCCGAGGCGGCCCTCAGGCCGTCGCGCCCTGGGGAGCGGGTGCCGGCTGGAACATGAACATCGAATAGATCACGTTGCGGCGCATCTGGGTCATCATTTCGAGGAACATGTCGTAGCCCTCGTTCTTGTATTCGATCAGCGGATCCTTCTGGCCGTAGCCGCGTAGGCCCACCGATTCGCGCAGGGCATCCATCGCCTGCAGGTGCTCGCGCCAGAGGGTGTCGATCTGCTGGAGGATGAAATAACGCTCCGCTTCGCGCATCAGCCCAGGACGCTGTTGCTCGATCTGGCCCTCCTTGATGTCGTAGGCGTTGCGCAGCTGCTCCTGAAGGAAGGCCTTGAGCTCCTCCACCCCAAGGCCTTGGAGTTGATCCGGGGTGAGATCCTCGAGCAGGTAGATGAACTCCTTGGTTTTCTCCACCAGGCGGCTGAGATCCCACTCCTCCGGAGGTAGCTCAGGGTTCACGTAGGCCTCCACGATGTCTTCCACCGTGCGTTCGCCGTAGCCAATCACCTGAGCCTTGAGCTCGCGGCCCTCCAGCACCCGGCGCCGCTCGGCATACACGGCCTTGCGCTGGTTGTTCATCACCTCGTCGTACTCGAACACCTGCTTGCGGATGTCGTAGTAGTACGTTTCCACTTTCTTCTGAGCGCCTTCGAGCGAGCGGGTGAGCATGCCCGATTCGATCGGCATGTCCTCCTCCACCCGGAAGGCATTCATGAGGCCGGCCACCCGATCGCCGCCGAAGATGCGCAGCAGGTTGTCTTCCAGCGACAGGAAGAAGCGGGTGGAGCCCGGGTCGCCCTGGCGGCCCGCGCGACCCCGCAGCTGGTTGTCGACGCGGCGGGATTCGTGCCGTTCGGTGCCGATCACGTGCAGACCGCCAGCCTCTCGCACCTGCTGGTCGTTTTGCTTCACCACGGCGTCGTATTCCCCCTTCACCTGGGCGATGCAGGCGCGCAGCGCCTGCACCTGCGGGTCGTCGGTGGGGGCCTTCTCGGCCGCCTGGGCGATGCGATCCTCCAGTTCCAGCAGGGTGAGGCTGCGGTCGCCCCAGGCGGCCACCAAGGTTTTGGCGAGGGTGGCCAAAGCCTGTTCCGTCTCCTCGGTGAGGGTGCAGGGGTAGAGGCTGCCGAGGGCCCTGGCGTCGCGGCTGGCTTTCGCCGATGGGATCGGGCGGTGCTCGTTTTCCGGGCGCACCAGCTTGGGCAGCAACATCTCCCGCAACTTGAGGCGGGCCATGTAGTCGCTGTTGCCGCCGAGGATGATGTCGGTGCCGCGGCCAGCCATGTTGGTGGCGATGGTCACGGCGCCAGCGCGGCCCGCCTGGGCCACGATCTCGGCCTCCCGCTCCACGTTTTCCGGTTTGGCGTTGAGCAGGTTGTGGGGAATCTCCTGCTCGGCCAGCAGGGCACTCAGCAGCTCGGATTTCTCCACGCTGGTGGTGCCCACCAGCACGGGCCGGCCGCCCTGGTGTACTTCGGCCGTTTCCAAGGCGACGGCACGCCACTTGGCCGTTTCGGTTTTGTACACCTGATCGGTCCAGTCGGCCCGGGAGCGCACCCGGTTGGTGGGCACGATCGTGACTTCGAGTTTGTAGGTTTTTTCGAACTCCACTTCCTCGGTTTTGGCGGTGCCGGTCATGCCGGCCAGGCGCGGGTAGAGCAGGAAGAAGTTCTGGTAGGTGATGGAGGCCAGCGTTTGGGTTTCCGGTTGGATCTCCAGTTGCTCCTTCGCCTCGATCGCCTGGTGCAGGCCATCGCTCCAGCGGCGGCCTGGCATCACCCGGCCGGTGAACTCATCGACGATCACCGCATCACCGCCGCGCACGATGTAGTTCACATCCTTGGTGAACAGCTCCTTGGCCTTGAGGGCGTTGGTGATGAAGTGGGCCCAGGGGTCTTCGGGGTTGAACAGGTCGCTCACCCCCACCATCGCCTCAGCCTTGGCGTAGCCCTCATCGGTGAGGGTCACGTTGCGCTGCTTCTCATCCACCTCGTAGTCACCTTCGGGGTCGATGCCGTCCTTGCCCATTTCGGCAGAAGCCTCCAGCTGCTCCGCCACCTCGGCGGCGCGGCGGTATTTCTCCTGGGGGCGCTCGATCTGGCCGGAGATGATCAGGGGGGTGCGGGCTTCGTCGATCAGGATCGAGTCCACCTCGTCGATCACGCAGTAGTTGGGTGCGCGCTGCACCACCTCGGCGATGTCGTTCGCCATGTTGTCGCGAAGGTAGTCGAAGCCCAGCTCGCTGTTGGTGGCGTAGGTGATGTCGCAGCCGTAGTTGGCGCGGCGGGTGGCCGGGTCCATCTCCTGCTGGATCAGGCCCACCGAGAGCCCCAGGAAGCGGTGCACCTGGCCCATCCACTCGGCGTCGCGGCGAGCCAGATAGTCGTTCACCGTCACCACGTGCACGCCCCGGCCGGTGAGGGCATTGAGGTAGGCGGGCAGGGTGGCCACGAGGGTTTTGCCCTCGCCGGTTTTCATCTCGGCGATCTGGCCGTCGTGCAGCACCATGCCGCCGATCAGCTGTACGTCGAAGTGGCGCATGCCCAGCACCCTTTTGCCCGCCTCACGCACCACGGCAAAGGCCTGGGGCAGCAGCTCGTCGAGCAGGGCCCGCTCCCTGGCGGCATTGCCAGCCACCTGCCCTAGCTTCTGACGGAACTCACCCGTGAGGCCGCGCAGCTCGTCGTCGGAGAGGGGGGCAATCTCCTCCTCGAGCAGGTTGATGTCGGAAACGATCGGCTGGTAGCGCTTCAGCTTGCGGGCATTCGGATCACCCAGCAGGAGCTTGAGCATGGAAAGGGCCGATCAGCACTCTTCCCAGCTTACTAAGGCCAACCAAGGATCTCGGCCGCGCCTACACCCTCTAGTTATGTAAGGCTGAGGGGGCTGACTTGAGGCCGTTGAGCAGCCCGCTCCAGCCCATTCAGCTCCCTCACACCCTTGGTGTGGCCAAGCTCAGCCCCTACCCGATCCCATTAAGACGTTAAACATCACTTTTAATAGGAGGTCCGGTTGTTCAGAGCAACACGTGGTCGATGCAACTAAAACCGCCACAGCCCGGGGCCTACTAGCCCGCGCCGCACCTCCCTTGCCTGGACGATCCTCAGGTGCCTTGGCTTCCGCCGAGAACGAGCGCTAAGAACTGAGTTGGCAGCCGAGCAAGCCAAAGCAGGCCACCATTGAGGGCTCGCCTAAGACCGGCAGGAGGCACACCCTGGCACAAACATTCAATGAACTCAGCCCCCCTCCCCGTCCGCATCTACACCCCCGAAAGCCCCCTGGCGCATCCCGCCCAGCTCTGGCGAGAGATGCTCAGCGATCTTTGGGCCGGCCGCGAACTGGCCTGGCGGTTGGCGGTGCGGGACATCAGCGCCCAGTACCGCCAGAGCGTGCTGGGGGTGCTGTGGGCCCTGATCATTCCGCTGGCCAACACAGCAGTATGGCTGTTCCTCACCGGCACCAGGGTGGTGCAGGTGGCGGCTACGCCGACCCCCTACCCGGTATTTGTGTTCACCGGCACGCTGCTGTGGTCAATTCTGATTGATGCGCTGAATGCACCGCTGCAGCAGGTGAATGCCAACAAGGCCCTACTCGCCAAGATCAACTTCCCCCGCGAAGCCTTGATCCTCACTGGTATCTACCAAACACTATTCAATGCCGCCATCAAGCTGGGAATCCTGCTGCTGGTGCTTCCAGTCTTGGGGGTGCAACCGGGCTGGGGGGGCCTGCTGATTCCCGTAGGGGTGCTGGCTCTGGTATTAACAGGCACGGCTCTAGGTCTGGCAATCACACCGCTGGGGGTGCTCTATGGCGATATCGGCCGAGGCATCCCGCTGATCACCCAGTTTCTGATGTATCTGAGCCCGGTTGTGTTCCCCTTGGCCACCACAGGCTGGACAGGCACGCTGATGCGGCTCAACCCGCTCACGCCGCTAATCTTAAATGCCCGCGCTTGGTTCACCGGCCAACCTCCGCAGCTGCTGGGCGGATGGGCGCTGGCGGTTGCCGGCTCAGCGGTACTGCTGCTTCTGGTGTGGATGGTGTACCGGCTCGCGATGCCGATCTTGATCGAAAGGATGAGTGCCTGAGATGAGCGACGGCTTACTGGTGACATTAGAGAACGTGAGCAAGCGGTTCAGCCGAAACCTCAAGCGTTCACATTGGAATGGCCTGCAGGACCTGGGCAGCGATATCGGCAGCAGCAGCCATGGCAAGGACGGGGGGGGGGGGGGGCGGTGGGCCGCCCAGAAGCGCCAAAGTGCAGCTGCGGGGTT
>NZ_JAGQBE010000066.1 GCF_024345475.1 Cyanobium sp. T1B-Tous
GGCGGCGATCGAGCTCACCCTCGCGGGTGAAGCGGATGAATTCCACCTTGCCGCGCAGCAGGGAGGGGCCGCCGGCGAGGTTGAGGGCCTGGTTGAGGGCTGAACCCTGGGGCAGGGTGACGCCGCCGGGGGTCTTCACCCGGCCACTCACGTACACCTGGATGAACTGGGGGCTGAGGTTGGTTTGCCCTGCCTTAAGCAGCTGCTCGCGCAGCACCACGGGGCTCTTGGCCACACTCACCACGTCGCCGTCAAAGAGGCGGATGTTCTGGGATTCATCGCCCTCGGTGATCAGGGTGAGGAAATTGAGCTGGGTGCGGATCTTGCCGCCGCCGGCACTCACGGGCTGGCGCCGGGTCACCTGCACCTCGGCCAAGTTGGAATAGGGGGTGATCCCTTGGGCGGTGCGGATCGCGTCGAACACGGTGGGGAACAGGGCCCCGAAGGTGGTGATCCCGCCGCCGGAGCTACTGGTGCCAGAGCCAGGCGTGGCAGGGCTGTCGGGCCGGCTGGTGAGCTGATCGCCGCCGCTGGCGCGGATCGCCGCATCGGCCTCGCTGGACACACTGCCCAGTTCCTGGGCACCACTGAGGGTGTAGTAACCAGGCCGCTTCACCTCGCCGCCCACGTAGATGCGGATCGGGCGGTAGCCCACGGGGCGGATGTAGAGCTCGGGCTGGCGCACGTAGCGCTTGAACTGCTCGGTGAGGAAGTAGCGCAGCTCCTCCACCGTGAGCCCTTCCACATACAGGGCGCGCAGGCGGGGCAGATAGAGGGTGCCGTCGGGGCCGATCGATACCGTGCCGCTGAGCTCGGGGATGTCGAGCAGCTCGATCTGCAGGGTGTCACCCGGGCCGAGGATGTAGCTGTCGTAGACGACGCGGCTGCGGCTGGCGGTTGCCGGGTTTGATGGGGTGTTGGCCAGGCTGGGTTGCAGGCCGAGAACGGCCAGTGCGACGGCCGTGCAAACCCACCAAGCTCGTTGTCGCAACGGTTGCACCGGGATGGAAAATCTCCTGGAGCGACCCTATCGCCCGGAGTGTGCTGATCTGCAGCGGAGTGGCCGCTGGACCCACTGGAAGTGGGAGGCGGGATAGCTTGGAATCCGCAAATGATGCGTTTTCTGCATTTTCTGATGGAGGCTGGTGCCGTGCGATATTTGATTGGCAGTGGCGAGAAGGTTGAGTTCTCTCCCTTCCCTTCGGCACACTGCCTAATTGGTGTGCTTTCGTTCGAGCCTACTTCCGACCTCAGTGTGCTGGTGAGTGTCGCACCAACCGTTCATCACTGAGGTGCCGGTGGTGTCGATCGCGGTGTCTGCCACGGTGTTCGATAAAGTACTCAGCAACGCTCAGGAGGCCAAGGCGCGCGATGCCCAGTTGATCGGGGTGGCCCCCGATTGCCCAGATGCCGAGCTGTTTGACACGCTCCTTCCCGTGCCGGTGGTGGATGAGCTCCTCAGCCCGCTGCTGACGGTGATCCCGATTCAGCTGCTGAGCTATCACATTGCTGCCCACCGGGGCCTGGATGTGTGGATCAGCCCCGCAACCTGGCCAATAGCGTCACAGTGGAATGGCCACCACTGGCTCTTGCTCTGTCTGCTCTACTTGGCTGTATGACCGTTCTGGTCACCGGCGCTGCTGGTTTCATTGGCTTTCACCTCATCTATCGGCTGCTGGAGCGCTTCTTGGTTTGGTCTTCCAACGACGTAGCAGATCAACTCGGATGACAGAGACGGGAACAGCAACTTATCCCCAATCCACCCGTACCCTCCTACTGGGCATTTGGGGTCACCTCAGCCGTCGACGTCGGATCCAGCTGAGTTTGCTGCTGGTGGTGATGCTGGCTAGTGGCGGGGCGGAACTGGTTTCACTGGGGGCGGTGCTGCCGTTTCTGGCTGTGCTCAGCGACCCTCAGAGGCTGTGGCAGCAACCGCTGGTTCAGGATCTGGCCAGCCGGTTGGGCTTCACGGCGTCGAACCAGCTGCTGCTGCCCGCCACGCTGACGTTTGCGGCGGCGGCGGTGCTTGCGGCGCTGATCCGGTTGGCAAACCTTTGGCTGAACGGCCGGCTAGCGGCGGAGGTGGGTTCAGACCTGAGCTGTGAGGCGTTCCAGCGCACTCTCTATCAGCCCTATCAAAAACATCTGCTATCTAATAGCTCTACGGTGATTGCAGGCACCATCACCCAAATCACCAGATCGGTTGCTGCGTTTACTGCCTTGCTTCAGCTGATCACTGCAGCTGTGGTGGCGATTGGCCTGTTGACTGGCCTGCTGCTGATCGACTGGCAAGTGGCGCTGGGAGCCGCGACACTGTTTGCAAGTGTATATGGCCTGCTGGCAGTCACTGCGCGTAGGCAGTTCCACATGAACAGCCATCGAATCGCAGAGGCAGCAAGGCATCAGATCAAAACTTTACAGGAAGTATTAGGAGCAATCCGTGATGTGCTGCTAGACGGCAATCAGGCCTACTATCTTCAAAAATATGAACAGCTTGACAAGCCTCAGCGGTTGCTTCAAGCTAAAAATTACTATTTGGCTTCATCTCCAAAATTTATTTTAGAGGCCCTGGGTATGGTGGCGATTGCCTTGCTATCCGGACTGCTGGTGCTGCAGCAGGGATCCGGTAGTTCCGTGATCCCCCTTGTTGGGGTACTTGCTCTGGGTGCCCAGCGGTTGCTGCCAGCACTTCAACAAGTTTATTTCAATTGGTCTCTCCTCAAAGGTTTCAATGCAGACCTGGCCGGGGTTCTTGCATTGCTCAACCAGCCGCTTCCACCGAAGGTGAGCGTGGCCGACCCGCTGCCGCTGCGCGAGGCCATTCGCCTGGAGGGGGTGTGCTTCCGCTACGGGCCAGATCCCCACGATGTGCTGCAGGGACTGGATCTGGAGATCAGACGCGGAGAACGCATCGGCCTGATAGGTAGCACGGGCAGTGGAAAGAGCACTACGGTGGATGTATTGATGGGTTTGCTGGCACCTACAGCTGGTCGTGTCTTGGTGGATGGAGCGGATCTCCATGATCCGGCACATCCAGAGAAGCTGGACGCCTGGCGGGCGGCGATTGCCCATGTGCCACAGAGTATCTACCTGGCCGATAGCTCAATTGCCGAGAACATTGCCTTTGGTGTGGCCCGCCAGGAGATCGACATGGCCCGCGTGAAGCAGGCAGCCGAGCAGGCCCAGATTGCCAGCTTCATTGAAGGCAGCCCAGAGGGCTACCAGAGTTTTGTAGGTGAGCGTGGAATCCGCCTCAGTGGTGGCCAACGGCAGCGGATCGGCATTGCACGGGCGCTCTATAAGCAGGCTCGGGTGCTTGTTTTAGATGAAGCCACCAGTGCGCTTGACAGCGGTACGGAAAATGCGGTGATGGCCGCGGTGGAAGGGTTGAGCAATGAGCTAACTATTGTGATGATTGCTCATCGGCTCAGCACCGTGCAGCACTGTGATCGGCTGATCCACCTTGCTCAAGGGGCCGTTTCAGCCGATGGGCCTCCAGGGCTGGTATTGGCAAGCACTACCTGAATACCTTCGTTCCTTCTTCCTGATGCCCTTTGATTCCAGCTCCAGCATCCTGATCACCGGCGGCACCGGTAGCTTTGGCAAGGCATTTATTGCTGAAATCTTAAGTCGCTTCCCGAAGATTCATCGGCTAGTGATTTACAGCCGCGATGAACTCAAGCAGTGGGAGATCCAGCAGCTTTACCCTGAGAGTAAGTTTCCTCAACTCCGTTTCTTCCTAGGCGATGTGCGCGACCGAGACCGGCTCCGGCGAGCGCTGGAGGGCATCGACACGGTGGTGCATGCAGCAGCCCTGAAGCAGGTGCCTGCGGCGGAATACAACCCCTTCGAGTTCATCAACACGAATGTGCTCGGGGCCGAGAATATGGTGCAGTCGTGTCTTGACGCCGGCGTGAAACGGGTGGTGGCCCTCAGCACCGACAAGGCCGCCGCCCCAATTAACCTCTACGGCGCCACCAAGCTCTGCTCTGACAAGCTCTTCATTGCCGCCAACAACATCAAGGGCACACGCGATTTGCGCTTTTCTGTAGTGCGCTATGGCAATGTGATGGGCTCACGGGGCTCGGTAATTCCTTTCTTCCTGGAGAAAGCGAAATCCGGGGTGCTGCCGATCACTGATCCGGCAATGACGCGCTTCAACATTTCGCTGAGCGAGGGCGTAGCGATGGTGCTGTGGTCGCTGGAACAGGCTCGAGGCGGCGAGCTGTTTGTGCCCAAGATCCCCAGCTACCGCATTACCGACGTGGCGGAGGCGATCGGGCCGAGCTGCGAGAAGCCGATCACCGGCATCCGCCCTGGTGAAAAGATCCATGAGGAGATGATCACCGCCTCCGACAGCTTCACCACAATTGATCTGGGCGAGTACTTCGCGATTTTGCCTAGCGATGGTCGGGTGCAGAAGCTCTACCAGGAGGCTGGCATCAGCAATACCGCCGTGCCTTCAGGTTTCGCCTACAACTCCGGTTCCAACCCAGACTTCCTCAGTGTGGAGCAGCTGCGTGCGCTGATCCGCGAACACGTAGACACGGCATTCCAACCCGTATGAGCAGCCACTCCATGCCATTTATTCCCTACGGCCGCCAGACGATCAGCGAGGCCGACATCGCCGAGGTGGTGGAGGTGTTACGCAGCCCCTGCCTCACCCAGGGGCCAACTGTGCCGGCCTTTGAGCAGTCAGTGGCCGTCAAGGTTGGCGCGCGCTACGGAGTGGCGGTGAACAGCGCTACTAGCGCCCTGCACATCGCCTGTCTGGCCCTCGGGCTCGGGCCTGGCGATCGTCTCTGGACTTCACCGAACACATTTGTGGCCTCGGCCAACTGCGGGCGCTATTGCGGCGCTGCAGTCGACTTTGTCGACATCGAGCCCGCGACCGGCCTGATGAGCGTGGCGGCGCTGGAGACCAAGCTGCAGCACGCCGAGCGGGATGGCATCTTGCCGAAGCTGGTGGTGCCGGTGCATCTCACGGGCAGCAGCTGCGATATGGCGCCGATTGGATCGCTGGCTCAGCGCTACGGTTTTGCGGTGCTGGAGGATGCCAGCCATGCGATCGGCGGCCGCTACCGCGGCGAGCCGGTGGGCAATTGCCGCTACAGCGCAATCACGGTGTTCAGCTTCCACCCGGTGAAGATCATCACCAGCGGTGAAGGCGGCCTGGCCACTACCAATGATCCGATTTTAGCCCAGCGCATGGCAGAACTGCGCAGCCACGGCATTGTGCGCGAGGCCGAGCGTTTTGAGCGCCCAGCGGCGGGGCCCTGGGTGTATGAGCAGCAGCAGCTGGGCTTCAACTACCGAATCACAGACATCCAGGCTGCGCTGGGCCTGAGCCAGCTGCAGCGGCTCGATGAGATCGTGATCGAGCGCAACCGCCAGTTGGAGTGCTACCGAGAGCTGCTGGCTGGGCTGCCTGTCAAGTTGCTGGAGGTGCCTGATGACGTGCTCAGCTCCGTGCATCTGGCCGTGATCCGCCTACAGCAGGCCACTGCGGATCAGCACCGGCAGCTCTTTGAGGAGCTTCGGGACGCCGGAATCGGTGTGCAGTTGCACTACAGCCCGGTGCATCTGCAGCCCTACTACCGTGCATTGGGTTTCACGGAAGGGCAATTCCCCGAAGCTGAGGCCTATGCGAGCAGTGCCATGAGCCTGCCGCTGTTTCCGGGGCTAGAACCAACCCAGTGCATATTTGTGGCCCAGCAACTAACGCGTTTGCTTGATGACCAATCTTCCAAGTAAAATAGGACTCGGAACAGCTCAGTGGGGATTAACATATGGAATCTCTAATCATTCAGGGCAGACGAAGCAAGAGGAAGTCTCCCGTATTTTGGCTTATGCGAAGGCTGTCGGGATCAAAGTCATCGATACTGCAAGGGCTTATGGTGAATCAGAGCAGGTTCTCGGCAAAAACGATCTAGCAGATTTCAAGGTTATAACGAAGATACCTACACTGAAGGCTCAGCATATAGACCATGCTTTGGTCGGTACATTTCTCGAAGGGTCATTTCTGGAATCTCTTCAGGCATTGGGGGTTGAAAGAGTTCAGGGTCTTTTGGTCCATGACTGCGAGGATCTCTTTTCGCAATCTGGAGAAGCAATTATTACCTCTCTTCAAAAGCTAAAGACTCTTGGCAAAGTAGACAAGATCGGAGTATCTATATATAGTTCGAGTCAGATCATAAAGGCGCTAAAGCTTTTCACGCCGGACATTGTTCAGCTTCCTTTTAATGTCTTTGACCAAAGGCTTTTGCACGATGGCACTCTATCGGTACTAAAAGATCTCGGAATTGAGATTCATGCTAGGTCTATATTCCTTCAAGGCCTTCTTATAATGAAAGCTGATAGTATTCCCTCATATTTTAGACCTTGGAAAACTCAGCTTTTAGCGTGGAATCAATTATGTACTGACTTGGGAAAACAGCCTCAGCATATCGCTTTGGGTTTTGCTGCTACAAATAGCCTCATAGATCAAGTTATTGTTGGAGTAGAAGATCTTTTGCAGCTGGTTGACCTGGCTTCTTTTAGGCTTTCCGGTTATGATGTCAGCTCTTTAAGTATGTATGCTGTAAGCGATGAAAGACTATTGAATCCAAGCTTTTGGAGTTTACAAGACTAAGCATGTCTCTCCCTTTAGTTGCTATTGGCATTCAGTGCAGGCTGACATCCTCTCGTCTTCCATGCAAAGCTTTATTGAAACTAGCAGATACCACTGTCCTTGGTATGTGCATACAAAGAGCCAAGCATGCTGGGCATCCTGTTTTTCTCCTTACAAGTGATCAAAGAGAAGACGACATTCTGGTTAATGCTACATTGGAATATGGAGCGGATGGAATTATTCGCGGATCTCTTGACAATGTATTGTCGAGGTATTTGAGGCTCATCCAAGACTTCCCATGCGAATACATCATTCGCGTGACTGCCGATAATCCATTGACTGAGTATGAGTTTGTCAATCCTTTAATTGACTATGCATACAAGAATGGCTTGCCCTATGCATGGGTTGAATCCTCTCTTTGTCCTGAGGGAACCAATATCGAGATTTTTTCAAAGGAAGCTCTTTTCGAATCAGTGAATACAGATATAAGCAGTTCAAATCTCGAACATGTAACCACATTTATGAGACGCAGTCTCTCCAGCAGCCAGTGTCTTAAGGATGTTGCTTCTCAGAGATTTCCTTTTGACTGTAAACAGCTGAGCTTCACAATTGACACGATTTTAGATTATGTTAAGATCGTCAAATTAATTGACTCCGTGAATCAGCGGCAAGGAGTCTGCTGGAAAGATCCTAACTTTGTAAGAGTTTGTGCTGAGTTTGCATTGAACGGACAGTCCTCTTATCCTTTAAGGCGAAATCATGGCACTGCATAGCTGGTTATGAAATCAATTGTAATTACTGGGCCTTCGGGACACTTGGGTGCAGCAATAGTTTCGCATCTTCTGAATAGCTTTAATGTAATCGGAATAAGCCGAACCGCTTCTGGTCTCCAGCTCGATCATCAAGTCAGTCGTAAATGCTTTGGCAAGTATATTCCTATCGATCAGGATCTTTCTGCCATTAGCACCGAAGCTCTCGTGGCATTAATTAACGAGTCTGTTTTGGATGCCAACTCTTCCTTGGTTGGTCTTGTAAACAATGCTTTTACCGTCTATCCTGGTACCGCTTTGTCAATTGATACTGAAAGTGTTCATTCGTGCGCCGAAAGCTTGCTTGGGATTCATGTCAGGCTTTCATTGGCAGTTGCAGAGGCGCTAAAGACAGGTCGAGGTGGAAGCATCGTCAATATTGCAAGCATCTATGGCAAGGTCTCTCCTCGCCCTGATCTATACTCGTGCCTCGATTCTATGAACCCAATTCTTTATGGGACTTTTAAAGCCGGCTTAATTCAGGCATCAAGGTACTTGTCGAGCTTGCTTGCGCCTGATGGGATTAGGGTTAATTCAGTAAGTTATGGCCCTTTCCCGTCTCTTGCTGTGCAGGAAAACGATCCTGAATTCATTGAAAGATTGGGTAAACAGACTCATTTGAAGAGAATTGGGATCCCTTCGGAGGCTGCTGGTGTAGTAAGTTTTTTGCTTTCCGAAGAATCCTCTTATATTACTGGCGCTGATATTCCCGTGGATGGGGGATGGACGGCGTGGTGAGAACTTTTTTTGAGAAAAAAGTATTAATAGTCGCCGCCAACTCGACGACGAAATGCTCGGCTGCGGCGGTATAATCCCCAGCCACGCCGATGCCGGTGATCAAGTGCAAGTGCTTATTGCGGCGGAAGGCGCCACCTCCCGCCAGTAGCAACGCGACCGTAATGGGGCCACCAGTTAACTCTCAGGCCTTGCACAGGCGGGTCGGGAGGGCGATGTGATCCTCGGTTCACAGGGCATAGAGCTGCAGGATCTGCCCTACAACCGCCTCAATTCGCTCGACCGGCTCGACCTGATCAAACAGATTTAGGAGCGGATCGCCCACCATCAGCCCCGGGTGGTGAATGTGCGCCATGCGGGCGATGCGGTCGTCGTCTATCGCCACCTGAGAGCCCTCGTGGATGTATCGGTAGCTGAGTCGTCTTGCATTCTGCGAAAGTTCTTATGACTCCAATCCTCTTCCGCTGCGATGCCTCCCTATCCATGGGCACCGGCCATGTCATGCGCTGCCGCACCCTCGCGCGTGAGCTGCAGCGGCGCGGGGCGGTGGTCACCTTTTTGTCTCGCCGCCAGCCCGGTGATCTGATTGGCCTGCTGGAGCAGGAATTTGCGGTGCTTCCCCTGCCCGATCTGCCGCTTGCTGCCAGTGAAGGCCTCAAGGATCGCGAGCTCTATGCCGCTTGGCTGGGCTGCACCCAGGAGCAGGATGCAGGCGAGTGCCTGGAAGCTCTGCAGAAGGCAGGAATCGCCAGCCCCCACTGGCTGGTGGCCGACCACTACGGGCTAGATGCTCGTTGGGAAGCGCAGATGTTGGCTGGCCTGGCCGGCGCTGCCACGCCAAAGATGCTGGTGATCGACGATCTGGCGGACCGTCCCCACCAGGCTGATCTGCTGTTGGATCAGAACTTCTGTGGCGACGCCACCGCCCATCGCCACCAAGGCTTGGTGCCGCCTCAGTGCCGCCAGCTGCTGGGACCCCATTACGCCCTGCTGGGGACGGAATACGCCCGGCTGCATCCGCTGGTGCCTTCGCGCACGAAGATCCGACGGATCCTGCTGTTCTTCGGGGGGGTGGATTCGGCCAACCTCACCGGCCGGACGCTGGAAGCCTTGGTGGATCCGGCGCTGGTAGATCTGGAGGTGAATGTGGTGCTGAGCCCGCACTCTCCACACCGGCAGGCGGTGGCCGAGCAGGTGGCCCTGCGCCCCCACACCACCTTGTCCGAAACCCTGCCAAGTCTGGCCGGGCTGATCGCCAGGGCGGATCTTGCGATTGGTGCTGGCGGTGCCACCACTTGGGAGCGGGCCTGCCTTGGCTTGCCGAGCCTGGTGGTGGCGATTGCCGCCAACCAGCTCCCCTTTGCCCAGGCCCTCAATCAAGCCGGGCATCTGCAACTGTTAGGCGATGGGCCTGGCGTGACCGCTGGCCAGATCCGTTCGGCCTTGTTGGCCCGGCTCGCCGAGACGTCTCAACCAGACGGAGGTCGCACTCTCACCGATGGTTGGGGAGCTTCACGCGTTGCCATGGCGATGTTGGGGCCTCAGGGGAAGATCAGGCTTCGACCTGCAGTGGCCTCGGATGAAGCCTTGCTGCTGCGCTGGGCTAACGATCCTCAAGTGCGGGCTAACAGTTTTTCGCAGGAGCCGATCGCGGCGGCTGATCACCACAAATGGTTTCACAAGGGCCTTATGGACCCCAACCGGCTCCAGTTGATCGCCAAGGCCGCCGATGACTGTGCTATCGGTCAGATCCGTTTTGATCGGCAGCCTGAAACGTTAGAAGGGCAGGCCCGAGAGGCCTCGATCGGTTTTTCCATCGATCGCTGTGCTCGTGGATATGGTCTGGCTACCACGCTCGTGCGTTTGGGTCTTGAGGCCATGGAGCAACACTGGGGTCATGCCACGGAGGCCGTGGCTGAAGTGCTCACCACCAATCCCGCTAGTAATGCCTGCTTTGACCGTTGCGGTTTTAAACTCCAAGGCATCACATCTGCCCCTCTCGCGGGGCAAGCCATGAATCGCTGGCGCCGGCCAGCAGCTCCGGGCTCATTGCAGATTCCTCCATACTGTGGGACATGAGCAATGTGTTCGAGTGGGTGTTAGACACCGAATGTGAAAAAATGGCTGGCTTGAGACTCAACAACTGTATCCCAACTATCATTTCCCATTTAGCCATTCAACCCATCGGCCAGCTGGCCGATGGGTCTATCGCCATGCTGATCTTGCTGCCCGGCCCTGTTGTTTCTGAGTTCCCCACCCGATGACAATCCAAATCGCCGGCCGCCCCATCGGCGCAGACCATCCCCCTTTTGTGATTGCCGAGATGAGCGGCAACCACAACCAGAGCCTGGATCGGGCTCTGGCCATCGTGGACGCGGCTGCCCAAGCGGGAGCCCACGCGATCAAGCTGCAGACCTACACCGCCGACACGATGACGCTCGACGTGCGCGGCGGCAGTTTCGACATCAGTGATCCCGATTCACTCTGGGCTGGCCAAAACCTCCACGACCTCTACAAGAAGGCTTACACCCCCTGGGAATGGCACGCTCCAATCATGGAGCGGGCTCGTGAGCTGGGCTTGATCTGCTTCAGTTCACCGTTTGATGAAACTGCCGTCGATTTCCTAGAGGATCTCGGTGCACCCGCTTACAAGATCGCGAGCTTCGAGAACAACCACTTGCCCCTGATCGAGAAGGCCGCCTCCACGGGCAAGCCCCTGATCATCTCCACCGGCATGGCAAGCCTCGGCGAGCTTGACGATGCCGTCCGCACCGCCCGCGATGCCGGCTGCACCCAGTTGGTGCTGCTCAAGTGCACCAGCACCTATCCCGCAAGCCCTGAAAACACCAACATCCGCACCATTCCCCACCTGCAGGAGCTGTTCGACTGTGAGGTGGGTCTAAGTGATCACACGATGGGTTTAGGAGTGGCCGTAGCCGCCGTTGCCGTCGGTGCCAGCGTGGTGGAGAAACACTTCACGCTGGCTCGTGCTGATGGAGGGGTGGATTCTGACTTTTCCCTTGAACCGGCAGAGCTGGCAAGCTTGGTGACTGAGATTGAGCGCGCCTGGCACGCGCTAGGAAGCGTGTTTTACGGCCCTACGGAGGCCGAGCAGAAGAGCTTGGTGTATCGAAGGTCTATTTATGCAGCTGCAGATATTGCTGAAGGCGAAGTCTTTAGCGAATCCAATATTTGCATCGTACGGCCTGGCGATGGGGCTCCACCAGCTTTTTATAGTAAATTGTTAGGGGTCCAGTCCAGGCGTTCCTTCGAGCGCGGAGATCCCTTAAGTGTCGACATACTCCTTTAGTCTTATGCTAAAAATCGGCAAATATTGCCATTGTGTGCTTTGGCTCTAAATCAAAATACTGGTTCTTTGCATGTTTTCTCGTTTTAAAAGTGATTGCTTTATTGCAGGGAGTGATTCATTGTTTTGAGAAGTTCGTTAAAAGGGCCATTTGGCTTCTACCTCTTGTTAAGCAGTATTTCATTGCTGATTCTCCCTTGGATAGCTATTTCAAGAATTCAAGGGGAATCCGGCAGTGCTGTCTATGCTCTTCTGGTGCG
>NZ_JAGQBE010000067.1 GCF_024345475.1 Cyanobium sp. T1B-Tous
GCGGTCTTGAGCTTGCGGATGATCTGCTCCGCTGTGTGCCTGGTGCGTTTCATGGTCGAATCCCCGGCCCAGTCTGGCCGGATGAGGACTCTCATTCACCCTGGACCGATTGCCGGGGTCCACGTCAATGGCATCTGTTCCACCTGCCGGGTGGAAGTGGTTGAAGGGCTCGATCAGCTCGCGCCGCGCAGTGACGCGGAGGCCTTGATGGCCACCAAGCGCGGCTGGCCTGACCATGTGCGACTGGCCTGCACCACGCGCATCGTGGGTACGGGTCCGGTGACGGTGAAGCGTTTGATCACGCCCCCGGAGGAGAAGAAGCGTCAGCGACGGCTGGAGAGGCAGGAAGGCCTCGGTCAGATCCGTTCCCTGGCCGTGTTGTTCGCCGACATGCGCAACTTCACGCCCATTACGGAATCCTCCTCCGCGTTTGATGTGATCTATATCCTCAACCGTTATTTCACCGCCCTCAAGCAGGTGATTGTCAAACACGGAGGCCAGGTCAATCTCTTTGTGGGCGACGAGATCAGTGCCGTGTTTGGGCTGGAGACCGACCCGCGGTTGGCTTGTCGCCAGGCCGTGGATGCCGGCCTGGAGATGTTGGAACGCATCCAGGTGCTCTCCAGAGTGGTTGAACAGGATTTCGGGGTGCCCTTGAGCATCGGTGTTGGCATTCACGTGGGCCCGGTGATTGTGGGCAAGGTGGGGCCCAGCGACGACCTGCGGTTTGGCCTCGTCGGCGACACGGTGAACATCGCCAGTCGCCTGGAAGGGCAGACCAAGCTGCTGCAATCTCCCCTGCTGGTCTCCCAGGCGGTTGCCGAGCAGCTCATCGACCCCTATGGGCTCCGGATCGGTCCAGCCCAGGAGGTGGAGCTCAAGGGGGTCGAGGGCATGTTTGTGGTGCGTGCGATCGAAGCCGACGGCTCCATTGACGCCCTGCAGCAGCTGGTCGCGGAGTCCTGAAGGGTGCCGGGATCCCGGTAAGGGCGATCCGCCAGCTGCTGCTGAGCTGGTGGCAGGAGCACGGCCGCCACACCATCCCCTGGAAGCTCCAACCTGATGGCCGCCTGCCGGCCGATGGCGAGAGCCTCGATCCCTACTCGATCTGGTGCGCCGAGGTGATGCTGCAGCAAACCCAGCTGCAGGTGGTGCTGCCCTACTGGCAGCGCTGGATGGCCCGGTTCCCCCGCCTGGAGGCCCTGGCGGCGGCCGAGGAGCACGACGTGCTGTTGCTCTGGCAGGGCCTGGGCTACTACGCCCGGGCCCGGCGGCTCCACCAGGGCGCCCAGGTGTTGCTCGACGCCGCTCGCCCTGCCACCGACCCCTGGCCGCGGGATCTGGAGGGCTGGCTGGCCCTGCCGGGCATCGGCCGCAGCACCGCCGGCAGCATCCTCTCCTCGGCGTTTGACCGGCCCCATCCGATCCTCGATGGCAACGTCAAGCGGGTGCTGGCGCGGCTGATCGCGAGCCCCCGGCCGCCGGCGCGGGAGCTCGCCGGGCTGTGGCAGCTGAGCGAGACGTTGCTCGATCCGCAGCGGCCCCGAGCCTTCAACCAGGCTCTGATGGACCTGGGCGCCACCGTCTGCACCCCTCGAAACCCCCGCTGCGGCGTCTGTCCTTGGCAGGGGCACTGCGCTGCCTACGCTGCCGGCGACCCCGCCGCCTACCCCGTGAAGGACGCCCCCCGCGACCTGCCGTTCCAGGTGATCGGCGTGGGGGTGGTGCGCAACGCGGCCGGCGAGGTGCTGATCGATCAGCGCCTCAATGAGGGCCTACTGGGCGGCCTCTGGGAATTCCCCGGCGGCAAGCAGGAGCCCGGCGAGGCGATCGAGGCCACGATCTGCCGCGAGCTCCAGGAGGAGCTGGCGATCGCGGTGGAGGTGGGCGAGGAGTTGATCACGCTCGAGCACGCCTATAGCCACAAGAAGCTGCGCTTTGTGGTGCACCTGTGCACCTGGCTGGCTGGTGAGCCCCAGCCTCTGGCGTCCCAGCAGGTGCGCTGGGTGCGGCCCGAGCAGCTGGGGGAGTTTCCCTTCCCCGCCGCGAACGCGCGGATCATTGCTGCCCTGCTGGAGCGGTTGGCTGTTTCTGACGCCCAGGCCGGCTGAGTTCAGGAGTGGGCCAACTCTGCTCGCATCCGGTCGGCCATCTCCTGGCTGTTGAGGGGTTTGGCAATGAAATAGCCCTGAAAGCTGTCGCATCCCAGTTCTTGGAGCAGATGCAACTGGGCCTCGCTTTCCACCCCTTCGGCCACCGTCTGCAGGTTGAGTTGGCGGGCAATGAGCAGGATGGATTCCACCAGCTGTCGATCCTTGCCGTTGTTGGGAAGCTGTTGCACAAAGCTCTTGTCGACTTTTACGAACTGGACAGGGAAGGTCTGCAGGATCTGCAGGCAGGAGTAGCCCGTGCCGAAATCATCGATGGCCAGTCGAAAGCCCGCATCCACCACATCCTTCAGCTGTTGGAGAGCCAGCTCCCGATTGCCTAGGAGTGCGGTTTCGGTGATCTCCAAATCCAGCTGATCCGGTGTGATGCCATGGCGTTGGCAGGCCTCCAGCAGCTCCTCCACGAGCGCCGGGTCCTGGGCCGTGGGCTCCAGCTGCACTGCGGAGAGGTTGATCGCCAGCCGCGGCGGTTTCAGGCCCTGCTGAATCCATTGGCTCAGTTGGGTGCAGGCCGTTTCCAGCACCCAGTGATTCATGGCTCTGATCTGACCGGTTTGCTCCGCGATTGGAATGAAGACATCCGGTTTCATGCTGCGGCCGTCTGGCAGGGACCAGCGCAGGAGGACCTCAGCAGCGATCCATCGACCCCAGCGATCCACTTGGGGTTGATACACGAGAGTGAAGGCCTTGCTCTCGATCGCGAGGTCGAGACTCTTTTCCAGCTGCAGTCGCCAATCGATCGCCTGGCTGATCTGGTTGGTGTATAGGCAATAACCGCCTGGGCCCAGGCGCTTGGCTTCCATCAGGGCGGTGTTGGCTTGTTGCAAGAGTTGCTTGGCACAGTTGGCTCCGTTGGGATGCACGGCGGTTCCAGCACTGGCGGTGAGGCGCAGTCGACGCTCACGGCGCTCGAAGAAGATGTGCTGGAGCCTTTCCTGCCAACGCCGTACCGCAGCTTCGGTCTGGGTGGCCATGCCAGCTTCGTCGTGAGCTGGAGCCGCGCCGGTTCCGCTCCCGGCTTCTGAGAGGCGGGCTTCTGAGAGCCGTGCTTCTGGGTAGAGCACCAGGAGGAATTCATCGGCCTCGAGGCGGGCCAGCCAGGCTCCGGCGGGCAGTTGCCCCTGCAGCATGAGGGCTACTTGCTGAAGAACGGCATTGCCCGAGTCCTGGCCAAAGCTGTCGTTGATGGATTGAAAACGGTCAATATCCAGGTTGATCACAGCCAGCTTTTCCTGGGGATTGCGATCCAGAATCCGTTGCAGCCACTGCTCGGTTGCCCGGCGATTGGGAAGTTGCGTGAGGCTGTCTTCCAGGAGTAGTTGCATGACTTCCGTGATCTCGGTCATCACCCCTTCGGTGATGATCAAACCATCACGATGTCGATAAAGCCTGGAGCGCACCTCGTGCCAGCCCCACTGACCATCTGCATTGCGCGCCCTAAAGCGGTTGCTTCTGAACGATTGAACCTTGCCTAGGGGAAAATCCTGGGCACATCTCTCGAGGTGCGTCTGGATGTAGGAGACCATCTCGGGCTGGTCTTCGGGGTGAAGCTGGCGCAAGAGATCGCTTAAGTAGGCTTCGGCGGAGCCTGTCGCCCAAACCTCAGCCCTTGTGAAGTGGGTGTAGCAAGCGTCCGGATGGGTCCGGTTATAGGAGCGCATCGCTTCTCCCTCTGGAAAGAGGGCAAAGTTGAAAATATCTACACCGGCTTCCTGGGTGCTCCGAATGAGTTGGATCGCACGGTTCTTCTCGTCTGACTGTGACTGTATCGCTTCGGATTTGGCTTCAGAGTGCGGCAGAGGAAGCGACGACATCAGGCCTGTGATGTGCGAAATCAGCAACGCACCAAGCCATTGTGCATCTGGAAGGCAAGTTCGCAACAGCGTGTGATTTTTTGGCCAACTTTCTTGCCGGTCCGCCGAAGCGCCTGCAGCGTAAAGGCAGTGCTGTCGGGGCCTGATGCCCGCCCTCGTTGTGCCCTCGGTGATCGCCTCAGCTGCTCCGGCGCCCCAGGTGCTGTGTCTGGGGGAGGCCCTGGTGGATCGCCTTGGCCCACCCGGAGGGGATCCGGCCACGGCTCCGCCGGAGCAGCTCGACGACCGCCTCGGCGGAGCCCCCGCCAATGGGGCCTGCGCCCTGGCCCGGCTGGGCACGCCGGTGGCCTTTGTGGGCCGTCTGGGCCGCGATGGCATCGGCCAGGCGTTTGGCCAGCTGTTTGCCGAGCGGGGGGTCGACACCACCGCCCTTCAGTGGGATGGGGCCAGGCCCAGCCGCATCGTGCTGGTGCGCCGCGATGCCGCGGGCGATCGCCAGTTCGGCGGCTTTGCGGGGGATCGGGGCGAAGGGTTTGCGGATCAGGCGCTCGATGCCACCGAGCTGGCGGCCGCACTCGGGCCCCTGCTGGCGGCGGCCCGCTGGTTGCTGGTGGGCACCATTCCCCTCGCGTCGCCCGCTGCGGCGTCAGCCCTGGGGCTCGCTTGCCGTCAGGCCGCGGCGGCCGGCGTGCCCCTGGCCCTCGACATCAACTGGCGTCCCACCTTCTGGGATCCGGCGGCCGATCCCCGCAGCGGTCCCACGGCGGCCCAGGTTGCCGTCATGGAGCCCCTGCTGCACCAGGCCGCCCTGATCAAGTGCGCCCGGGAGGAGGCGGAGTGGTTGTTCGGCAGCAGCGACCCGGCGGTGGTGAGCGCGTCCCTGCCCCAGCACCCCGGGGTGGTGGTGAGCGATGGCGGTGCGCCGCTGCGCTGGTGGCTGCACGGCGAGCCGGGCGAGCTGCCCGCCTTTGCGGTGCCGGTCGTCGACACCACCGGGGCCGGCGATGCCTTCACCGCTGGTCTGTTGCATGGGCTGGCCGGACCGCCCCAGCCCCTCAAGCCGCTGATGCGCTTTGCCAGTGCCTGCGGGGCCCTGGTGTGCCAGGGGGCCGGCGCCATCGATCCCCAACCCAACGCCGCCCAGGTGCGGGCCTTTCTGGCGGCCTGCCCCGAAGCCTGATCAGCGGGGCTCGATCAGGGCAAGCCGGCGGCCGGCATCAGGATCCGTGGGGTCGGCCAGTTCCAGCTGGAGCTGCCAGCAGCCGGCGGGCAGGACGCTGAGGCGCTCGGGCCATTCCACCGCCAGCAGGGCGCCCAGGGCCTGGGCTTCCTCCTCTTCCTGGGCGAACAGCTCATCGGCCGCGGCGGCCAGCTCCAGCCGGTAGAGGTCGAGATGCACCAGCCCGCCGGCATGGGGTAACGGGTAGTGCTGGGCCAGGGCGAAGGTGGGGCTGGTGATCGGCTCGGTGATGCCCAGGCCGGCGGCGAGGCCCTGCACCAGGCAGGTTTTGCCGGCGCCCAGATCGCCTCGTAGCAGCAGGGTGCTGCCGGGGGGGAGGCGCTGGGCCAGCTGCCGCCCGAAGGCGTGGGTGGCGGCCGCATCGGCGAGGAGGTGGGTCACGGGTGCGGGATCGCGGGGCTCAGGACCTGCCTGTAGATTGCCCCTTCAGCGAGCCCGAAGCCTCGGCGTCTCCGCAGATATTTCCCAACCACGCCCTCCCAGCCGGGAGCGAGCCGTACCCCCAGCGAGACAACCCAATGGTGGCCACCCCCACTGCTCCTGCGCTGCAGAGCACCAGCACCTACGTGATCGCCGATCTCGGCCTGGCCGACTTCGGCCGCAAGGAGATCGCCATCGCCGAAACCGAGATGCCCGGCCTGATGGCCCTGCGGCAGAAGTTCGGCGCTGAGCAGCCCCTCAAGGGCGCCCGCATCGCGGGTTCCCTGCACATGACGATTCAGACGGCCGTTCTGATCGAAACCCTGGTGGCCCTCGGCGCTGAGGTGCGCTGGGCCAGCTGCAACATCTTCTCCACCCAGGATCACGCCGCCGCGGCGATTGCGGCTGCGAACATCCCCGTGTTTGCCTACAAGGGCGAAACCCTCGATGAGTACTGGGCCTTCACCCACCGCATCCTCGAGTGGGGCGATGGCGGCACGCCCAACATGATCCTCGACGACGGCGGCGATGCCACCGGTCTGGTGGTGCTGGGCACCAAGGCGGAGCAGGATCTCTCCGTTCTCGACAACCCCTCCAACGAGGAGGAAACCGCCCTCTTCAACAGCATTCGCCAGAAACTGGCGGCCCAGCCTGGCTTCTATTCCCGCATCTACGCCGCCATCCAGGGCGTCACCGAGGAGACCACCACGGGTGTGGCTCGCCTCTACCAGATGCAGAAGAGCGGCGAGCTGCCCTTCCCGGCGATCAACGTCAACGACTCGGTCACCAAGAGCAAGTTCGACAACCTCTACGGCTGCCGCGAATCGCTGGTGGACAGCATCAAGCGCGCCACCGACGTGATGGTGGCCGGCAAGGTGGCCCTGGTGCTGGGCTACGGCGACGTGGGCAAGGGTTCGGCCCAGTCACTGCGGGGCCTTGGTGCCACGGTGATGATCGCTGAGATCGACCCGATCTGTGCCCTGCAGGCGGCCATGGAGGGCTACCGCGTGGTGCGCCTCGACGAGGTGGTGCGCGATGTGGACATCTTCGTGACGGCCACCGGCAACTTCAAGGTGATCCGCCACGAGCACCTGATCCAGATGAAGGATCAGGCGATCGTGTGCAACATCGGCCACTTCGACAACGAGATCGATGTGGCGTCGCTGAAGCAGTACCCCTGGGACAACATCAAGCCCCAAGTGGATCACATCCTGCTGCCCAGCGGCAACAAGATCATCCTGCTGGCCGAGGGCCGCTTGGTGAACCTGGGCTGCGCCACCGGCCACCCCAGCTTCGTGATGAGCAACTCCTTCACCAACCAGGTGCTGGCCCAGATCGAGCTGTTCACCAAGGGTGAGCAGTACGAGAAGCAGGTGTACGTGCTGCCCAAGCACCTGGATGAGATGGTGGCTCGCCTCCACCTCGACAAGATCGGCGCCAGGCTCACCGAGCTGTCCCAGGAACAGGCCGATTACATCAACGTGCCGGTGAACGGGCCCTACAAGCTCGAGCACTACCGCTACTGAGGACCAGCCCGATGGGGATCAGCGATCTGGTGCAGCAGCTGCCGCAGCTGATCGGTGCGGCGGTGGAGTCCAACCCCTGGTTGGGCTACGGCGCCATCTTTGCGGCGATGTTCCTCGAGAACCTGTTCCCGCCGATCCCCTCGGAACTGATCATGCCCCTGGGGGGCTTCTACGTGCAGCAGGGCCAATTGGCCCTGCTGCCGGTGGTGCTGGCCGGGCTGTTGGGCACCGTGCTGGGGGCCCTGCCCTGGTACGGCATTGGCCGGCTGATCAATGAACAGCGCATTGAGCAGTGGCTCGAGCGCCATGGGCGCTGGATCGGCATCAGCCCCCAGGAGTTGCACCGCAGTCGGGATTGGTTTTCACGCCACGGCACGGCCCTGGTGTTCTGGGGCCGGTTGGTGCCGGGCATCCGCACCCTGATTTCCGTGCCAGCGGGGATCGAGATGATGCCGCTGGCTCCGTTTTTGTTGTGGACCACCGCCGGCAGCCTGATCTGGACCCTGCTGCTCACCTGCGCGGGGCTGGCCCTGGGTGAGGGCTACACCAACGTGGAGCTCTGGATCGAGCCGGTGGCCAAGGTGGTCAAGGTGCTGCTGGTGTTGGCCGTGGTCGCTGGCCTGGTGTGGCTGGGGCTGCGCACCTGGAAGAAGCGCAACAGCTCCCACTGACCGAGGCCCTGGCCTCAGAAGGGCACTTCCTCCTCGCTGGGGGCTCCGCCACCAAAGCCGCCGCTGCCCATGCCACCGCCTTCGGCGTCGCGTTTGGAGCCGAGCAGTTCGAGCCGGTCGACCCGGATCACGGGCTTGGTGCGCTCTTCGCCGCTGGCCCGGTCGGTCCAGCGGTCGAGCTTGAAGCTGCCGATGATGCCCACCAGGGCTCCCTTGCGCACGTAGTCAGCCGCCACCTGGGCCTGCTTGCCCCAGATCTCCAGGTTGAACCAGTCGGGTTCGTCGCCGGAGCTGCGGCGGTTGACGGCGAGGGTGAGGTTGGCGACCACGCTCCCCGATTCGAAATAACGGACTTCTGGGTCGCGGCCGGCCCGGCCGACGAGGGTGATGGAATTCACGCCCATGGCGATGTCTCCTGTGCTGATGGATCAATGATGCGGCACCCGGTTGGGTTGCCACCTCCCATCAGTTCCACCGTTCGGGCCGTCTGTAACACCCTCCTATGATTCGGCCCTTGCAGGCCGGTCGTCCGTGTTCTTCCGTCGTTTTCAGTTCTCGCGTGATATCGGGATCGATCTGGGCACCGCGAACACCCTGATTTTCGTGTCCGGTAAGGGCATCGTGCTGCAGGAGCCTTCCGTGGTGGCCCTCGATCTCGAGAAGGGTGTGCCCCTGGCCGTGGGCGATGAGGCCAAGATGATGCTCGGCCGCACCCCTGGCAACATCCGGGCCGTGAGGCCGCTGCGCGATGGCGTGATCGCCGACTTCGACGCGGCGGAGCAGATGATCAAGACCTTCATCCAGAAGGCCAACGAGGGACGGGGCATCGTGGCTCCCCGGCTGGTGATCGGCATCCCCAGCGGTGTCACCGGCGTCGAGCGCCGGGCGGTGCGGGAGGCCGGGCTGGCCGGTGCCCGCGAGGTGCACCTGATCGATGAGCCCGTGGCGGCGGCGATCGGCGCTGGCCTGCCCGTCACGGAGGCGGTGGGCACGATGATTGTCGACATCGGCGGCGGCACCACCGAAGTAGCGGTGCTGAGCCTGGGCGGCACGGTGCTGAGCGAGTCGGTGCGGGTGGCCGGCGACGAACTCAGCGATGCCATCGGCGTCTACCTCAAGAAGGTGCACAACCTGGTGGTGGGCGAACGCACTGCGGAGGACATCAAGATCCGCATCGGCTCCGCCTTCCCCGACGACGCCCACGACAACACCTCGATGGACGTGCGGGGTCTGCACCTGCTCTCCGGTCTGCCCCGCACCATCAATGTGCGGGCCGGTGACATCCGCGAAGCCATGGCCGAGCCCCTCAACGTGATCGTGGAGGCGGTGAAGCGCACCCTGGAGCGCACCCCGCCCGAGCTGGCGGCCGACATCGTGGATCGCGGCATCATGTTGGCCGGGGGCGGCGCCCAGGTGCGCGGCATCACCGACCTGATCAGCCACGAAACCGGCATCCTCACCCACGTGGCCGAGGATCCTCTCTTGTGTGTGGTGAACGGCTGCGGCATGGTCCTCGAGGACTACAAGCGGCTGCAGCGCGTGCTCGACACCCCTGACTTTGTGCGTCAGACCGCCTGATCGCGATGCAGGCCGGCCGCAGGCTCCGCCTTCCCGCCCTGCGGGTGGTTCTTCAGGCCTGGCCCTGGGGCCTGCTCCTGCTGGCCCTCGTGGGGGTTCGGCTCAGCAAGGGGGCGGGCTTCAGTGATGCCTATGCCCTGGTCAGCCGGCCCTTCTGGCCCGGCAGCGCCCAGGGTGAGTGGATTCGCAGTGCCCAGAGCCTCAATGACCAGAGCCGGCTGCGTCAGCTCGAGGTCGACAACCGCCGCCTGCGCGGATTGCTGGAGTTGCAGGGCCGTGGCGGCCGGGAGGTGGCAGCGCCGGTGATTTCGCGGCAGGCCGGGGGGTGGTGGCAGCAGCTGGTGATCGGCGGCGGGGAGCTCCAGGGCCTTCGACCGGGCTTGCCGGTGCTGGCGCCCGGCGGGCTGCTCGGTCGGGTGGCGAGCGTGACGCCCACCACCGCCACCGTGGCCCTGCTCACCGATCCCGGCAGCCGTGTGGGCGTCTGGGTGGGGCGCACCCAGCGCCATGGCCTGCTCACAGGGATCGGCACCAGCCGGCCCGTGCTGCGCTTTCTGGAGAAGGATCCGGGCGTGCGCCCCGGCGATGTGGTGGTGACCTCACCAGCCAGCACCCTGGTGCCGCCCAATCTCACTGTTGGCGTGATCCAGTCGGTCGATGACCGGGCCGTTCCGGCCACCGAGGCCGTGGTGCAGCTCAGCGCCCCGGTCGAAGCGGTCGACTGGGTGCAGGTGCGGCTGCCGTGAATCGTTTGGCCCGCCATGGGTGGTGTCTGGCCACGGCCCTGGTGGTGCCCTGGCTGGTGCTGGCCTCGCCGGGGCCGCTGAAGCTGGCGGGGGTGGCCCCGGCCTGGCCGGTGCTGTGGCTGCTGCCCTGGGCCCTGGTGGATGGCCCGCTCTCCGGGGCCCTGGCTGGCGCGGGCCTGGGCCTGCTGCTCGACGGGCTCCATCTCGGCCCGATCACGGAAATTCCCGCCCTGGCCCTGTTGGGGTGGTGGTGGGGCCGGCTGGGGCGCCAGGGGCCGCCGATCGAGCGCAGTTTCAATTTGGGTTTGCTGGCCCTGCTCGGCACGGCCCTGCTCGGGGCCAGCCTGATCCTGCAGGGCCTCCTGCTTGGTTGGTCGGCTGCGGAGGCGTGGCTGCCGGCACCCGCCCTGCATACCTGGCTGGCCCAGACCCTGCTCACGGGCCTGCTGGCACCGCTGCTGTGCTCCCTGCAGCTGCTGCTCTGGCGCCAGCAAACCTCCGGCGGGCGAGGCTGAGCCGATGGCACACGAGCAGGGCCGGCGACGCTTTCTCCAACTGCTCGGTGGCGGCTCTGCCGCCGCCCTGCTGGCGGGGGGCCTGGGCAGCTGCGGCCGATCCGGTGGCAACTCCGGCGAGCGGGTGCTGAACTTCTGGACCCTGGATCTGGCTCCCAAGTTCAACGGTTATCTCCAGGGCCTGATTGCCGCCTGGGAGCGCCAGAACCCGGGGATCCGGGTGCGCTGGACCGATGTGCCCTGGAGCTCGGTGGAGCGCAAGTTGCTGGCGGCCGTGTTCGCCCGCACCGCACCCGACCTGGTCAACCTCAATCCGCCCTTTGCCGCCAACCTGGCCAGCAAGGGCGGGCTGCGCGATCTGAGCACCGTGCTGCCCGCCGGGGCCGCCGAGGCCTACCTGCCGGCGATCTGGGAGGCGGGTCGCGAACAAGTCGGCCGGCCAGGGGAGGGTGGTTCAGGCCCGGGTGCAGCGCAGCAGTTCGCCATCCCCTGGTATCTGACGGCCCGGATCACCATGGCCAATCGCCGTCTGTTGGAGCGGGCGGGTTACGGCGCGCCCCCCAGCCACTGGGACGAGGTGCCTGCGTTTGCCGAAGCGGTGCACCGCCGCACGGGCCGCTACGCCCTGTTTGTGACCGTGGTGCCCGACGACTCGGCCGAGCTGCTGGAAACCCTGGTGCAGATGGGGGTGCAGTTGCTGGATGGGGACCATCGGGCCGCTTTCAACAGCGAGGCGGGCCGGCGCGCCTTTGCCTTCTGGAGCGACCTCTACCGGCGCGGCCTGCTGCCGCGGGAGGTGGTGAGCCAGGGCTACCGGCGGGCGATCGAGCTCTATCAGTCGGGGGATCTGGCCCAGGTGGCC
>NZ_JAGQBE010000068.1 GCF_024345475.1 Cyanobium sp. T1B-Tous
TCCATTCTCGATGCAACATTGACGGCTTCGCCCCAAAGGTCGTAAATGAATTTCTTCTGACCAATGACGCCAGCTACCACCGGACCAGAGTTGATACCAATTCGAATACTAAGTGTGCGGCTTGGTAGCTTATTAATCAAGATCGTTTCATCCTGCATAGCCAGAGCAAGGTCGGCGATCAATGCTGCATGAGTATTAACTGCTACAGGTAAACTGCTTGCAACCAGAAGGAATCACCAATCGTCTTGCTTTTTCAGGACCAAATTTGAGAGTAGGCGCGCCAAAATGAGTAAAGAAAGTAGATAACATTTTGATTAAATCGCTAGGAGACGGTTCCTAAGGTAAGGGCGTAAAATTAGCAATATCGGCAAATAGTATATTCGCCTCTTTGTATGGGTCTGAAGTCGCCTTTTCGTCTTCAAGTTTCATATTGGCTTCGCGAAGATTGCTGGTTCTCTCTAGAGCTATTTGCTTAAGATCGAGTGAAGAGCGCCGAAACCTTTGCGCGACTAGTATAGCGCTAAAGGCAGCAAGAACTATCGGGCTGCCAGTGGATAAAATAGTCACTAAAATAACTGAACATGTTTTTTAGATAGAAGATCGATTGGAGTGGTGGCTTCAATTATTCCTCTAGCGTCTCCGGCCTTCCAGTCTCATTTAATACTATTTGGGTAAGAATTATGGCAGGCAATACAACTTGCTTTCATGACATCAGCACGGCAATTGTGCGGCTGTACATAAGATGCCCTTAGCCTTTCAGTAGGCTTGGTATTGACTGGCCAAGGCCTGCGCTATTGCGTGATAAATCAAGAAGATTTCTATGGGGCTTATCGAACTCAATTGCCATGATGATCGATGTCTAGCGAGTCCTCGCTGGAGTAGGAGACTGCTTTTGGAACCGCGGCAACACGCGTAAATTGACC
Organism: Cyanobium sp. T1B-Tous; assembly: GCF_024345475.1. Classification (GTDB taxonomy): domain Bacteria; phylum Cyanobacteriota; class Cyanobacteriia; order PCC-6307; family Cyanobiaceae; genus Cyanobium_A. The sequence continues at coordinate 924 of NZ_JAGQBE010000068.1, forward strand.
GTATCTATTGCTGGTTCTGCATGCTATGCGTCGAGGGCTGATGTGCCGTGTGGCTAAAAATGGAACTTTTGATACCACGCATATTTACAATTACATACTGCAATAGCCATTCTAACATGTTGATTTTATTGAATTGACATTTAGGTGCTCGTAGCGATAAAATTAGGGGAAGTTTCCAATTTATGGGCATATTATGATCAAAAAATGGCATGGCATATTTGCCATGCTACCAGTTCTAATTGCGCAACCGCTATGCGCCCAGTCTGTTTATCAGATTGAGGGTTTCTCTGCTCCCCAGGTGCGTCCTCAAGCCCTGACCGGTGAGCTGGAGGCCCAGCTGAGAGAATTGCAGGCTGAGCTCGATGCGCGTAGCAAAAGTTTTACTCTCTCTCAGGCACTAGAGATGGGGCTACTCAATAGCCCTCAGTTGGCTGCAACTTATGCTGAGATTCAAGGCCAACAATGGAATCTTGTTGCCGTAAGGAGACAGTGGTATCCAACGCTGAGTGCATCCTCAGAACCTTTTGTGCCGGGTCGTCGCTTCGGTTCCAGCACTAGCACTCTTCGCGATGATGGGCTTCCTGCTCAAGGGGAATCAAGCTCTAATTCCGCCATAACAGCAACCAATATTGGCCTCACTGTTGGCTGGACATTCTTTGACCCCAGTAGAGGATCAAGCATTAACGCAGCAAGTGAGAACCTTAAACGCCAGCAATTGTTGTTTGACGTTAGCGCGCGTAACCTTGTCCTTGAAATCCAGCAAGTCTATTACAACCTGCAGGAGCAGAGGTTGCTGATAGAAGCATACGGCGATATTCTCAAGGCAACAACGCGCCAGGTCCAGACAACAGAAGCTCAATTCAACAATGGACTAGTTAATATCGCCGATGTTGAGCAGATTCGCACTCAGCAGTTTGCGACCCTGAGTACATTAATCACTGCTTATCGCCAGTTCATTGATGCTTCTTCGCGCCTTGCTCAGGCAATTGCTATGCCACCAGGAACTCTTGTGACCCCGAGTGATGGTTTACAGGCATTGGGTGATTGGCCTGAGCCCTTGCAGCCAACTATTGAACAGGCCCTAAATCTGCGTGAGGAAATCAAAGCAAGTCTGGCCGAAGCAGCTAGTGCGCGCTGGAGTGCAACTGCACTGTTCAACACTTATTGGCCGCGTTTCAGCCTGGGTGCGAATGGACAATATGGGAATATAAACAGTGATCTGACCCAGTCGTCACAGCAGCAGGTCAATTTCACTAGCAATGAGCTCAGCACCAGCTTGAGTGGAGCCTTCGGTTTGGGTTTTACTTGGCAGTTCTTTGATGGCGGCATAAACGCGGCTCAAGCAGAGGTCCAGAAAGCACTCGGCAGGCGAGCGAGCGATCAGGCAGCCCTAGATCGCTTGATTGTTACCCGGGAAGTGGAGCAGGCATATACGGCTTACAAAACCAGTCAGTTGGCCATGAAGAGTAGTGAAGCTCAGGTTACCTCGGCTCGAGCGGCAGCAGCCGCGGTGCGTGCGCGATTCGATGTAGGTGTGAGTGATATGTCTTCATTGGTAGTGGCATTGAATCAGGCCATCAATGCAGCCAGTAATTACGCTTCATCTGTGAGGGATTACAACGGTTCGATTGCGGCATTGTTTCGTAGCTCAGCCCGTTGGCCAGCTAACACCCAACCGTTGCTTAATCAGCGGGTTGTCACGCTCCGCAAGCAATGAAAAATATGCAACATGGCTGAGCAGTAAACCGATCTTAGACCTTTCTACAAGCTCCGTACCCCCTCTCCGCTCCTCGATCGATGACATCGCCAGACCCTGATTCCAACCCTAGCCAGACAACCGAGGAAAGTTCTTCTTCGAGTCGTGCAGCGGATCGTTTCGGAATTTTTGAGAAAGTTGCCTTGGAACGGCTTCGGGCTGGAGCCGATGCAACTAAGCCTGCATCATTTTTACCTTTGCCAGTGAGGTTGACAGCTATTGCTGCGGCGTCCATTGCGGGACTAGGCGTGGTGTGGGCTGTGTTTGCTCGGGTGCCGGTCCAAGTTAATGGCATCGGTGTCTTTGTGTGTATGTGTACTACACCGCGCAGCCAGATCAGAAGTTTGGAAGCTCCTACCTCCGGAATCCTGCACTACCAGGTAAGTGGGTTTGGGCCTAACACTTTGCCTGAAGAGCAGAGGGAGCGTAATGACGTGCTACGCCAGCTTGGACTTATTCAATCAGGCTCGTTATATACAGAGGTATACGATGCCTCTAGATTAAAATCATTGGTTGAGTTGGCTTTGGCTCCAAGCCAGGGTCTGGTTCTTGACCTATCGAGCCCAGTTCAATCTTTACCTATGCAAACAGGAAAGACAGAACTGGACAAAGCGCCACCAGTTGTGAGCTATCCGGGAGGGACCGTACTTGCCCGAATTGAGGATCAATCTGCCAAGGAGCAATTGACCTCGGCCCTGGTCAGCACTTTGCCCGCAGAAAGCATGTTGCGTCAGCAGCAAACGGGCAGAATTGAGCGTGCAGGCCGATTGGGAGGCCTCAATGCTTTGCAAGCAAATCAGCGTTCATCCATTGAGAGGGAGCTTAATCAAAGGAGAGAGCTATACCAACGCTACTTGAAGCTTTGGAAGCAAGGATATCTGCCGGGCACTGCTGTATTGGAAGAGCAGTCGCGCATCAATTCCCTTGAAAGCCAGTTGCTCAATGCTGAATCGACGCAGCTCAACACAAAAATTAGTCGCGATGACCAGATCGAGCAGTCGAAGCAAGCATCGGTTTCAAATCTTGATAGTCGGAATAAGCTGCAAGGCCAATTGGCTACATACTTAAGCCGGACAACTGTTTTTGCCCCAGTTAAGGGTATTTACCTTTTAAGTCGAAACTTTTTTAACGGTAGTTTTGTGAAACAGGGCCAAGAGTTATTTATTTATACCACAACGCCACCCTATCTTCCAGGCACTATTCCAGTGTTCTTGGATCCCGCCACTGCGCAACAGGTCGTAGAAGGTATGTCGGTATTAGTTACTCCCAAAGGTATATCTAGGGCTCAGTATGGAGGCATCCCTGGGAAAGTGATTGAGGTGAGTAAGCAACCTCTCGATAGTGACGGGCTGTTGGGTGCTCTACAGAGTCGCGCTTTGGTGCCCCCGATTCAGCAGAGTGTCCCTTCTCCTTATCTAGTGCGGGTACAGCTAGAGAAATCTACGCCATCAGAATGTAACCAAGCACGTAGTTATGGCTGTTACCGCTGGAGTTCTGGGCGGCGACCTCCGCAGCCAGTGCGAATTACCAGCTTGGCTGACGTGCAGATCACTACTGTGCACCTGAGACCGATCGAGTTTGTGATGCCCGCGCTGAAGCGTGCCTTTGGATTGGTGGTTGACAACACATGAAAACTCCTCGCCGGGTTGTCACACCCACTGTTCTGCAGTACGAAGCGGTGGAGTGCGGTGCCGCCAGCCTCAAGATTGTGTTGGGTTACTGGGGCAAAGTTCTGCCTTTGGCCCAGCTGCGTGAGCTCTGTGGGATTAGCCGTGATGGTGTGACCGCTTTGCAGCTGAAGCGGGCAGCTCAAAGCACTGGGTTGGAGGTCAAAGCGTATCGCCGCAGTGCCGAAGATCTGCGCTCCTCGGGGGTATTTCCTTGCATCATTTTCTGGAATTTCAATCACTTTTTAGTGCTTGAGGGGTTCGAACCTGGACGGGCTTATCTGAGTGATCCTGCTTGTGGCCGGCGTAGCGTCGACTGGGAAGAATTTCAGACAAGCTTCACCGGTATTGCGCTGGAGCTTCTGCCAGGCGCTGGTTTCAGTCCAGGAGGTCGGGATCCAAGCCTCTATCGCTGGGTACCAAGCTTGCTTGCCCCCTACCGCAGCCTGTTGCCCTGGCTTGCCTTGGTTTCACTTTTTGGAGCGCTGCCAGAATTATTCATGGCGGGAGCTACCAGCCAGTTTATTGATGGCTTTCTACAGGAAGGGCGCGCAAACATCGGCATTCCGGTGATCTGGATTACATCAGTTGCTGTTGTGGTGCTGATTGGCATGCTTAACCTGCAAAAGCTGATTCTACGCAGCCTTGCCAATCAATTGCTCAAGCGCATTAGCAGCTTGCTCTATATTTCTCTATTCAGCCTGCCCTATCGCTATTTTGTTCAGCGTATGAGTGGAGAGCTGGCAACCAGGCTGATACTTCCATTTTCGCTTGTGCAGCTCGGCGTAAGTGGAGTCATCGATTTTGTGCTGTCACTTGGGTCTGGTCTGATTGCTCTCGTTGTGGGCCTGTTGATTTCTCCTTGGTTATCATTGTTCACAATTTTGATTGCGGGTGGCAACTCGGTTTTCACCCTATGGGTTAGGGAAATGCGTAAAAGTGACAACTATAAGTTAGCGCTGCTCCAGGGAAAAGCTCAGGGCACGGGCATTTATGTGATTCAATGCGTTGAAAGTATCAAAGCAAGCGGGCTAGAAAATGAATCCTTTATGCAATGGTCTGCAAACTTCAATGACGCCTTGGCTGAATTGCAAAAACAGTCTCTTGCCGGTGCTGTGGTGGGCTTTGTTGGCTCTACTTCTGGCTTCCTGCTGCGTTGCGGAGTCATCTTGCTTGGCGGTGTCTTGATCATTTTGGGCCAGAATACTCTGGGTGAACTAATGGCCTTTCAATTTCTGATGGGCATGATTCAAGCACCACTGCAGCAGCTAAGTCTGCTCAGCAATCAGCTACAGCAGCTCGATGGTGATGTGGGGCGTATCAACGATGTTATTGATAGCGATGTTGATCCGATGGTTCGCAGTTTTAGGATCACTTCTGATGTGAAGGATGACCAGCGTCAGCTGTCTGGACGGATTGAGCTAAGTGAATTGGGTTATCAGTTCAGCTCAACGACCCCCTTAATGTTCTCTGGCATCAACTTTACTCTTGAAGTTGGTCAGCATTTAGCAATTGTTGGGGGTAGTGGATCCGGTAAGTCCACGTTGTTGCGTTTGCTAGCTGGCCTTTATCGGCCCACTCAAGGATCTATCCTTTATGACGGTCGTGATTGGCTTGACTGGGACGATCCCACAATGCGCAATTCGATTGCCCTTGTCTCCCAGGATGTGTTTCTATTTCCTGCTACCTTAGAGCAGAATTTAAGCCTGTGGGATCCTCGTTTTAGTTCCGCTGAAGCGTTGACTGCTTTGAATCAGGCAGGCCTGCTCGACGATCTCGGTGGTGCTGGAGCTCTGTCCTCGCATTTGGGTGAAGGTGGTGGAAATCTCAGTGGCGGACAACGCCAGCGTGTTGAGATTGCCAGGGCACTGCTGCGTCAGCCCACCTTGCTGCTGATGGATGAGGCAACCAGTTCCCTGGATGATCGTCGTGAGCGACAGATTCTTACTGCAGTTAAAAGCCAGCCAAGAACCTTGGTGACAGTGGCTCATCGAATGTATGGAGCGCAGATTAGCGACTGGGTGATTGTGCTTGATCAAGGTCAGTTGGTAGAACAGGGTCCACCAGGCGTGCTGGCCCAATCTGGGAGCTTTTACCAGCGTCTATTGGAAGCCGAGTTGTTCAGTGTCGTTGGAGGGCCAAACTCATGACGCTTTCTCAAACACGCCAGGACGCTCTTCTCCGCGGAATATCTATTGTTCAGCAGGATTTGCCTCACGAAGGGCTACTCAGCGCTGGGGGAGGGGATCCAGCCTGTACTGCTTTGGCTTATGCCATGTTGATACTAGGCGATAAAAGACAAATTGCTTTTGTAAAGGGTGATTTCGGCACTCTGTTGGAGGCCAATAACATCGCCCATCGCGATGTTAAAACTCCATCAGATTTGGTTCGCTCAACGCGAGCCATGCTGATTGTTTTCGCTAAGGCCGATGGTCGGCCACTTTCAGTCCATCGGCTGGGAGCAAAGACCGTTGTTTTTGATCCTCTGAGCGGCCAAAGGCAACCTTTGGATACTGGGTTGGCACTTAAGCCGTATGCCTACGAGCTCTATGCATCCCTGCCAGTCCCGCTGAATTCGCTTTGGCAGTTGCTTCGATTTGGATTGGGTACAAATATATCTCCGCTGTTGTTGGTCGTATTTAGTGCCCTGGTGGTTGCGATTTTTAACCTCAGCATCCCTACGCTTACTTCGTTTTTGGTTGGTACCGTTCTGCCGCTTGGGGATCTACAACTTCTTGTTGAGACTTCCTTGGTAGTACTTTTGATTGCATTGTGCACTGTGGTTTCACAGGGCTTTAGCAGTTTGGCAATGGTACGGATGGAGTCCCTAGTGAATCTGCGACTTGAGGCTGGGGTGTGGAGCCATCTGCTGCGTCTGCCATTGCAGTTTTTCCAGAAGCTCGGTACCGCAGACCTTCTTGCCCGGGTTGGCTCGATTAGTCAGATGCGTCAACTTGTGAGTAGCGGTCTTCTGACTGCAGGACTCGGCTTGTTGTTTTCAATCACTAATCTCATCATGATGTTTGTCTATCAGAGCCAGCTGGCTTTGGTGGCTGCTGCATTTAGTCTACTTAGTGCGGTGGTTATGGTCTTGCTGGTATTACAGGCAGCAAAGTTTGAACAACCCCTGCAAGAGGGACAGGCTCGCGTGAGTGACATGGGTTTACAGGCGGTGGTGGGTATGCCGCAGATTCGAGTTAGTGGCAGTGAGCCCTTTGTGTTCGAGCAGTGGATCCGTGAGGTGGTGGGTCTTGGCGGGCTGGTTCGTCGTGTGTCGCTCGCGAACGACTCCTTGGAGATCCTTGCTCGTGTGCTCACTCCGCTTGGGCAAGTTGTGATGTTTGTTGCCTTGGTGTTGATGTTGCATCAGGCCAAGACCCAACCCTCGATTGCTGGTGGTCCTGGAGCATTGGGTGCAAACCAACTAGTGGCCGCGTTTGTTGCTTTTCAGGCAGCCTATATCTCTTTCAACAGCCAGTTATCAGCTCTTGCGGTGCAGGTTGCTAACACTGTGGCTAAGTTGGTGGTGCTATGGAAGCGCAGCTGTGTAGTGATGTTTGCTAGCCCTGAAGCGGGTTCAGGGGAGGCCACTCAGATGCATGAGGTGGTTGGGAAAATTGAGCTGGTCAACCTTCAAGTGCGCTATCCAGATGCTCCGCAACCTCTGCTTGAGGAGATCAATCTGACCATCCCGCAGGGAGGTTATACCGCAATTACTGGGGTCTCAGGCTGCGGCAAAACAACTCTTCTACGTTGCTTGCTTCGGCTGATGGAACCTGAGGCAGGCGTGATCAATATTGACGGCGTTGATCTTAGCCAGTTGTCTGTGCGTCATTACCGTCGCCAGCTGGGCGTGGTGCTTCAGAACGCACCTCTGCCTACTGGGTCAATTTACGAAGTTGTGCGTGCGGGTAGGGCTTATAGCCATGAAGAGATTTGGAAGGCCCTTGATCAGGCATCAATGGCTACTGATGTGGAGCGGATGCCAATGCAGTTGGAAACCATAATTAGTGAGGGAGCGATGGGCATTTCTGGTGGCCAACGTCAACGTCTCTCTCTGGCACGAGCACTTGTGGGCCAGCCCAAGGTGCTGTTGCTGGATGAAGCCACCAGCGCTCTGGATGCTCCCACCCAGGCTGCCGTTACTCGCACTCTGGAATCCCTGGCCATCACGCGGATTGCTATAGCTCACCGTTTGTCCACTATTGAGTCGGCCGACCAGATCGCCGTAATTTCCGGTGGTCGCATCAGCGAGCTAGGAACTTATTCAGACCTTTCTCAAAAGGTTGGTGGCTATCTGCAACGGACAGAGAAGTGACTCTTTTGACGCAGTGGTGTATCCCATAAGTCACAACCACATAAAACCGCCCTGGCTCACCAAACATCGTTTGGTTGCTGGGGGAGCGGCGGCGGTAGCCGCGTGTGGCGGGTCGTCTTGGGAATACGCCTCCGTTTCCACAATCACGCCCCACAGCAACTCGCCATCCGCTTGGCGCTTCACCAGCAGGCAGCCGATGAGCTCGGGGGCAACCAGCTCAGCGGGACGGGCGAAGAAGGATTGGAGGAGGGCTGGGAGAAAGTGGTGGCTATGAGTGTGGCTGTGTGAGGTGGTGCTGAGGAGTGCTGACGGGTCGTGGGCGAGTAGGCGATAATGAAACCATTCACCCCTCAGAAGAGCCGCCAAGCGATGTCAGAAGAGCAACTTTCAGCCCTTTTGCCAAGCTCAAGGATGATGCAGTGCTTCTGGAGAAACTCAAGGGTGCTGCAGACCTTGATTCTGCTGTGGCGATAGCCAAGGATGCGGGATTTGATGTAAACAAGGCTGATTGGTTGAAGTATCAGTCAAGCAAAGCTGAACTCAGCGATGAGGAGCTGGGAGAGGGTGTGGCTGGGGGTTGGAGCTCAGCGAATAGTGGTGGAGCTCCGCTTATCGGAGGGGATCCGGCTGACTACTACTACAACGAGTATCCTACATCCTAGCTTATCCCCTAAAGCCCCTGCCACCACAGGGGCTTTTTATTTCTTCAGCCACCATCAAACAGCCCCAAAAGCCATCCGATACCTGGCACCATCTCTCTCCTCCACCGCCAAACTTGAGCTGCTTTTATGCCCAAATAAACCCCAACTATTTCTACTCACAGCAAAGCCAGATATCTCCATTCTTGAGCACTTCTGATACATTTATTTCTCCAACGCTTCTACCAAATACTTCGCTCGCTGTCGCTATCACAGATGAAGTTTGCGCTTCACAGGCAGGCATCCAATCAGCTCGGGGGCAACCTGCTCGGCGGGGCGGGCGAACAAGGAGCTGGGGAGAGCTTGGAGGGCTTGGTGGCTATGGGAGTGGCTCTGTGAGGTTGTGCTGAGGAGTGCTGACGGGTCGTGGGCGAGTAGGAGATAATGGCGTCATTCACCCCTCAATACCTTCAGGCGATGTCAGAAGAGCAACTTTCAGCCCTACTTGCCAAGCTCAAGGATGATGCTGGGCTACAAGAGAAGTTCAAGGGTGCTGCAGACCTTGATGCTGCTATTTCTCTGGCAAAGGAAGCAGGGTTTGATGTGAGTAAAGCGGATTGGCTGAGGTATCAACAAGGAATGGGGAAGCTCAGTGATGAGGAGCTGGAGTTTCTCGGTGGTGCTAGAGCGTCGTGTGGTGCTTACACAGCTAGTTGTTATATAGACCTACAATTGTGTTAGGTTGGATGCTTTTAAGAAGTTTAACCCCACAAGCCCCTGCCACAACAGGGGCTTTTTATTTCTTCAACCACCCTCAAACAGCCCCAAAAGCCATCCGATACCTGGCACCATCACCCATCGCCACCGCTAAACTTGAGCCGCTTATTACGCCGCAAATAATTTCAACAATTTCCACCCGCAGTATAGCAACACGTCTTCAATATTGAGCTCTACTGATACATCTATCTCCTCAGCGTAACTACTCAATACTTCCTCCCTGTCGCTATCGCAGATGGAGTTTGCGCTTCACAGGCAGGCAGTCAATAAACTCAGAGGCGACGACTTAGGCGGGGCGGGCGAAGAAGGCTTGGGGGAGGGCTGGGATGTAGGGGTGGCTATGGGAGTGGCTGTGTCTGCTGGTGCTGAGGAGTGAAGACGGGTCTTGGGCAAGTCGGCGATAATGAACCTATTCACCCTTTAGCACCGCTAAGCGATGTCAGAAGAGCAACTTTCAGCCCTATTTGCCAAGCTCAAGGATGATGCAGTGCTTATGGAGAAACTCAAGGGTGCTGCAGACCTTGATGCGGCAGTGGCGATAGCCAAGGATGCGGGATTTGATGTAAACAAGGCTGATTGGTTGAAGTATCAGGCAAGCAAAGCTGAACTCAGCGATGAGGAACTTAAGGACGTAGCGGGCGGGGGATCGCAAGCTTTTGATAATTGTGTAAACTTAATTTGTGTAAACTCAACTCAAGTAGCCCCTGCGCCAACAAGTGCTTTTGACGCTTGTGTAAGCCTCACCCCAAAAGCCCCCTGTTAACATAGGTTTTCTTGTTTCTTCAATCACGCTCAGACCGCCCTATACGGCTTCCAATACCCGGCACCATCACCCACTTCTGCTGCTAATTCTGACCCGCTTTGCCTGCCAAAAGAAATCTCAAATATTCCACCCACAGCAAAGCCATCTTCATTCTTGAGCTCTACTGATACACATATTCCCCCACCGCAGCTACCAGATACTTCGCTCCCTGTCGCCATCACGGATGCTGTTGGCGTGTTGTTTCACCAGTAGGCAGCCGATGAGGTCGGGTGCGGCGGCTTCGGCGGGGCGGGCGAAGTACGTTTGGGGGAGGTGCTGGCAGAGCGTGGTGGCTATGGGAGTGGCTGTGTGTGCTGGTGCTGAGGAGTGAAGACGGGTCTTGGGCAAGTCGGCGATAATGAACCCATACACCCCTTATCACTCCCACCCGATGTCAGAAGAGCAACTTTCAGCCCTACTTGCCAAGCTCAAGGATGATGCGGGGCTACAAGAGAAGTTCAAGGGTGCTGCAGACCTTGATGCGGCAGTTGCCTTGGCGAAGGAGGCAGGGTTTGATGTCAGCAAGGCGGATTGGTTGTGACGTGACCCCCTTTGCCGGTCCAGGCCTTATGAGAGTGGGTGGATGTGGTCATGCTGCAGCTCCCTGTTGAGCTGCCTCCAGGGGCGTCAGCCC
>NZ_JAGQBE010000069.1 GCF_024345475.1 Cyanobium sp. T1B-Tous
CCCTGCGGCTTGGCCTGGCTGGCGGCAGCCAGCTTCCTGTGGCCGATGCCGATCACGGCCCTGATGGCAGTGTGGCTGCTGGTGGCGGCAGCGGTGGGCAGCGTGGCGGCCCTGGCGGCCGGACGACAGCGCAGCCGGGCCGAACTACTGCAACTGGCGGTGCTGCTGCCCGGCGCGGGGCTGCTGCTGCAGTGGCTCCTACTGCAATGGGGGCGGCAGGGGCCGGGAGCGGTGGCCCGGGTGGACCTCGTGAGCGAAGCCCTGCTGCTGGGCGGGCTGCTGATGGCGGGCCTGCTGCTGGGGCCGCTGGTGGAAACCTTCTTTGGCCTGGTGACCCGGGCGCGGTTAATGGAGCTGGCCGACCTGCAAAGGCCCCTGCTGCGGCGGCTCTCTGTGGAAGCACCCGGCACGTTCGAGCACACCTTGATGATCGCGGGCCTAGCTGAGGAGGGGGCGCGGGCCATCCAGGCCGACATCGACCTAGTGCGCACCGGGGCGATGTATCACGACGTGGGCAAGCTGCACGCCCCCCAATGGTTTATCGAGAACCAGGGTGAGGGCGCCAACCCCCACGACAGCCTTGACGACCCCTTCGCCAGCGCCGCCATCCTGCAGGCCCATGTGGATGAGGGGTTGAAGCTGGCCCGCCGCTACCGGCTGCCACGGCCCCTGGCCGACTTCATTCCAGAGCACCAGGGCACCTTGAAAATGGGCTACTTCCTGCACCATGCCCGCGAACGGGATCCGGGCGTTGCCGAGGAGCGCTTCCGCTATCGGGGGCCAACGCCCCGCAGCCGGGAGACGGCGATCTTGATGCTGGCCGATGGCTGCGAAGCCGCCCTGCGCTCCCTGCCGCCCGGCACTTGCGAAAGCGAGGCTCGCCAGATGGTGCGCCGCATCATCGAAGCTCGCCAAGACGACAACCAGCTAGCCGAAAGCGGCATCAGTCGGGCCGAACTGGAACTACTGATCCGGGCCTTCGTGCGGGTGTGGCGGCGGATGCGCCACCGGCGCATCGCCTACCCGATCCCAGCCAGAAAGGGCTACAGCGCCTAGCGCGGCTCCTCAAATTGCTGCCAGGCCTCGAGCAGGGTGTAGGCCGCCAGCTTGCGCCGCCAGACATCTAGCGCGCCGCCCTGATCGGGATGCCACTGGGGCAGGTTGCGGCGCCAGGCTGAGCGCACCAGGGCCCAGTCGCTGCCTGGCTCGACTCCAAGCTCAGCGCAGGCCCGCCGGTAGGCATCCGGGGGCGGCGGTGCTAACTCGGCGACAGCCGGCTCAGCAGCAACGGTGCGCCCAGGAGTACTCCGCACCAGCACGGGCTTAGCCCGCTGCTGCCTCTTCAGCAGCAGCCACAGGCAGCGCAGCAGCCCATTGGCAATCAGCAGGACACCCACCCCGGCAAATATCGCCGGCGACCAGAGCATGCGCAGGCTGTCGGCAGCTAGCTGGGAGTTGCCCTGCCCCCCCTGCTGGCTGGCACCAGCCAGGATGAAGGCGGCCAGCAGGGCACCGAGGCCCAGACTGATCAGGCCGTGCAGCAGCGAGTCCAGGGCTGGGCGGATCCGGGCGCTCATCGGCGCGGAGCGCGCAGGGACTGCAGCTTGCGCTCCAACACGATCCCCGCGGGCACCAGGGTGACCAGGTTGGCCACGATCAAGGGGCCATCGCCTGTGTAAAACCCGTAGATGGCCCACAGGGCAATGCCGGCGGTAAATAGGCCGTACATGCGCAGGGAGATGGCGCTGGTGTCGCCACTGCGCAGGGTCTTGAGGGCCTGGGGGAAGAAGCTCAAGGTGGTGAGCAACGCCGCCAGGTATCCAAGGGCGCGCACAGCAGGACTAACCAAAGGAACTGCCATGGGGATTGGGCGAGCGTGCCGTCAGCATGGGAGCTGGCACTCGATCCTGCCCCCACTCCCATGACATTGCTCAGCTTCCGCGAGCTCCAGGCCCAACTGCAGCCGCAGTGGGGCCAGAGCACCGCAGCCCAGGGGCCGGATGTGGACGTGCTGATGGTGCCGTCGCTGTCGATGGACCAGGACCAGATCGACCTGGTGACCGGCGCCCACCACTATGAGGAGCGCCAGCTGTTTTCGCTGATCCGGCTGCGGGATCCGGGGGTGCGCATGGTGTACGCCACCAGCAAACCGCTGGGGGAGCTGGTGGTGGATGCGGTGCTGGAGCTGCTGCCGGGGGTGCCCACCTCCCACGCGCGGCGGCGGCTGCACCTGGTCGACACCGACGACGCCTCCAACCGGCCCCTCACCGCCAAGCTGCTGGAGCGGCCGGCCCTGCTGGGGCGCATCGCCGAGCTGCTGCGGCCGGGGCGCAGTTTCATCAACTGCTTTGTGGTGAGCGACCTGGAACGCCAGCTCTCGGAGCGGCTGCAGGTGCCGCTGCTGGGCACCGATCCAGCCCTGGGCTATTGGGGCAGCAAGGCCGGCAGCCGGGAGCTGTTCGCCCGCTGCGGCGTGCCCCACCCCCCCGGCTCGGCCCTCACCCACAACCTCGACGACCTGTGCGAAGCGACCGCCGAGCTGTGGGAAGCCCACCCCGAGCTGCGCCAATGCGTGGTGAAGCTCAATGAGGGCTTCAGCGGCGAGGGCAATGCCCCTTTGCCGCTCGAACCCCTGCAGCTGGCCGGGCTCAGCGGCGCTGAGCGGCGGCGGCGGTTGCGGCAGGCCCTGGAAGTGCTGCCGATGCCTGCAGCCAGCTGGAAGGAGCAGCTGGCGGTGCAGGGGGCGCTGGTGGAGGCTTGGCTGGAGGGAGGGGAGGAGCTCAGCTCACCAAGCGTGCAGGGCACGATTTATCCCGGCAGGGGAGGGCAGGCCGGCGCGGTGGAGGTGCTCTCGAGCCATGAGCAGGTGCTAGGCGGCCCCAGCGGCCAGACCTACCTGGGCTGCAGCTTCCCGGCGGCCGAGTCCTACCGGGCCAAGCTGATGCGCCACGGCCAGGCGGTGGGCGAGGCGCTAGCGGCAGAGGGCGCGCTGGAGCGCTATGCGGTGGATTTCATCGCCCGGCGCTTTGGCGATCGCTGGGATCTGCAGGCGATCGAGGTGAACCTGCGCCAGGGCGGCACCACCCACCCCTACATGGCGCTAAGCGCCATCACCAGCGGCAGCCTCGATCCAGCCAGCGGGCTGTATCACGCCCCCAGCGGCCCGGCCCTGCACTACAAGGCCACCGACAACCTCACGGCGCCGCACCTGCGCGGGCTGCTGCCGGTGGATCTGATCGACATCGTGGCTGAGGCGGGCCTGCACTTCGACCCGTCCCAGCTGCGCGGCAGCGTGTTTCACCTGCTGGGCTGCCTGTCGCAATACGGCAAGCTCGGCATGACCTGCATCGGCCGCAGCGCCGCGGAAGCAGAAGCGGTGTATGCGGCAACGGAAGCGGAGCTGCTACGGGGAGCCGGCCGGCTCGGGCACGAGGGCCCTAGCTGACGCCTTGGAGCAGCTGCTGGCGTTGCAGATCCTCGGGGAGCGAAGGGGAGGAAAGGCGGTGCAGAAGTGTCCAGGATTCTGATGCTCCTATGCATGTCAACAGGGCTGCGTCTGCCCATCGATGCACGTGCTGGCCTGGCCATTGGTCGGCACCAGCAACCTGTAGACCTGCCGGGCGATGAACCGCTTAAGGCAGCGGATGATCTCCAGCTTGCTTTTGCCCTGTGCGGTTCGGCGTTCTGCGTAGGTACGGGTGGCCTCATCCCAGCGCAGGCGGATCAAGGCAATCCGGTACAGCGCGCTATTGGCCTGGCGGTTACCGCCTCGGTTCAACCGATGCCGATGGGTCTTGCCTGAGCTGGCGGGCATGGGTGCCACACCGCATAAGGAGGCAAAAGCGGCCTCTGAGCGCAGTCGTTGGGGATTGTCACCAGCGGCGATCAGCAGCGCACTGGCATTGTCGGTGCCAATGCCTTTGGCCGCCTTGAGCTGTGGTGCCAGCTCGTTGGTGATTGCATCGAGCTGCAGGACCAAGGCCTCAATTTCAGCGCTGAGCTGCTGGATGCGCCGGGCCAGTGAGCGCAACGCCAGGCGTGCAGCGGCCAGGGGTGTGGTGATGGCACCAGGCCGCAGCTGAGCGCAGCGCTGCAGCAGCTCCTTGTTGCGCAGGTTCTGCAGCTGCTCGCGCAGGGCGGCTGGCACGGTGACCAGCAGAGCTTTGAGTTGGTTGATCGCTTTGGTGCGTGCGTGCACAGCGGAATCCTTGGTGCTTTTCAGCAGCCGCAGCATCTCCACCGGGCCATCGCTGGCTTTGGGTTCTGCGGTGGCGGTACCAGCCAGCAGAGACCGTGCCGCCATCTCTGCATCAATCCAGTCGTCCTTGCCGTGCTGACGGCGCAGCTGACGGTTGGGACGACTCACCTCCCGCACGCTGCAGCCAGCGGCCAGGAGATGGCGGCAAAGACCCGCGCCATAGGAGCCGCTGCCCTCCAGGGCAACGAGCAGATCCGATGGCTGCAGGGCGCCATGGCCAACAGCCCAATCGAGAAGGGTTTGGTAGCCCTTACTGGTGGCAGGGATCTGCAGGTGGCCCAGCACGGCGCCATGGCGATCAAGAGCCACCGCGACGTGCTGGTCTTTGTGGGTGTCAACGCCGATGAGCACCGCGGCATTGGGCAGCGATGTCAGGATTGATGGTGCCATTCGTTGGTGGATGGTGGTGAGGGAGCACCATCAGCACCGCTCGCTGGACAGGACTGCGTAGCCCTTGGCTTCCGCGCAGCGGTTGGGACCTCTCGACCAGGCTCCTATCAGGTCACCACGGGCGTGCTGATGGAACCCACCGCCAACAGCCGACAAATCAGAAACAAGGCACGAGGCCAGTACAAAAGCGGGTCACGCCGCTGGCGGGGGTGAACTGATACTCGCAGTACAAGCTGTACGGAATCCTGGAGCGCACGCCTGGCGCCACAGGCTCAAGGGCCGCAGGGCTGAGTGGCTTGACAGGGGCGATCCGATCCGGTTGGTTGGAGGGAGTTCCAGAGCAGCCATGCAGCGGAAGGAGGCCCTCTCCATCCTTCGCCTCAAAGCACTGCCCAGCACGCGGCAGGAGCTGTACCAGGCGATCCAAAGCACCAACCCCCAGCTCGACGGCTGGGGCGCCTGAGACCAGCCATGGGCCAGCGAACTGGGGCGGGCCTGGTGGCGGCAACCCTGCTGGGGCTTCTGCTGGTGGGCTGCAACGGTGCAGAACGGGACCGCCGGGCTGAGGCGGAGCGGCAGCGGGAGGCGGCGGTGGAACGGCTGCGGCAGCAGGGCGCCCTGGTGAGCCGCTGCCGGCGCCAACAAGCGGCGGTTAGCCAGCAGGTGCAGGCCCTTACCAGCTACAGCAGCGACCTCGGCCGGCTCAGCCAGCGCAGCTACGTGCCCCTGCCGCGGCCGGCGGCGCCCGACCCGACGGTCCTGGCGCGCTTCACCCGCGACGACCAGGAATTGGAGCAGGAGCGCTACCAGCAGGCCCTGGCCCGCTGGCGGGAGGCCGATGGGGCCGAGCGGCAGCGCTGGGAAGCCGGGCAGGAGGCGCGGCGCCAAGAGTTGACGACCCGCAAGAGCGAGGCACGCCAGGCGCTCGCCAAACTCGGCGTGGCGGCCACGCCGGCGGCCCAGAGCGCCTGGAGCCGCTGTGATGGCCCCCAGCTTATGGCTGTGACGCAAGCCACCACCAGCTGAGCGTCAATCGAGCCCAACCAGGACGGCGCCGACGCCGAAAGTACCGGCTTATGACCATAAACGCATCAAAAGGGTCCAAAAATGACGAGGTGGCGCAGCAGCGCTACTTTCAATTCAGCTAATGCCATCCCTTGAGCGACACACCCCGCCGCTCCCGCCGGCCCCAACGCCGCCAGCTTTGCTGCCCGGCCCATCCGGAGCAACGGATTGAGGGCAATGGCAAGAAGTACTTCCTGCACCTCCTCACCCCCGAGCAACTCAAAGCCCGGGGCATGGCCGATAAGACCGCCAAGCTGGTGATCCAGGCCTACCCGGTGCTGGTGCTGAGCAACGAGTGGCTCGAGGAGTTGTTCTGCCCGGCGTGCGGCAGCAGCCGCTGGTGCCATGTGATCAAGCACGATCGGGTAGAGCACACGGTGCGCTGGGCGCCGCGGGATCTGTGGGAGCAGGTGGCCCATGTGGATCCGGTGGTGGCCAACCCCACGGTGAGCGAATTCACGCGGCGGGAATCGCGACGCCTGAACCAGAAACGTGCCGACGGCAAGCGGTTGTTTGACGCCGGCTGAGGCAACACAGGGCTGCCCCCGTCGTCGCCGAGGCCCCGGAAGTCGTCATCCATCGTGTGGAGCCGGGCCTAAAGGGTTCGGGCCAGAGGGGAAAAGACATCAACAGATGAGTCGATACGCAAAGAGGGCGCTAGTTAGCTGAACAGATCGTTTAACGAGACCCACAATGGCGATCGGCGTGCGTGTAGAGCCCGAGCTTGAGCAGCAGTTGGATCAGCTAGAGCTCAGCAGGGGAAAGAGTCGTAGGGCTTGTGTGCGTGAGGCAATCGCGCAGTATGCGCAGCGATTCAGTAACAACGATCAAGTTCAGCGTCAGTCGGCCTTGATTGCTGAACACAGCAGCAAAACCAACTGGAGTGAGCAACTTCCAGACTGGCCTGATTGGACCGCATGACGGAGTTGGATAGCATGACGGTGGCTCTACAACGGGGGCTGATCGTGACGATTGCCACCTATGGGGTGTACTCAGGCAAGCCAAGACCAGCCGTGGTGGTGCAGGCCAATCGCTGGCTTCAATGTCATCCAAGCGTCACGCTCTGTCCGCTGACCAGCACCCTGCTGGAGGCACCACTGGTGTGCATTCCCGTGAACCCCAGCCGACAAGCTATTCACAGTGCCCACAGCCGCTCTAGGTGCCGTGGTGGGGATTTTGGAATCAGGAACCCTTGCCGAACTTGATCAAGCCCTGCGCAGCTGGCTGGAGCTGCCCTGACTAGTTAAGGGTGAAAGGCTGAGCTGTGCTCGTCAAGCCGCTAGTTTTCTTTCCGCATTTGCAGCATTCTCTGCTCCAGCTCGTATCACTGCACTTTCAGCTCGACGGTTGAATGCCAGCTCAATGTTCTATGGCCGCCGGCCACGGCGGCAGCTATGCAAGGAAATCCTGCTTGCTGCGGAAGATCTAAGGAAGCGGCTCCCAGTAGGTTGACATGGACGTAATTGGTAAAAGGCGTGATCCAGCCTTGACAGTCAAATCCATGGAACACCGTAACCAGCCCATACCCTGAGCACAGCTTAGAACACCTGTACTGACAAGGACATCCGCGTAAGCACGGAACGAGTCGACAGCCAGGCCTGAATTACGGCGTCCTCCTCTCAGGCGATCAACCGAGCCATTCCTGCGGAAGGTTGGCGATGGCACGAAACTCAGGATCCTTGTGCAGCAGGGTGGCACCCACCTGTTGCGCGGCCGCCGCGATCCAGGCATCAGCCAACGACAGGGAATGACGGGCCTTGATGCTGGCGGCCTGCTCGAGCAGGGGCTCTGAAACCTCCACCCAGTGCAGCGGCAGTGCCTTGAGTTGCTCGTAGGCGAGGCGGCCGGCGCGCTCGTCTTCGTCTTTCCAGACGCGGTAGAGCACCTCCATCCGGCTGAGAAAGCAGGCGTAACAGCGCCCGGGTTGCTCAAGCGCCTCTTCAACCCGTCCAGCACCGGGTTCGTCGTCGCGCAGGGTGAGCAGCGCCGATGTGTCGAGCAGGAGTAGCGATCCCATCTGGCACTCAATTCAGTGAGTAAGAAATCAGTGGCCAGCAGCCTGCTCGGCCTGCCGCTCGGCTTCGCGGTCAGCAAGCAAGCGCTGGCTGGAGCAACCACGTCGGCCCATGCCGCGAAAGGCTTTGACCGGCGAGAGATCCACCGGCACCACCCGGATGGAGCCATCGGCTTCAACGATCCATTCCAGCCGCTGGGATGGACCGAGGGAGAAGCGCGCCCGAATCGGAGCAGGGATAACGGTTTGGCCACGGGCGGTGATGGTGCTGCGCATGGCCTAGAGCGAACCGAGTGAATTACCGAACTTTAGCCAGGATCATTCACGCTTTAGGGCTGGATTGCCCGCGCCGGCATCCGGCCACTGCAAGTGACCCCACGAGAGCCACACACGGGAAATGAACAATATCTATTTTATGAGCATAAACACATAAATTGGGCAACAATAAAGAACTGCGGCTGAACAGCCCACATGCTTCAGTCTTGAGCCACCTCCACTGGATGGGCCGACTGGGGCTGGCCCCCAACCTCACCCCGCTGCCACTCGGGCACCAGCTGGGCCAGCAAGTCGAGGGCGGCATGGGCGTCTTGGCAGCGAATGGCGGCCTCCATGGCCTCGATCTGAGGCCAGAGCTGCTCGGGGGGGATGGCTCGTTCAGTGGCGCGGAAGATGAGCGGATGGCTGGTTGGTTCGCTTTCGGCGTCGATCAGCAGTTCTTCGTAGAGCTTCTCGCCGGGGCGCAGGCCGGTGCACACGATCTCGATATCGCCCTCGGGGTGCTGGGCATCGCGCAGCGACAGGCCGCTGAGGCGCACCATCTGCTTAGCCAGATCGAGGATGCGCACTGGTTCGCCCATATCCAGCAGGAACAGGTCGCCACCGCGGGCGAGCACGGCGGCCTGGATCACCAGCTCGGCAGCGCGTTTAGAGGCACCCATCACGTTGGTGGGGCGCACGGCCTTATCGGTGGAGATCAGCGTGAAGCTGGCCACACCAGAGCGAGCCGCAGCGCGGGCCAATACCAGGGTGCCGAGCACGTTGTTGGCCAGGCCAGAGAGGGGATTGGCCTGCACCAGGGGCACGTGTTTATAGGCGGCGGCGTGGAACACCACCTGCACGGCTTGCTCCTGCAGCACGCGGCTCACCAGCTGGCCATCGGTGGCGCTACCGAACACGGCCACCAGCTCCACTCCCGCCGGAAGGCTGCGGCGCAGTTCCTGATCGATGCCGTAGAGGCTGGGTTCGCTGCGCTCAAGCAGCACCAGGCGGCGGGGCCTGAGCGCCAGGATCTGACGGCAGAGCTCGGCGCCGATCGAGCCACCGGCGCCACTCACCAGCACCACCTGGCCGGCGATGCCGGGGCCGAGGAGCTCTTCGATAGCAACCGGGCGCAGGTCATCAATGCGGGTGCGGCCGCTGGTGATCTCCTCCACCGAGGGCACCTGCAGCACGGGGATGCCGAGGGGTTGAAGATCGTCAACGATGCGGCGGCGCTGGCTGCGGCTGAGGGAGGGCATCGCCAACAACACCTGATCCACATCGCCGCGGCGCTCGCGCAAGATCTGGGGCGGCTGAATTGCGATGCCATTGATTTCACGGCGCCGAAGACGGCCACGCGGATGAGGGCGTGACGGGGCTTGTTCTGGAGGCTCACCAACAAATCACGCAATGCGAAGCGCACCGCGCCGGTGAAGCCCGTGAGCAGCAGCCGCAGCATCACCCCCACGGCACCAACAACACCACCAGCAGCCCATTGCGGCCAGCCAGGCGATACAGGGCCTGGCTACCCACGTAGCGGGTGAGGCCCTTGTATTGACCGGTGAACGCGTAGAGCGGAACGCCGATCAGCAGGGCAGCCGGCATCATCCAGAGGCTCTGGAGAAAGTTGGCGTTGAAGGGATGGGCCAGGCGCAGCCAGAAACTGAGCCACACCGCCAAGGGAATGAACAGGGCATCGGCGGCGATCAGCAACAGGCGGCGCGGCAGGGGCGCGAGCCGCAACAGCTGGGAGGTGAGAGCGCTAAAAGTCATAAAAAAGCCCCCGCCGCAGTTGCGACAGGGGCTCGGTGGGATGGGTGGTGCGAGCAGTGTCCATCGTTCTGTACGGGCTGTACAGATTCCTGAACAGTGGTGATTTAGATGCGCCTGACGCACCCTGTGGTGAAGGCATCCGGGCTTAGCGCGAGCTGTTGAGTGTATGGCGAATATCCCTAAGGAGGAGAAAGCTCGAGCCTGAGGCAGGGGCGAGGCGCTTGAACTCCGCTGTGCCAGCCCTCCAGCCAAGTTCCACGCAGAGAGTTATTTGGGTGTGCGGGCATCACCGCAGCAGATGCACGGGTTCGCCGGCTTCGCTCAGCAGACGCGCTGCTTCGCAGTCGAAGGTGACTAGCTGCTGGCTGCCCAGCTGCCTTCCACCGAAAGCGATCACGCCATCGGCGAAATAGCCGCCCGATGCGAGCAGCTTGAGCCCGGCTGTCACGGCCGGTCGATCGGCCACCACGCTGCTGCTGGCAAGCAGCGCTTCGATGGCGCTGACGCAGTCGTGGTTGGAGAAGCGGTAGACACGGAGCAGCACCCAAACCAGTTCGCACAACACAGGCAGGGGGATCGCCACCAGCTCCGCCTGCTCCAGCAGTCCACAGGCTGATTTGGCCTGCTCGGGATCGTCCTGCACCAGGGCGCGCACCAGCACGTTGGTGTCGGCCGTGATTTTCATGGGCTTGTGCTGGGCTGGGCGTTTGCGTCGCCGAGCCCGGCCCAGCCGGCGGAGGCGGCCTGATTCAGCTCCTCCAAGCTTGCGCAGTGGCTGCTGCGGCCTGCCAGTAGGCCGATGAAGCCGTTGATGCTGCCGGTGGCTTGCTCGGCGTGCAGCTCCAGCCGGCCGCCAGGCAGCACCTCCACATCAATGCGCTGGCCAGGCTGAATACCCAGATGGGCCAGGAGATCTTTGCGCAGCGTCACCTGCCCTTTGCGGGTGACGGTGAGGGACCGCGATCGTTTGCGCCTTTGCGTTGGGGGCTCGACCATTGCAATGGGCACCTTCAATCTTGATTGTAAGGCGTTTTTTCCTTGCTGATTAGATTGGTTTCTGTGGC
>NZ_JAGQBE010000007.1 GCF_024345475.1 Cyanobium sp. T1B-Tous
GACCACCGTTGTACAGCCACTCATCGAGGCTGGCGGCTTCCCAGATGGGGTAGAAGTGCAGGCCAATGGCGTTGCTGGAAGGCACAACAGCACCAGAGATGATGTTGTTGCCGTACATCAGGCTGCCGGCAACGGGCTCACGGATGCCGTCGATGTCGACGGGGGGAGCAGCGATGAAGGCAACGATGAAGCAGATGGTGGCGGCCAGAAGGCAGGGGATCATCAGCACACCGAACCAGCCCACATACAGGCGGTTGTTGGTGGAGGTGACCCACTCGCAGAACTGGTTCCACGCAGAAGCGCCTTGGCGCTGCTGGAGAGTGGTTGTCATGAGAACGAGAGAAGAGTGTTCCAGAGGAACGGGTATGGAGGGCGGTAAACCGCCAGGGCGAAAACCGCCGGACGGAATCCCGTCGCTCGTAACTGTAACGGAAGATTGCGGCATTGGTGAGAGGAGTCTGGCCTGGGTGGCCCAGGGCTGCTGATGACTCCGATCAGCTCCGCTGATGGGTGCTCTGCGGGTCAAGAGGACAAAAGAGGCGGCAATCCGTAGCCAGGGGCTCCTGACGCTGCTAGGAGTTGCCCTGCACAGGCCTTCCTCCGGCATGGCACCGCCTTCCCTGCTTCACGCCCTGCCCATCCGTGGCGCCCTGGCGGCCTTGGCCGGCACCGCCCTCCTGATCACCGGCTGCCAACGGCAGCCCTCCGCGGAGGTCCAGCGCCTGCAACAACGCCAGGAACAGCTGGAGCTGAAGATCCAGCAGCTGGAGCAAAAGCTCAACGCGGCGACTCCGGGGAATGGGGCTGACCCCGCCGGCAAGCCTCCGGCCGGAGCGATCAAGTCGCTCACCTACCGCAGTGGCACCGAGGACGATCGGCTGCGCATCTACTGGGCGGACGGCAGCAAAACGGATCTGCCCTGCACCAAAGAGCAGTCCACGCTGGTGTGTGGTTGAGCCCCCTTGACAGGCCCATGGGCCAGGGTTGAGCTGGTTCAACTCTTTGCCCTAGCGACCCATGCCCGCCCGTTTGGCTTCTGCAGCTGCAGCCGCCCTCTGCTCGGGACTGCTGGCCGGAGGGGCTGGCGGTGGCATCACCCTGATGGCCCCCCAGGCAGCCCTGGCCCAGGAGGCTCCGGTTCCCTTCAGCGCCGTTCGAGCCCTCAACCTGGCGCGCAACACCGCCATCCAAACCAACGGCGGCCTGGCGGTCTACCGCCCAGCTCAGTGCATGTACGAAACCGCCAACGCGGGGAACCAGTGCCTGATCAGTTCCACCAGCGAGGGCTACCTGTTCCGGTTCCTCGGTGGAGCCCCGGGTTGGCAGCAACTCAACTTGGCCGCCACGGTGGAAACCGAAATCCGCATTTCCAGCGATGGCCGCACCGTGCTGGGCATCGACTACAACGGCGCACCCCGCTGAGCGAGCTGGGAGGCCAGATCGGTCAGGGCCTGCTGCCACTCGGGTAACACCGGCCAGCTTTCCCGACGGGTGAGGCTGAGGGCAATGCCCTTCTCGCCGTAGGCGGCTTCATTGACAAACACGGGCCAGGCCGGCTGATCCTCCAGTCCCGGCGGCGGAACGAAGCCGATGGGTTCCCCCCCGGGACCGCTGAACACGGGGTCCCCCGGTTGGAGCGGCCACCAGTCGCGATGCTGCAGCGCCGGGTGCAGACAGGCCGCCGGGGATCCATCGGGGCGGCGGGGCAGGTCGAGGCTGCACAGATGGCGGTGCACCAGCAGCTGGGGGGGCAAGCGCAGGTCTCCGGTCTGGGCCGCGGCCAGCACCGCGAGCGCCGCCTCTACCGCCAGCTGGGTCTGGCGGCAGATCTGGGCCGTGATCACCCCCTGGGGCACGGGCCCCACCTCAATCACCAGTCCGCAGGGCCAGCGCTCCACCAGAAACCCGGTCTGGACGGTGTCGGCCTCGTGCAGATAGATCGGCAGGCCCAGCCGCGCCTGCAGGCCCGCCGCCAGGGCCAGATCGGTGGGCCGCCGGCCGTAGATCACCAGGGAATTGCCCATGGCGCTGGTGGTGCTGTGCAGGTCCAGCGCCACCAGGCACGGGACATCGGCCTCGGGGCCATGGCGGGCCACCAGCTCCCGGGCGCGCTGCAGATCCGGCCCGGCCAAAGCGGGGTCGGCCAGCAGGGCCGGGGCAAAACAGCGGTTGAGATCCCGCTCGAGGTAACGGCGGTTCTGGGCGTAAGCAGCGGGGTTGCCCACCACCAGCTCCAACTCCAAACCGCAGCTGGCCAGGGCGCCTGGCTGCTGGGACCAGTGGTCCAGCAGCCAGGGGGCATTGCGCTCGTTGCCGTGGGTGCCAGCCACCACGAGCACCCTGGCTGGCACAGGAGTCGAACGCATCAGCGGGAGGGTCGCCGGCAGGCGCTGGATTTCAAGCCCAGCCTGACGCAGATTCAGAGCCTCGCCGCCTCCCCGTCCATGGCCCCACCCGCTCCGCTGGTGCGCACCGCCCGCTCGCTCTGGCACTGGCAGTGGCAACAACTGATGGGTGGTCTGGGGCCGGCCGATGCGGAGGGCAATTACCGCCGCCCGGACGGGGCCTTCAGCGTGCTGCCCCCCCTGCCCGACGAGGCCGCCGCGGCCGATGGCCACGTGCTGATCGTGGGCCGCAGCTGCCCCTGGGCCCACCGAGCCTGGCTGGTGTGGAGCCTGCGGGGCCTCGGGGCCAGCATCAGCCTGGTGGTGGTGGACCCCGACCCGGCCGAGGGGCGCTGGCGCTTTGCGGAGGCCTTCGAGGGCTGCCACACCCTGATCGAGCTTTACCGGCGCTCGGGCGCCGATGCGGGGCAGCGGGCCACGGTGCCAGCCCTGTATTCCCGCCGCGAACGGCGCATCCTGGTGGGCGAGAGCGCCCGGCTGATCGAACTGCTCAACCGCTGGCCCTCCCCCGACGCCCCCAACCTGGAACCAGCCCCCCAGCAGGAGGCCACCGACCAATGGCGGGACCGGCTACAGAGCAGCGTCAACGATGGGGTCTACCGCTGTGGCTTCGCCCGCACCCAGGCCGCCTACGACCGGGCCGAGGCCGCGCTGTTTGAGGCGCTGGGGGACGCCGACCGTGCCCTGGCGAGGGCGCCCTGGTTGAGCGGCCCCCAGCTGAGCCTGGCGGACGTGGTGCTGTTTCCCACCCTGATCCGGCTGGAGCTGGTGTACGCGCCGCTGTTCGGCTGCAGCCGCCTGCCCCTGTGGCAGCTGCCGGCCCTGTGGCGCTGGCGCCAGCGGTTCCACGCCCTGCCGGGTGTGGCGGCCACCTGTTGGCCGGAGGCCTGGCGCCGGGACTACTTCGGCGCCCTCTTCCCCCTCCATCCCTCGGGAATCGTTCCGGCGGGACCGCCCCTCGCCACACTGGTGGAAGGTCCACCCGCTCTGGGAGGGCCAGGGGAGACCCAACCGATGCCTGATCCGGGAAACAACGATGGCTGATCCCGTGTTTGAAGGGGTCTACGGGCCCTTCACGATTGATGCCACCGACCGGCGCGAGGTGCTCGGGTACCGCCTGGGCCTCACCGCCGTGGCCG
Organism: Cyanobium sp. T1B-Tous; assembly: GCF_024345475.1. Lineage (GTDB taxonomy): Bacteria > Cyanobacteriota > Cyanobacteriia > PCC-6307 > Cyanobiaceae > Cyanobium_A. The sequence continues at coordinate 3,545 of NZ_JAGQBE010000007.1, forward strand.
TGGGACAAGCGGGCCTGCTGCTGCAATGGCGCCAGTTCGGCCCCGGCCAGCTCTGGCCCTGGATGGTGGTGATGGCGGTGGGTCTGGGCCTGGCCCTGCGCTGGATCCACATCTACCTGGTGCCCCTGCACCGGGCCCTGCAGCTCTTCTGGCTGCTGGGCTGCGGGGGCGCCTTCGTGCTGGCGGCCCGGAGCGGCCCGGACGCCATGGTGGCGGCCCTGACCAACCAGCCCCTCTGGATCCTGGCCATCGGCCCCTTCTTCGCCGCCCTGGCGGGGGTGGGCTTCAAGGAGTTCTTCTGCTTCCGCCGTCCCGAGGCCATCGGGGTGACCCTGCTGCTGCCGATCGCCCTGCTCGGTTACCTGGGCGGCCTGCTGGACGGCACGGCCACCACCACCTTGCTGGCCCTGGAGAGCGCCCTGCTGCTGGTGCTATGCCTGCGCAAGTTCCCCATGCCCGCCGCAGCCGATGTGGGGGACAAAAGCGTGTTCGCCTACCTCAAAGCCCAGGCTGCCAACACCGAGGGAGCCGCACCTTGAGCCTGATCAGCCTGGTGGAGGCCGGCAAGGACTTCGGCATCCGCACCCTGTTTGAGGGCCTCACCCTGCACGTGGGCGAGGGGGAGCGGCTGGGGCTGATCGGCCCCAACGGAGCCGGCAAAAGCACCCTGCTGAAGGTGCTGGCCGGCCACGAGCCCCTGGGCAGCGGCCAGCGGCGCTGCGCCCCCCGCACCCGGGTGGTGCTGGTGGACCAGGAGCCCGAGCTCGACCCTGAGCACACCGTGCTGGAGCAGGTGTTCGCCGGCAGCGGTGAAAAAATGGCCCTGCTGCGCCAGCACACGGCCCTGAGCCAGGCGGTGGCGGATGCTCCCGACGACGCCACCACCCTGGCCCGGCTGAGCGACCTGCACGGGCGCATGGACCAGCTCAACGCCTGGGGGCTCGAACAGCAGTGCCGGGAGGTGCTGGAACGGCTCGGCATCGCTGAGACCGACCGCAAGGTGGGGGACCTCTCCGGCGGATACCGCAAACGGGTGGCCCTCGCCGCAGCGCTGGTGGCCGAGCCCGATGTGCTGCTGCTGGATGAGCCCACCAACCACCTCGATGCCAACGGGGTGGAGTGGCTGCAGAGCTACCTCGATCGCTTCCCAGGTGCCCTGGTGCTGGTGACCCACGACCGCTACGTGCTGGATCGGGTGACCCGGCGGATCGTGGAGGTGGATCGGGGTCTGGCCCGCAGCTACGCCGGGAACTACGCCACCTACCTCACCCACAAGGCCGAGGAGGAGGCCTCGGAAGCCGCCTCAGCCGCCAAGTTCAAGGGCACCCTGCGGCGGGAGCTGGCCTGGCTGCGGCAGGGCCCCAAGGCCCGCAGCACCAAACAGAAAGCCCGCATCCAGCGCATCGAGGCGATGCGGGAAGCCCCCCAGCGCCAGGGCCGCGGCCAGGTGAGCCTGGCCACCAGCAGCCGGCGGCTGGGCAAGCGGGCCATCACGGCCGAGGCGCTGGGGGTGAATGCGGGCGAAGGCCCCGAAGCCCGGCCCCTGCTGCGCCAGTTCAGCTACGACTTCAGCCCGGAAGACCGGATCGGCATCATCGGGCCCAACGGTGTGGGCAAGTCGAGCCTGCTGGAGGTGATTGCAGGCCGGCGCCAGCCCAGCAGCGGCAGCCTGGAGTTGGGTGCCACCGTCAAGCTGGCCTACTTCGACCAGCACAGCGACGTGCTGCTCAAGCCCGACCAGAAGGTGCTGGAGGTGGTGCAGGCCGCCGCCAGCCGGGTGTCCGTGGATGGCGAGGAGCTGAGCGCCTCCCAGCTGCTGGAGCGCTTCCTCTTCCCCCCCGCCCAGCAGCACCAGCCGGTGGCCAAGCTCTCCGGCGGCGAGCGGCGGCGGCTGCACCTCTGCCGGCTGCTGATCGAGGCGCCGAATGTGCTGCTGCTCGACGAGCCCACCAACGACCTCGACGTCCAGACCCTGAGCGTGCTCGAAGACTTCCTCGAAGACTTCCGCGGCTGCGTGGTGGTGGTCTCCCACGACCGCTACTTCCTCGACCGCACCGTGGATCGGTTGTTCTGCTTCGAGAACGGCGAGCTGCAGCGCTTCGAGGGCAACTACAGCGCCTACCTGGAAACCAGCGCCGCCCGCCAGGAGGCCGCCCGGCTGGCCAGTGCCACCCAACCTCAACCCGCCCAGGCGGCCCAAGCCCCCAGCCGCGACAAACGCCCGGCCTCCCGGCGCCGCAGCTTCAAGGAGAGCCGCGAGCTAGCCGATCTGGAGACCCAGCTGCCGCTGTGGGAGGAGCAGCGCCGCCAGCTGGAGCTGGCCCTCGGCGCAGGCGGCAGCGACTACGCCGCCCTAGAGGCACTCACCCAGCAGCTGGCGGAACTGAGCGAGCGGATCCACGGCGGCGAGGAACGCTGGCTGGCCCTGAGCGAACTAGCGGGTTGAGGGTGTGGCCATCCCTGCGGCCGAGCGCCGGCGGCGGTGGGGGTGGGCCATCTCCAGGGGGGCTCCGGCGGTCACGCTCTGCCGCGGCGGCAGCCCACACACCGGACCCGCCGGTTCTGGCAGCAACCAGGGCTGCTGCCGCACCCGTCCCCCTTGGTTCTCCGCCTCCTTCATCGCGGTGGGTTTGTAGTCGTCCGCCGCCCGATGGGCCGCCATCTGGTCGCCCATGCGGCGCAGGTAGAGGTCTTGGCACCAGGTGATCTGGCAATGCTCATAGGCCTCGCAAGCGGCCTGGAGGGACGGGAAGCGCTGGCTGACCAGGCCACTGGGCGCGCATTGTTTCCAATCCAACACATCATCGAAGCTCAGATCGCGGCGCCACTGGCGCTGCTCCGACAGATAGCAGTGCTCTTCCGGACCGTTGATCCAGAACAGGCGGCCGTTCTCGTCCATGAAGTGGCGACCGCGCCGGTGCTTGATGCGTGCCATGGAGATGCCCCAGCAATGCGCTTTTCCTGCTGCTAGCCACGGCGCTGCCGATCGGCAGCAGGCAACAGAAAGGCGCAAGGTCGGCCGGCGCCCGTAAGGTGGGCCGCGGTGAGTTCCGGCCTTAGCCAGCCGGTATCCGAAATGAAGAGCATCGACGAGCACATCCAGAAGGACCAGAGCGAGATCGAGGCCGCCCGCGCCGCCGGCGATCTGGGCAAGGTGCGACACCTGGAGGAAGAGCTGCAGGGGCTCCAGGAGTTCAAGGAACACCATCCCGAGGACAGCCACGACCCCACCCCCCTCGAAGTGTTCTGCGACCTGAACCCCTCGGCCCCCGAGTGCCGGGTCTACGACGACTGAGGGTCTCTCCAGGCCCCGATCTCGAGGGACCTGAGCCTTTAGGCAATGCCGAGCTGCTGCCACACCGCGGCCAGCAGCTCCGGCAGATTTTTTGAGGCAGCCGCGGAGATCGCCAGAACGGGCTGTTCCCCCTGGGACTTCACCTGTTGGCGCACGATGTCCAGCGCGCTCTCCAGGGCAGCGGAATCGAGCAGTTCGATCTTGTTGAGCACCACCAACCGCGGCCGCTGATCGAGGCCGTGACCGTAGGCAGTGAGCTCCTGCTGCACCACCTGAAGGTCGGCCAGCACGTCCTCGGCACTGGCATCGATCAGGTGGATCAACAGGCGGGTGCGCTCGATGTGGCGCAGGAAGTCGTGGCCGAGCCCAGCCCCCTGGGCCGCCCCGGCAATCAGGCCTGGGATGTCAGCAAACACGGTGCCATCGCCACTGGGCCGGCGCACCACGCCGAGGTTGGGCACCAGGGTGGTGAAGGGGTAATCGGCGATCTTGGGCCGGGCGGCTGACAGCACCGAAATCAAGGTGCTCTTGCCGGCGTTGGGCAGACCGATGATCCCCACCTCTGCCAACAGCTTGAGCTCCAGCTGCAGCAGCCACTCCTCACCCTCCTTGCCCTCGGTGCACTTCTCCGGCGCCCGGTTGCGGTTGCTCAGGTAATGGGCGTTGCCGAGGCCACCGCGGCCACCGAGGGCCACCAGAAGCTCATCCCCCGGGGCCGTGAGGTCGCCCAGCAAGATCGTGGTGCGAGCATCCCGGACCTCCGTGCCGCAGGGCACCTTGATCACCCGGTGATCGCCGCTGGCGCCGGTGCAGCGGTTGGGACCGCCCCGCCGGCCCTCCACCGCCGCAAACAGGCGTTTGTATTTGAAATCCAGCAGGGTCTGGAGGTTGGCGTCAGCCACCAGCAGCACGTCGCCGCCGCGGCCGCCATCGCCGCCGGAAGGGCCCCCAGCCGGCACGTATTTCTCGCGGCGGAAAGCCACGATCCCATCGCCGCCACGGCCGGCCTTGACGGCGATGCGGGCCTGATCAATGAATTGCATTGGGACAAACCTAGGATCGCGCCGTCTGAAGGCCCGTCTTGGCAGAGGTTCGCTTCCAGCAGGTCAGCAAGACCTACCCACCCCGCAGGGGCGGCGATCCTGTGGAGGTGCTGCAGCAGCTGGATCTGCAGATCCAGGACGGCGAATTCCTGGTGCTGGTGGGGCCCTCCGGCTGTGGCAAGAGCACCCTGCTGCGGCTGCTGGCGGGCCTGGAGCAGCCGAGCGGGGGGGAGATCTACGTCGGCAACCGGCCCGTGAGCCAGCTGCGGCCCGCCCAGCGGGACGTGGCCATGGTGTTCCAGAGCTACGCGCTCTACCCCCATCTCACCGTGGCCGGCAACATTGGCTTCGGCCTGCGCCGCAGCCGCAACCGCTCGGCCCTGCAGCAGCTCCAGGACAGCCTCCACCTGGCCAGCCGGCGGCTGCCCAGGCCCCTGCAGGTGCGCTCGCCGCGGGAGGAGCGCATCGCCGCACGCATCGCCGAGGTGGCCGAAACCCTCGAGCTCGATCACCTGCTGGACCGGCTGCCCAAGGAACTCTCCGGCGGCCAGAAGCAGCGGGTGGCCCTGGGCCGGGCCATCGCCCGGGCGCCGGCGGTGTTCCTGATGGATGAACCCCTCAGCAACCTCGACGCCAAGTTGCGCACCGGCACCCGCACCCAGATCGTCGAGCTGCAGCGGCGGTTGGGCACCACCACCCTCTACGTCACCCACGACCAAGTGGAAGCGATGACGATGGGGCACCGGATCGCCGTGCTCAACGCCGGCCGGTTGCAGCAGCTGGGCACGCCGATGGAGCTCTACCAGTGGCCCGCCAACCTCTTCGTGGCCCAATTCATCGGCAGCCCGCCCATGAACCTGCTGCCGGTGCAGGCCCTGGGAGCCGGCCAGCTGCAGCTGGGCAGCCGCCGGCTCACGGTGGAGGGTGTGCTGGCCGAGGGGCTGGCCGCGCGCACGGGGCAGAGCCTCACCGGAGGCCTGCGGCCCGAGCACTTCCGCCTGGCCCCAGCCACCAACCGCAATCTGAAAGCCGAGGTGAGCCACAGCGAGGCCCTGGGCAACGAACAGCTGCTCACCTGCCGGTTGGCGGAGGGCGATCACCTGGTGCAGGTGCGGGTCGGCCCCGAAGAGATCCTGCCGCCCGGATCCACGGTGCACCTGGATATCGATCCCCGCGGCTGGCGACTGTTTGATGGGGCCGGCGAGGCCCTGCCCCTGCCGCCCCCGGCCGCTGGCCAGGAACCCCTGCTCCCTCGGCTCTGATGGCGAGGGCATGACGTGGGCTCGACTGGCCTACTTCAGGTAGATCACGCTGCAGCCAGCACCGCCGTCGCCCTGCTCGGCGTCGCGTACCCGCTCCACGTAGGGAACGGTGGTGAGCCACTGGCGCAGGCCCCGCTTGAGCTTGCCGGTGCCGATGCCGTGGATCACCCAGACGGGGCCATTGGCGGCGCGCAGCCGCTCCTCCACCGCCGCCTCGGCCTCATGCACCCGCAGGCCCCGCACATCCACCGTGTTGCGCTCGGTGCGCACGTCGGGACCGCGGCCCCCCAGGCCCCGCTGGCCCTTCACCTTCACCTGCACCTCCGGCGGCGTCGGCTTCTCCCCATGCAGCCCCTCGATGCCGGCCAGCTCCAGGGTGAGCCGCAGGACACCACAGCGGACGGTGAGTTCGCGGCCGTCGTCGGCCAGGGCCAGCACCTCCCCGGCCTTGCCCAGGGACAGCACCCGCACCCGATCGCCCACGGCGGGCATCCAACCGCGGTGCTCGCGCCGCTCCGGGGTGGGGCGGTGCTGCTGCTCGAGGCTCTTGAGGCGCTGGCCGGCCTGGCGGGCGGTTTCACCCAGCGCGGAGCTGCTGGCAAGGCCCCCATCCTGGCCCTGGCGCAACCGGCGGATGATCCGCTTGACCTCGTTCTGGCCCTGGCGGATCGAGCGCTCCAGCTGCTGGCGCCGCTGCTCCTGCAGCTCGGCGCTCTGCTGGGTCTGCTGCTGCCAGCGCAGCAGCAACTCCTCATGCAGCAGCTCGGTGCGGGCCAGCAAGGCGGCGGCCTCCTCAGCGGCCTCCTGCTGGCGCTGGCGCTGGTCTTCCAGGCCGGCGATCACCTGGTTCACCTCCCCTTCGCCCAGGGGCTCCAACTGGGAGGCCGCGAGCTCCAGCACCGGCTCCCCCAACCCCAAACGGCGGGCAATGGCGAGGGCATTGCTGCGGCCGGGGATGCCCCACTGCAGGCGATAGGTGGGGGAGAGGGTGTCCACATCGAAGGCCACCGAGGCGTTCTCAAAGCGGGGATCGCTGTATTTGAGGGCCTTGAGCTCGCCGAAGTGGGTGGTGGCGATGGTGAGGCGGGCCCGATCGGCCAGATGCTTGAGCAGCGCCGTGGCCAGGGCTGAACCCTCCAGGGGATCGGTGCCGGCACCCACCTCATCGAGCAACACCAGCGCAGCGCCAGGCCCTGGGCCCCCATCGGACGCCGGGTCCCCGTGATCCGGCAGGGCTTCGAGGATGCGGGCGATGCGGCGGATGTGGCCGCTGAAGGTGGAGAGGTTCTGCTGCAGGGATTGCTCATCGCCAATGTCGGCGAGCACCTGGGCGCACCAGGGCAGCCGTGGCGTGCCACTGCAGGGCAGGAACAGCCCGGCCCGGGCCATCAGGGCCGCCAGGCCGACACTCTTGAGGGTGACGGTCTTGCCGCCGGTGTTGGGGCCCGTGATGGCCACCACGCGCAGGTCGGGCCCCACCTGCAGGCTCACAGGCACCACCGCATGGCCGGCCTCACGCTTGTGCTGCCAGACCAGCAGCGGATGGCGCAGGTCGCGCAGCTCGAAGGGAGCCTCGGGCCCAGCCACCAGCTCGGGCCGCACCGCCCCCAGCCAGGCGCCGTAGCGGGCCCGGGCCAGGCCGGCATCGAGACGCCGCAACACCTGTTGGAGGCCCTCGAGGGCTTCCGCCTCCTCCCCCACCTGACCACTCAGGGCCGTCAGCACCTCCAGCTCCAGGTCCCGCTCCCGCCCCTCCAGCTCGCGGATGCGGTTGCCCAGGGCAATCACCGCCTGGGGTTCGATGAACACCGTTTGCCCGGATGCCGAACTGTCATGCACCAGCCCGGGCAGCTGGGCGGCGGCACCGGCCTTCACCGCCAGCACGGGCCGGCCATTGCGCTCGGAAATCACCGTGTCCTGCAGCATCGCCCCACAGCGACGCAGCAGCTCCTGCAGCCGCTCGCGACGATCGGCGCGCACGCCGAGCAACTGGCGCCTCAGCCCCTCCAGGGGCGGGCTGGCCCGATCGGCCACCCGGCCACCCTCCTCGAGGCAGAAGTGCAGGCGCTGCTCCAGCTCCGGCAGGGTGCGCAGGTCGGCCACCAGGGCCGAGCACACCGGCCGCAGCTCGGCATCATCGATCTGGCGCCGCAGCCGGCGGGCCGCTGCCAGGGTGCCGGCCAGGGCCAGCAGGTCTTCGCCGGCGGCGGTGCCGCCCTTGGCGCAGTGGGCCACCAACGCGGCGATATCAGCCACCCCCTGAAAACTCAGCCCCCCCTCCAGCAGCCCATCGAGGCCCAGCAGCTCGGTGGTTTCAGCCAACAGGGCCTGGCTGGCCGCCAGGGAGTCGGGCAGCGGCAGGGCCTGGCAGGCGCGACGGCCCGGCGCGGTGCTGGCAAAGCTGGCCAGCTGCTCAGCCAGCCGGGGCCACTCCAGCAGCTCCAGCGCTTCCTGTTGAATCGGCGCCACTTGGAGGAGCGCTGCAGGGGTGGAGGGTGTGCTCACCCGGCCAGGTTGGAGGGGATACCGCCGGGGGGCTCATAGAGCATCTCCAGCCAGTTGCCTTCCGGATCCTGCAAATAAAAGCTGGCCGTGCCGTCGCGGTGATCGTGCACCGGGCCGCAGCTGCGACCGGCCGCCACCAGCTCGGCGTGGACCGCATCCACCTCGGCCCGGTCGCGAAAATGGAAGGCAAAGTGGGGGCCGGCGGCCTTGTAAGCAGGACTGAGCAGGGCGATGCCGGTGCCGCCGCCGGGCCACTCGAGATAGGCCCAATCGGGGGCGTCCCAGGTCAGGGTCAGCCCCAGGCCCCGATAAAACGCCTTAGCGCGTTCCATATCCTGCACCCTCAGAGCCACATGGCCGAGGCGATGGACGGGCGCTGCATCCATACCGGAACCATTCACGGGTTCCATTCTGGTTGACGGCGCCGACGGTCGAGACGTTCTGCCAATCCAACCACCAAGAGCAACCAGGCCGTACCCGCCAGGGTGAGCAGGGTGTAGGTGGCTGGGGGCGCAGGAATCACAAAGGGCAGCAGGGCCAGGCCAAAGGCCGGAGGACAGCGGAGCTGCGATAACCGCAACAGCAAGGCCGTGGCCAGCATCGCCAGGAAGGAGGCCAGGGGCACCACCCCCAAGACCTGCACCAGGGCAAGGCCCGCCGCCGCCGCGCCACCGGTGACCACCAGCACGGCGAGGGGGCGGCCCAGCCAGGGGCAATGGTCGCGATCGGCCAGCATGTCCCAGGCGATCACCAGCAGGGGCGGATAGAGCACCAGATGGGAGCCCAGCAGCTGCACCAACACCAGCGCTCCAGCGAGGAAGACGGCCAGGGGCCAGAGCCAGGGCAGGCGCCATGGTCCCGGCCGCGGTGACGCCGCAGGGGGGGCTGGCGTCGGGATGGGTGCCGTCGGAATGGCGGGAGCCAGGGAGGCGCGCAAAACCACCAGCAGGGCCAACCCTCCCGTGCCCGCGAGGATGGCCAAGGGGTACATCCAACTGGTGATTCCCAGGGCCAGCGGCAGGATCCCTGCCGAGATGGCCGGCACGATCGGCGAACGCAGGGCCCTGATCACCAGCAGACAGGTCGCCAGATCCAACACCACCGCCAGGGGGCCATAGGGCAACAGGCGGGTGATCAACACCCCCAGCAACGCCGTCACGACGGGCGTGACGGCCAGCAACACGGGAGCACGGGCCCAGCGGCCTCCGGGATCGGCAAACACCACCGAGGCCAGGGCCCCCAGCTCTGGGAACAACAGAAAACCCACGCCGGTGGCCCTGACCAGGGCCGTCATCAGGGCCAGGTACAGAGCCGCGGCCAGAACAGGCCCAACCCAAGGAACGGACTTCAAATCAGGCCCGCCTTCCCATCAGCCCTGGCGCAGCCAGGCGGCCGCATCACAGGCGTGATACGTGAGGATCAGATCGGCCCCAGCCCGCTTGAAGCAGAGCAGGGTTTCCAGCACCACGGCCCGCTCGTCGATCCAGCCCTTTTCTGCGGCGGCCTTCACCATCGCGTATTCGCCGCTGACGTTGTAGGCGGCAATCGGCAGCTCGGTTTCGCCACGCAGCCGATGAATGATGTCGAGGTAGGCCAGGCCGGGCTTCACCATGAGGATGTCGGCCCCTTCCTGCTCATCGAGCAGGGCCTCGGTGAGGGCTTCGCGGCCGTTGGCCGGATCCATCTGGTAGGTGCTCTTATCGCCGGGGATCGGCTTGCCGGCGGCAGCGCGGGGGGCTGAATCGAGGGCTTCGCGGAAGGGGCCGTAGTACGCGGAGGCGTACTTGGCGGTGTAGCTGATGATCCCCACATGCTCGAACCCCTCCTCATCGAGGGCTTCGCGGATGGCGCCGACGCGGCCGTCCATCATGTCGCTGGGGCCAATCAGATCAGCACCAGCGCGGGCCTGGGCCACGGCCTGGCGGCAGAGGATCGCCACGGTTTCGTCATTGAGCACCACCCCCTCACTGCTGACGATGCCGTCGTGGCCGTCGCAGGAGTAGGGATCGAGGGCCACGTCGGTCATGATCGCCATGCCGGGATGCGCCTCCTTGAGGTGGCGGATCGCCCGGGGGATCAGGCCGCCCTCGTTGAAGCATTCGGCGCCATCTTCGGTTTTGAGGCCATCGGCCACCTTGGGGAAGAGCACCACGCAGCGGATGCCGAGATCCCAGGCCCGGCCCGCCTCCTGCACGAGTCCTTCCAGGCTCCAGCGCATGGCCCCGGGCATGGCCCCGATCGGCTCGTTGGTGGCGCCCTCATGCACAAAGAGCGGGTAGATGAAATCGGCCGCACTGAGGTGATGCTCCCGCACCATCGCCCGCAGGGCCGGGGTGCGGCGCAGACGGCGGGGACGGTAGGTGAGCTCCATGGCGGCGATCTGGCTGGGGCGGATCCTAGAGACGGGCCGCCTGGATCCATCCCGCACGGGGATCGGCACTGCGGGCAGCGCGCAGCTGCTCCAGCAGCCGCCGCTCCTCGGCACTGAGAGGCTCGGGCAGTTTGAGCACGGGCGTGAGGAGCAGATCGCCACGGCCGTCCTTGAGGGGCCAGCCCTTGCCCTTGAGCCGCAGGCTGCGGCCCAGGGTCATGCCCGGAGGCACCTGCACCGAGGCCTCGCCATCGGGCGTGGCCACCCGCACCTCGCCGCCGAGGGCCAGCTCATCAAGGCTGAGGGGCAGCTCGGCCCGCAGCTGGTCGCCGTCCAGCTTCCACACCGGATGCTCCTGCATCTGGAGGTTGAGGTAGAGATCGCCGCGGCGACCGGTGCCGGGCTGCAGGTTGCCCTTGCCCTTGAGCCGCAGACGGCTGCCGTGCTTGACGCCGGGCGGGATCCGCACCTGCACCCGCTCCTCATTGACAGCCAGGGTGCGTTCCGAGCCGCGGAACGCATCGGCAAAGGACAGGCTGATGCTCACTTCGGCATCGAGATTGACCGGGCTGCTGCGGGCCCCACCCGGTACGCCACCCCCAAAGCCAGGACCGCCAAAGCCCCCGGGGAAGCCGGAGCCAAAACCAAATCCTCCCGGTGCCCCCCCGCTCGCCGGACCACCGAAACGCCCGAGCAGGTCGTTGATGAAGTCGTCGAAGTTGCCGTAGCGACCGAAGTCAACGTCAACACCTGAGCCGCCGGGACCACCCCCCGCCTGGCTCCAGTACTGGCCGAATTGCTCGTAGCGCCGGCGTTTTTCGGGATCGGACAGCACCTCATAGGCCTCACTGACCTCCTTGAACTTGGCCTCAGCCCCCGCATCTCCAGGATTCACATCCGGGTGGTATTGGCGCGCCAACTTCCGGAACGCTCGCTTGATCGTGTCGGCATCGGCGCCACGCTCCACGCCCAACACATTGAAGTAGTCGCGGTAGCCGTTCGCGCCCATCGACCTGGTGTCCACCGCCGTGCACCCAGTGTCTCAGCCCCTGGCACCGACCGCCGACGCCCGAAAGGGCGGAAGGCCGAACGCCTCCTCCTCCGGATTTGCCCACAGACCATGGGCCGCACCGCTCGCCAGGCCTAGCCTCAAAAGCCCCCAGCGTCTCCGGATGGCCGCTCTCGGTTCCCTGCGTTCCAGCCTGTTGATCGGCCTGAGCACGGTGCTGCTCGGCTTCACGGCCACCGCCAGTGCGGGCAGCGGCGTCCAGGGCCTGGGCAGCTCCACCACCCCCAGCCTGGGCGAGGCCCTGGAGGCCTCCACCCCCGAACAGAAGGCCCTCAGTGCCCACCTGCGGGCCAAGGGCGCCATCTTCTACGGGGCCTGGTGGTGTCCGGCCTGCTTCCAACAGAAAAACCTGTTCGGCAAGGAGGGCGGCAACACCCTGCCCTACGTGGAGTGCGACAAGAGCGACGACGGCCGGGCCCGCTGCGTCGCCGCCAACATCCGCGCGTTCCCCACTTGGGACCTGGCGGGCAAGGAACGCCGCGAAGGTGTGCAGACCCTTGAGGAGCTCAAAATCTGGAGTGGCTTCTCCTCAGCCCCGAAGCAACCCTGACCCCCAGCAACCCTGACCCAAGCTGACCTGACCCAAGCTGACCTGAGCCAACCCCCAGTGCCCGATCGACGCTTTCCCATGGCCCGCTCCCAATCGATTTCGGCTCCCATCCCGTCGCCTCGCCTGAGCACGCCAAGCCTGACCAAGCCACGCCTGACCCCCGGCCTGGCCCCGTCGCTCCTGGTGGCCGTCCTGGCGTTTCTGAGCCAGGGGGCCCAGGCCCAAGGCCTGGCGCCCATGGTGGGGGCCAGTGCCATCCAGGGGACCCTCCAGGGCACTTCCACGCCGACTTACACGGGCGTGCTCGACAGGGCGCGCACCACGCTGGGCACGGCCACCAGTGCTCAGGCCGGAGGCGGTGCGGCCGCAGCCACCGGAGCGCCCACGGGCGGGTCTGACTCAGCAGCTCAGGCTGGGCCCAACCTGGCCAGTGGCGCCCCGAGCGGGGCCTCCGTGAATGGTCAACGGATCCCGCTCTGCTCCCACGGCGGCCCCTGCCAGGGGGCGATGCTGAGGGCCATGGGGCAACAGCCTTGATCCCAGGGGCTTGCAGCCCCCTCCAGGCGGCTTTAAGAGGGGTCTGGACCCTGCCACGTTGATCGGTGCTCGACATCACCACCCTGCGCAACGAGTGCATCCAGGTCTGCCTCGAAGCGGACGGCATCCGCTGCTGCTGCCTGGTGTCCTCGTACCACCTGGCGGAGTCGAAGCTCCCCCAGCTGAGGGCCGCCATCACGCGCCAGGCCACCGCCAGCCCAGCCTGACCAGCCGATCAATGGCCTCAATCAGGCGGGACTTCACCCCTGGGACGATTCAGGCTGAAGCTTGCAGATGAAGCTTGCAGATCAAGCTTGAAGTGGTGGAGCGGATATTGGGCCTGGCTACCTAGACCCATCAACAGGGCCACATCAGATGGGATGACATTAAAATCTATCGATCTCTCAAGAGATATTGATTCGAACTCATAGACCCAAAGACACCCAGCCTTGAACACCCATTCAAGGACTTTTAGAATTTTTCAACTGCAATCTCAACTTTGCGTCCAGAACGCCCTCTACCACCCCGCCATGAGCCAGCCATCATCCGCCATTGAAATCCTTGGCTACGTGGCCGCCTCCCTGACCACCTCAAGCTTCATTCCCCAGGCGATGAGAACGCTTAGCAGCAGCGATACCAGGGGGATTTCGCTCAGCATGTACACCTTGTTCACCAGTGGAATCGCCCTCTGGCTGATTTATGGAGCGCTGACAGGGAATGGCCCCCTCATCATCGCCAATGCGATCACCGTTGTACTCTCCGGGCTCATCCTGCAACGCAAGCTGGAGAATCATCGCGGGGACAATGGCGGCAGCCCCAACTCCGGCGATCGCAAGACGGGCGGCAAACGGAAGAGGATCAAGCTCAGAACCTAGCCAAATACTTAACCAGAGCTAACGAGAGCCCCTGGAATCACTTCGACAGCGAGCGCTAGGTGCCGACATAGGCCGGGATGATACTGAATAGAATGGCAAGCGCCAGAGCCGCCAAACAGTTTTCCAGGCTTCGCAATCCGGCAAACAAATGATTGACATCATTGCCGCTCGTTTGGGTGATCCTATACAACTTTGAGCTGCTCAGGTAGAGGGCGTAGCAGGAGTAGCCAGCAGCAGCGAAAGAAGCCACCCCAAACATGACCTCTTGCCAATTTTGGCCAGAAAAACTCGGAAGGCTAGACGCAGCCTTGAAAACAACGAGAGCAGCAATCGCCATGGCAGCGATTCTCTGCTTGGCCACAAGCTGCCGAAACTCGACATCTTGCTTTGGAGTGAATTCCAGCTGGGATTTTGACATCAAGCCAGTCTTGCCTTTGGGGCCAGCGTAGGCCGCCCAAGACAGGCTGGTTCAGCCTTGACCAGCCCTTTCCCAACCACGAACAATGCCCTCTACAGGGCCCCAGGCCCCCCAAGATGGATGAACCCATCCCCGGCAGACGGTGCTGCACTCCCCCGCCTGCGAACGCAACAAAGGACCAATCCTGGCGATGCTGCAGGACTGGCTCCCTGAGGGCGCCCAGGTGCTGGAGATCGGCTCAGGCAGTGGCCAGCATGCCGCGTTCTTCTGCGGGCAGGTGCCGGAGTTGGTCTGGCAGCCCAGCGAACGGGAGGGCGTCCTGGCGATGCTCCAGGCCCAGCTGGTGACCCCCAACCCAATCCCCCTGGCATTCGGTGCCCGGCTGCTCCCACCGATCCCGTTGGATGTCACCGAGGCTGGGCAGTGGCCCCACCAGAGCTTCGACGCCGTGTTCACGGCCAACACCTGTCACATCATGCCGGCCCTGGCCCTGCCCCAGCTGCTGGCCGGTGCCGCCCGGGTGCTGGTGCCCGGCGGGCTGTTGCTGCTCTACGGCCCCTTTCACGACCGGGGCGTCCACACCGCCGCCAGCAACATCGCCTTCGACGAGCACCTCCGCAGCCTCGATCCGGCCATGGGTGTACGGGATGCGGTGGAGCTCCAGGAGCAGGGTGCCGCCCTGGGCCTCCAGCCGCTGGCTGATGTGGCGATGCCCGCCAACAACCGCACCCTGATCTTCCAGCAGGCGGCCTTGAACGCCAGCCGACTCCAGCCATGACGCCCCAATCCACCCCTGCGGCCTCCGTGTTCCGCCCGGCCGCCGAGCGCTTCCACAGCCAGCTCGACTGGCTCGACAGCTGGCACTCCTTTTCCTTTGGCGGCCATCACGATCCCGCCTGGATGGGATTTGGGCCGTTGCGGGTGATCAACGACGACACGATCGCCGCTGGCCGGGGCTTCGGCATGCACCCCCACCGCGACATGGAAATCATCACGGTGATGGTGGACGGCCAGCTCGAGCACCGCGATTCCATGGGCCACAGCGAGGTGCTGCGGGCCGGCGAGGTGCAGTGCATGGGCGCCGGCACCGGTTTGGTGCACAGCGAGGTGAATGGGGGCGAGCGGGCCTGCCGGCTGCTGCAGATCTGGATTGAACCCAGCCAAGTCGGCCTGTCCCCGACCTACGCCCAGAAGCCCTTCTCCATCGGGACTGACTGGACGCCGATCTTGGATCCCGAGCAGGGCGGCGGCGCCCTGGCGATCCAGCGCCCTGTGCGGCTGTGGCGGGCCCAACCGGAGGCTGGCCAGAGCCTGCCCCTGGCGATCACGGCTGGACGTCAGGGCTGGATCCAGCTGATCAGCGGTGGTGGCCAGGCCGCAGGCCGCACCCTCGAACAGGGCGATGGGCTCGGGTTTGAAGCCGGCGCCCTGGACCACTTCACGGCAACCTCCGGCGGGGCCGACCTGCTGCTGTTCGAACTCCACTGAACGGCGGAGGGCCATCACGGTGGCTCCGCAGGGGCAAATCCGGCTGAACGGCCCACTAAAAAGGCCCCTTCCAGGGCCCATGGGTCATTTGGGTGATAAGGCTGACCTCACCCCATCTCCCTTACAGGGTCAGGCAGCCACAGGGGCGGTCTGACGGGAGAAACGAACGATGTTGTTCGCTGTTACGGGTTCGCTCTTACCGAGCAGGCTTCAGTCACCCTCCTTATACCCCGTCGAAACCATTGCAGCCCCGGGATGGGGGAATGGAGCTGAGCGGAATCGAACCGCTGTCCGAAGCACCGGTGTGAGCCACCTAGTCCGGCCGAAACCGGACTGGTTCATTGTGGCAGCAGGCACGGGCTGACGCAGGGGTGGGCATCACCGAACCAAACGCCAACCAGATCAGTGGCATCGCGGTGGTGCCACCGGGCCTCGAGGACGCCGCGGCGGCCGAGCTCACGGCCCTGGGCTGCCACGCCGTCTCACCCCTGCGCCGGGCCGTGCGCTTCCAGAGCGACCTGGCTGGCTACTACCGCCTGCACCTGCAGGCCCGGTTGCCCTTCCGCCTGCTGCGGGAGCTGGCCCAGTTTCCCTGCCGGGGCCGCGACGACCTCTACGACGGCGT
This sequence comes from Cyanobium sp. T1B-Tous, assembly GCF_024345475.1. Classification (GTDB taxonomy): domain Bacteria; phylum Cyanobacteriota; class Cyanobacteriia; order PCC-6307; family Cyanobiaceae; genus Cyanobium_A. Next base: position 19,583 of record NZ_JAGQBE010000007.1, read on the forward strand.
GCAGCGCGCCGCCGACTGGGCCCGCTGGCTGCCCCCCGGCACCACCTTCCGGGTGGACGCCACCGGCACGGCACCCGGACTGAACCACAGCCACTACAGCGCCCTCCAAGTCAAAAACGCCCTGGTGGATCTGCAGCGCCAGCAGTGGGGCGCCCGTTCCTCGGTCGACCTCGACGATCCGGACCTGGCCCTGCACCTCCACCTGGGCGGCGCCGGCAGCCGGGACGGCAGCACGGCCACCCTCAGCCTCGATGGCAGCGGCGGCAGCCTGCACCGCCGCGGCTACCGGGCCGCCATGGGCCTGGCGCCACTGAAGGAAAACCTCGCCGCCGGCCTGATCGCCCTCACCGGCTGGGATGGGCGCATGCCCCTGGCCGATCCCCTGTGCGGCTCCGGCACCCTGTTGATCGAGGCGGCCTGCCTGGCCCTGGGCAAGGCGCCGGGCCTCGGGCGCCCCTTCGCCCTGGAGCGCTGGCCCGACTTCGACCCCCAGCTCTGGCAGCAGGAGCGGGAGGCCGCCGCCGCCCTAGCCCTCCCGCCTGAATCCCCCCTGCCCCCGATCGTGGGGGTGGAGCAGGACGCCGGGATCCTGGAGCAGGCCCGCCACAACGCCAAGGCAGCCGGCGTCGCCGCGGCCCTCGATCTGCGCCAGGGCGACTGCCGCGACTTTGAGCCGCCGCCAGGCCCGGGGATCCTGGTGTGCAATCCCCCCTACGGCGAGCGCCTGGGCGAGCAGGGAGCCCTCGAGCCCCTCTACGCCGACCTGGGGCGGATGGTGAAGGAGCGCTGCAGCGGCTGGAGCCTGTGGCTGCTCAGCGGCAACCCCGAGCTCACCGGGGCCCTGAAGATGAAGGCCAGCCGCCGCATCCCGATCAGCAACGGCGGCATCGACTGCCGCTGGCTGCACTATGAAATCCGCTGACAGCCCCATGCTCATTCCCCTGGTGCTGGCTGGAATCCTGATGAGCCTGCCCGCGCAGGCCAACCCCAGCCAACCGATGGCCCGCTATTTCGGCATGCGCCATGGCGAGAGCGTGCCGTCCTCCCAGCAACGGATCTGCAGCGCCATGGCCGCAGGGATCGATCCCCGCAACGGGCTCACGGAACGGGGTCGGCAGGAGGCCCAGGCGTCCAGCGATGCCTGGATTGCGGCCCATGGGGACACCATCCGCAGGGCCTGGCAGCAGGGTGGGCTGTGGATTGTTAGCTCGCCATTCAGCCGCAGCCGCGAAACGGCGGAGATCCTGGTGGAGCGGCTGCAGCACTGGCAACGCCAGCAGGGCCCAGCCCTGGCGATTCGCCTCGAAGCCGACCTGCGGGAGCGGGATTTCGGCCGCTTGGAAGGCCAGAGCCCGAGCGGCCCCCTCTACCGGCGCGTCTGGGACCAGGACGCCACCGATCCCAGCGGGACACCCTGGGGCGTGGAGAGCGCCGCCGCGGTGCAGCGGCGCGGCGCGGCCCTGATGGCCCGGCTGGAACGGGAGGCCGCGGCGAATCCAGACCGGGTCACGGTGCTGGTGTCCCACGGCGACACCCTGAAAATCCTGCAGACCAGCGCCCAGGGCCAGAGCGCCGCCGCCCATCAGGACCCCAGCCGGGTGAAGCCTTTCCAAACCGGAGAGATCCGGGCCCTGGTCTGGGCCCACCCACCGGCACCCGCCCCGGCTGCCGGGCCTTAGCGGCCCAGCACCGCCTTGGTGGTTTTGCTCAGCCCGGAGATGGTCTGGGGCAGGTAGGGCCCCTTGAGCAGCTGGCCGCCCACCCGCACGAACACCCCGGCCAGCACCAGATTCAAGGCGGCCACGGCCAGGGCGGCATGGATCCAGCTCAGCCCCTGGGCCGCATGCAGCCACAGAAGCAGGGCCAGCTCGGCGCCGATCAGGGACAGGAGCAGCAGCGTCAGCCCGCCACTGAGCAGCAGGGCCCCGCTGATCAGGCGGCGCTTTTCCCGATCCACCTCCTGCAGGGCAATGCGCACGTGCAGGTCCATCACCGAGGTCATCAGGGCCCCAACCCGGCCGGCCGCCACCCGGGCCACACCGCTGCGCCGCTCCTCTGGGGGCTGGCCCGACCCGTTCGACTCCGTCATGCCGAGCGCCGCCCCGAGGCCAGCAGCAGACCCAGCACCACCCCCACGCCCGCGGCGATGCCGATCGCCATCAAGGGGCGCTCCCGCACCGGCTTCTCGATCCGGGGCCGCAGGCTGGCATTGAGCTCATCGAGCAGGCTTTCCAGCTGGGCCTCGATGGGTGCCAGGTTGTCCGCCAGACGGCTGGTTTGGCCGCTGGCCACCTCCAGCAGCTCCCACAACTGGTCTTTCACCACAGCGGCGGTGCGGCCGGTCTGGCTGGCGATCACCTCCGCCACCTCATCGAAACTGCCCCGGGTGGCTTCCAGGGTCTGGCGGGCCACGGCGGGCCACTCCCGCTGGATGGTGGGGATCAGCGTCTCAAAGCGCTCACGGAAGCCCTCGGGGCTCGTGGCACGGGGAGGCGTTTCGGCGGTCATGGGAGAAGGGGCGACAACGCAGCTCAGCCTTCAAGGTAAGGAGGGGGTTGAGCTTTCGAAACCCTCCGCTACATTTCTGCTGCTCGGCGCACGGGCCTGTTGGTTCACATCAATCAGGTCGAGCTCACCCACTTCAAGTCCTTTGGCGGCTCGATCTCGATCCCGCTGGAAGAAGGCTTCACGGTGGTCACCGGCCCCAACGGCTCCGGCAAGAGCAACATCCTCGATGCCGTGTTGTTCTGCCTCGGGCTGGCCAGCAGCCGGGGCATGCGGGCCGACCGCCTGCCCGACCTAATCAACAGCGCCATGCTGCGCGAGGGCAAGGCCGCCGAAACCTCGGTGAGCGTGCGCTTCGACCTGACCGACTGGCAACCCGACGAGGCCGAGGCCGGCCTGGAGCCCCCCGAGGAGGGCCCCTGGATCCGCACAGGCCAGAAGGACTGGACCGTGAGCCGGCGGCTGCGGGTGGCGCCGGGGGGCACCTACGCCAGCAGCTTCAGTGCCGATGGCGTGCCCTGCAACCTGCAGCAGCTGCAGGGCCAGCTACGGCGCCTGCGGGTGGATCCGGAGGGCAGCAACGTGGTGATGCAGGGCGACGTGACCCGCATCGTCTCGATGAGTGCCCGCGACCGCCGCGGCATCATCGATGAGCTGGCCGGCGTGGCCCTGTTCGACAGCCGCATCGAGCAGACCCGCGGCAAACTCGACGAGGTGCAGGAGCGCCAGGAGCGCTGCAGCATCGTGCAGCAGGAGCTGCTCAGCTCCCGCCAGAAACTCGAACGGGACTGCGCCAAAGCGCGCACCTACCAGGATCTACGCCAGCGCCAGCACACCGGCCGACTGCAGGAACAGGTGCTGGCGTTCGAGGCGGCCCAGGCCAGCCAGGCAGCCCTGCTGCGCCGCCGCGAAGCCCTCACGGCCCAGCAGCTGGGCGAGCGCGAGGCGATCGCTGCCGGCGAGGAGGCGCTGACCGCCGCCACCACCGCCCTCGAGCAGCTCCAGGCCGAGGTGAAGGCCCTCGGCGAAGACCAGCTGATCGCCGTGCAGGCGGAGCTGGCGGGACTGGAGGCCAGTGGCCGCGAACTGGCCCGTCAGGCCGAAAAACACCAGCTCGACGCCGAAGCCCTGCAACGCCAGCGGCAGGAGCTGGCCCACAACCAGGGCGAGCTGCGGCGCCAGCAGGGGAGCCTGGAGAGCAGCTCCGACCAAGCGGCCCTGGAGGCCGCCGAGGAGGCCTGCCGCAACGGCGAAGCCGCCGTGGAGCTCTCCCGCCGCCGCCTCGGCGAGGTGGCTGGCCGCTCCGGCAGCTGGCTGGAGGAGCAACAGCAGCGCAGCCTCGCCCGCCAGCAGCTCACCGAGCAGCTGGGCCCCCTGGAGGCGGAACGCCAGCAACTGCAGGAACGGCTGCGGCAGCACCAGGAGCGGCTGGCGGAACTGCAGCAGGAGGAGCAGCAAGAGGGCCTCAGCCATCGCAGCGGCCAGCAGCAGTTGGAGGCCACTGAGAGCGCCTGGCAGCAGGTGCTGGAGGCCACCCGCCTGGAGCAACAACAGGCGCAGGAGCTGGCCGAAGCCCTGGCCCTGCAGCAGCGCACCCGCAGCCGGCTGGAGCAGGAGCAGACCCAGCTGGAGCGCGAGATCGCCCGGCTGGACAGCCGCCGCGAGACCCTGCAGGAAAGCCGCGGCACCGGCGCCCTGCGGGTGTTGCTCGAAGCTGGCCTCGACGGCATCCACGGCCCGGTGGCCCAGCTCGGCGAGGTGGAGGAGCGGGTGCGCCTGGCGCTGGAAGTGGCCGCCGGCGGGCGCCTGGGCCAGGTGGTGGTCGACGACGACCGCATTGCCGCCCGGGCCATCGAGCTGCTCAAAACCCGCCGGGCCGGGCGGCTCACCTTTCTGCCGCTCAACAAGATCCGGGGGGGAGCCGGCGGCGGCAGCGCCAGTTCCGGGGCGGCCCTGCAGCGGGGCGACGCCGGGGCCGGCGGAGCCGGTCGCATTGGCAAGGCGGTGGATCTGGTGCGCCACGAACCCGTCTATGCCGAGGTGTTCCGCTACGTCTTCGGCGACACCCTGGTGTTCGACACCCTGGCCAATGCCCGGCGTGAGCTTGGGCGCTGCCGGGCGGTGACCCTCGAGGGAGAACTGCTGGAAAAGAGCGGGGCGATGACCGGCGGCAGCCTGCAGCAACGCGGCAGCCAGCTCAGCTTCGGCCGCGCCCAGGAGGGGGATGAGGCCGCTCCCCTGCGGCAGCGGCTGCTGGAGCTGGGCGAGAGCCTGCTGGCCTGCCGCCGCAAGGAGGCCGAACTGGGCCAGCAACTGGAAGCCCTGCGCCCCCAGCTGCTGGAGCACCAGCAACGGCAGGCTGCCCTGGAGGCCGAACGCAGCGCCGCCCAGCGGGCCCTGGCCCCCCAGCTGCAGCGCCAGCAACAACTGGGGGGCCGCCTGACCCAGCTGCAGGAGGCGCTGGGGACCGATCTGCAGCGCCAGCAGGAGCTGGAATCCTTGCTGGCCCCCCTCCAGCAGCAGCGGACGGCCCTGGAGCAGGCCGAGGCCGCCGTCCAGGCCTCGGGCGATTCCGCCCGCTGGCAGGGCCTGCAAAGTGAATTGGAAGCAGCCGATACGGCCCTGGCCGCCGCCCGGCACCAACGGGATGGGCTCCTGGCCGCCCGACGGGAGCGGGCCCTGGCCGCCGAGCGGCTGCGCAACCAGCTCGACGCCCTGGGCGCCGATGAGCAGCGCCTGGTGGCCGCCGTCCAGGCCCTGGTGGCGGAGCGGGCCCGCTGGAAGGAGCAGCAGCAGGCCGACCAGGAACGCCGCAGCAGCCTGGAAACCCAGCAGCAGGACCTGCAGACCCGCTTCGGCGAGCGGCGGCGGGCCCGCGATGCCGCCGAAGCCCAGCTGGCCGCCCAGCGCCAGGCCCTGCAGCAGAAGCAGTGGGAGGTGCAGCGGCTGGGCGAGGAGCTGGAGTCGCTGGCCGAACAACAGCGCGGCGATCAGCTGCGTCTGGCCCAACTCGAGCGGGAGCTGCCCGACCCCCTGCCGGAGATCCCCGAGGAGGTGCGGGAGGCGGGCCTGGAGGCCCTGCAGGCCGAGCTGCGCAGCCTGCAGGCACGGATGGAGGCCCTCGAACCGGTGAACATGCTGGCCCTCGAGGAGCTCGAGCAGCTGGAAACCCGGCTGGCGGAACTGGCGGAGCGGCTGGAAGTGCTCAGCAAGGAGCGCGAAGAGCTGCTGCTGCGCATCGAAACCGTGGCCACCCTGCGCCAGGAGGCCTTCCTGGAAGCGTTCACGGCGGTGGACGGCCACTTCCGCACGATTTTCGAGGGCCTCTCCGATGGCGAAGGCCACCTGCAGCTGGAAAACCCCGAAGCCCCCCTGGAGGGGGGCCTCACCCTGGTGGCCCATCCGAAGGGCAAGGCGGTGCGCCGGCTCAATGCGATGAGCGGTGGCGAGAAATCGCTGACGGCCCTCAGCTTCCTGTTTGCCCTGCAGCGGTTCCGGCCGTCGCCCTTCTACGCCCTCGACGAAGTGGACAGCTTCCTCGATGGGGTCAACGTGGAGCGCCTTGCCGCCCTGATCGCCAGCCAGGCCGACCAGGCCCAGTTCATGGTGGTCAGTCACCGGCGCCCCATGATCGCCGCCGCCACCCGCACCATCGGCGTCACCCAGGCCCGGGGGGCCCACACCCAGGTGGTCGGTTTACCGCCCGCGGCCTGAGACACCCCTTCCCCGGCGGGCCAGGTGGGTCACAATGGGCCGACTGGGCCACGGACACGACCCGTTCTTTGACCTCCTCCATTCCCCCCTCTGCTGATCTCGGATCAGCCGCTGCCCCCAGTGATCGCCTCTGGTTGCGCTCCGAGCTGATGGGCACCCAGGTGATTACCCGTGACACCGGCCGGCGGCTGGGGGTCGTGGGCGAGGTGGTGGTGGATATCGACCGGCGTGAGGTGGTGGCCTTGGGGCTGCGCGACAACCCCCTGACCCGTTTTCTGCCCGGTCTGCCCCGCTGGATGCCCCTGGATCGGATCCGCCAAGTGGGCGATGTGATCCTGGTGGATTCGGTCGATTCCCTCGCCGAGGCCTTCAATCCGGACCGTTACAGCAAGGTGATCAACTGCCAGGTGATCACCGAAGCAGGCGATCAGCTGGGGCGGGTGCTGGGGTTCAGCTTCGACATCGAAACCGGCGAACTGGCCACCCTGGTGATCGGTGCCCTGGGGGTGCCGCTGCTGGGCGAGGGCGTGCTGAGCACCTGGGAACTCACGGTCGAGGAGATCGTCAGCAGCGGTCCCGACCGGATCATCGTGTACGAAGGGGCCGAAGAGAAGCTCAAGCAACTGGGCTCGGGCCTGCTGGAAAAACTGGGGATCGGTGGGCCGAGCTGGGAGCAGGAGGAGCGGGAACGGTTCCGCAGTGGCATGGTGCCGGTGGAAAACCAATTGGCCGCTGGCCAGCCGGCGGTGCAGGAACAGCGCCGCATCCAGCCGGCCACCAGCCGGGCCTTTGAGCCCGAAGAAGAGCTTGATTACGTCGAGCTGGACGCCCAGCGCCAACGGGAACCGCTGCGCCAGCGCCGCTACCTCGACGAGGAGGAGTCCCGCTTCGAGCCATCGAGGTACGAACCATCTAGGTACGAGCCATCCGGGTATGAGGAGTCCGACTACCCGGAGAGCAGGGACGACGACGGCCGCTTCGGCAGCGCCCGGCGGCCCCTGGAACCCGAGCCCCGGCCGGTTGAGCGGCGGCCGCTAGAGGCCAGACAGCCGGAACGCCGCCCCGCACCCAGCCCCTACCGCGAGCCGCTGGATGTGGATGCGGAAGACCTGCCCGGCAACGGCATCGACGACCCCTGGTGACTGCGGGCGCTCAGCGCTCCTTGAAGGCCAGTGAGGCCGAGTTGACGCAATGGCGCTGCCCGGTGGGCGCCGGACCGTCGTTGAACACATGCCCCAGGTGGGCATCGCAGTTGGCACAGCGGATCTCAGTGCGCACCATGCCGTGGGAGCTGTCGGTGTGGGTGCTGATCGCCCCGGATGTCACCCCATCCCAGAAGCTGGGCCAGCCGGTGCCGGAGTCGAATTTGGTGGCACTGCTGTACAGCTCGGCGTCACAGCAGATGCAGTGATACATCCCCGTGCCCTTGTGGTTCCAGTAGGCGCCGGTGAAGGCCCGCTCAGTGCCGCCCTGACGGGCGATCCGGAACTGGTCAGGGGTGAGCTTCTGGCGCCACTGCTCCTCTGAGGCCCCCCGAGCCAGGCCGCTGTCGAGCCCACAGGCCGAGGGGTCGGGAGAGCTGGTGGCGTCTGCCATCGGAACGATTGAAAACACTGGACCAACCCTAGGCACTCCGCCCAGGCGGCATCTGATCGGGGGGCAGCAGCTCCTGCACCAGGGTCGCCAGGCGGGCCACGGCCCCCGGCTGCCCCCGCAGGCTGCGCAGATCGGCCCGCATCCCCTCCAGGCGTTCAGGTGCGGCCAGCCAGTCGGCGGCCTCGGTGGCAATGCTCTCCGGCGTGATCGCCCCCACCCGCTCCGGCACCAGCAGACGGCCGGCGGCGATGTTGGGGGAGGCCAGCAAGCCCCGATGGCGCAGCCGCCAAAGGGTCAGCAGCACCCCAAAGAACCAACGCAGCAGCGGCAGGCGCCCCACCAACCCGGCCAGGCCATCCCAGGCCTGCATCACATGCAAGTGCTGGGTGGGCACGAGCACGAGCATCGGCACCCCCAGGGCCGCCAACTCCGCCGTGTTGGCCCCCACCGTGGTGAGGGCCAGGGCGCATTGGCTGAGGGCGCTGTGCAGCGGGTTCTCGCGGGCCAGCTGGATGCGGGTGCCGGCCGGGGTCTCCAGCAGATCGCCAGCGAGCATCCGGGGCACACCGGCGCGGTAGGTGCGGGCAATCGGGTTGTCCGAGCCGGCCTGGGCAAGCAGTTCCTCCACGCTGGTGGTGGGCGCCACGGGCAGCAGGAAGCGGCAGCCCGGCCGCAGCGCCGCCAGGTGATCGGCCGTCTCCAGCAGAAAGGGCATGCCAACCCGCAGCTTCGCCCGCTTCGAGCCCGGCAGCAGGGCCACCCATTCCCCCTCGGGCAGCGGCGCATCGTTGCGGGCCATCTCCGACAGATCGGCCATCAGATCGCCCACCACCGTGCAGCGTTCTGCCCAGCGCGGCGCCAGGCGACCGGCCGCCAAGGGGCCCATCGCCGCGATCCGGTCGTTCCAGCGGGGCCAGCGGGCCACCCATTCGGCGTAGGTGAGGTGCCGGTAGCCCAGGCGTGCCGAGAGCAGCACCGTCCAGAACTGGTCGCCGCCCAGAAACACCACCACCCCCTGCCGGCCCCAGGGGCCGAACCGCTGGGGCCGCAGCAGCAGCGACCAGAAACTCCGGGCCGGCACGATGCGCTCAAACAATCCCCAGGCCGCCGCGGCGCGGTGTTCCTGCCCCGTGCCGTTCGGGCAGGGCACCAGCACCAGCTGCAAGCTGACATCGGCATCGGGCACCGCCGGCCGCAGCGGCATCAAGCGCTGCAGGCGAAGGGCCAGGGGACGCACCCAGGTGGAGAGCTCTCCCGGGCCATTGCTCACCAGCACGATCGAAACCGGTGGCAGGGGGGTCACCCTGGGAACCCGCTTCGGTTCAGGCAACGGCTGGCTGAAATGAAAAATGAAATGCGGATGACGAGACTTGAACTCGTAAGGCCGAAGCCACACGCCCCTCAAACGTGCGTGTCTACCAATTCCACCACATCCGCATGGGAGGACGGTCCGCCTCAAGGGCGTTCCGGCGTGCAATATACCCATCGCCCTTCCCCCTCGCCCGTTGATGCCGGCGGGCTTGGGAAGCACTGATACAGTCCGCTTTGGCCCGTATCAGCTGAGTCGCCGCGGATGCCCATCGGCAAGTTGCTGATCGCCAACCGTGGCGAAATTGCCCTGCGAATCCTGCGCACCTGCCGGGAGCTGGGGATCCCCACCGTGGCCGTCTACAGCACGGTGGACAAGAACGCCCTGCACGTGCAGCTGGCCGACGAAGCCGTGTGCGTGGGCGAGGCGCCCAGCAGCAAGAGCTACCTCAACATTCCCAACATCCTGGCGGCGGCCACCTCCCGGGGTGCCGATGCCATCCACCCCGGCTACGGCTTTCTGGCCGAAAACGACCGCTTCGCCGAGATCTGCGCCGACCACGGCATCACCTTCGTGGGTCCCTCCCCGGAAGCCATCCGCTCGATGGGGGACAAGTCGACGGCCAAGACCACCATGCAGACGGTGGGCGTGCCCACCATCCCCGGCAGTGAAGGCCTCCTGGATACCCCAGCAGAGGCCGCCCGCCTGGCGGAATCCATGGGCTATCCCGTGATGATCAAGGCCACCGCCGGCGGCGGTGGCCGCGGCATGCGCCTGGTGCCCGGCCCGGACCAGCTGGAGAGCCTGTTCAAGGCAGCCCAGGGGGAAGCGGAAGCGGCCTTCGGCAACCCCGGGCTGTACATGGAGAAATTCATCGACCGGCCTCGGCACGTGGAGGTGCAGGTGCTGGCCGATCGCCACGGCAACGTGGTGCACCTCGGGGAGCGCGACTGCTCGATCCAACGCCGCCACCAGAAGCTGCTGGAGGAAGCGCCCAGCGTGGCGATCAATGCCGACCTGCGCCGCCAGATGGGCGAAGCCGCCGTGGCCGCCGCCCGCACCATTGGCTACGAGGGCGCCGGCACCGTCGAGTTCCTGGTGGATCGCAGCGGCAAGTTCTATTTCATGGAAATGAACACCCGCATCCAGGTGGAGCACCCGGTCACCGAAATGGTCACCGGCGTCGACCTGATCGCCGAGCAGTTGCGGATTGCCGGAGGGGAGCCGATCTCGGTCACCCAGGACCAGATCAAGCTCTGCGGCCACGCCATCGAGGTGCGCATCAACGCCGAAGACCCTCGCCAGAACTTCCGCCCCGCCCCCGGCAAGATCACCGGCTGGCTCCCCCCGGGCGGCCCGGGTGTGCGGGTCGACAGCCACGTCTACACGGGCTACGAGATCCCGCCCTTCTACGACTCCCTGATCGGCAAGGTGATCGTGTGGGGCACCGACCGGCCCCATGCCCTGCGGCGCCTGCGGCGTGCCCTGTCGGAATGTGCCGTCACCGGCATCCCCACCACCATCGACTTCCACCTGCAGCTGCTCGATCGGCCCGAATTCCAGGCCGGCGACGTGCACACCAAGTTCGTGGAGCAGGACATGCTGCCCCAGAAAACCCCCTGAGCCGCGAGCTCAGCGGGCCAACTACCCCACCATCAGGCCCTGGGCCCGCAGCAACACCAGGGTGACCAGTCCCTGTTGGCCCACGAGCAGTTCGCGCACCAGGCTGAGCAGACCGACCCACACCACCGGCGTCACATCCACACCGCCGATGGGCTGGATCAGACGCCGGGTGGCCACCAGCAGCGGCTCGGTGGGGGCCCCGATCCAGCGCATCGCGCCCCGGCTCAGATCCACCTGGGGATACCAGGTGAGCACGATGCGAAACAGAAACAGCAGGGTCCACAGCGCCAGGCCCAGCCCCAGCGCCAGGTTCAGCCCGGACAACAACGGCAGCCAGGACAGGGATTCGGAGGGCAGGGCCGTCACAAAGCTCTAAGCAGCTGGGAGTGCAGCGTAGGAAGCGGCCGCCACTGCCTAGGATTCCGCGACGCTTGACGCCTGAAAGCGGGCCCCGCCATGACCCCTTCCCTCGCCAATTTCCTCAACAGCCTGGTGGCTGGTGCCGTGATCGTGGTGGTGCCCATCACCATCGCCCTGGTGCTGATCAGCCAGAACGATCGCCTCGATCGCCGCCTCTGAGCCCGGCTCTGGACCAGCTGCCTACACTGGCGAAACGGTCCGACGGGTGAGTTTCCGTGGTTAACGCCAGCCTGAATTGGGCCAGCATCGTGGGCATCGTGCTGGCGGTGGGCGGTGCGCTGCTCTATTTCATGCGCAGCTTCAAGCCCGCCCTGGCCCGCGACTACGACGTCTTCTTTGCCGCCGTGGGTCTGCTCTGCGGCGGCATTCTGTTTTTTCAGGGTTGGCGCCTCGACCCGATTCTCCAGTTCGGCCAGTTCCTGTTGGCTGGCACCACGGTGTTTTTCGCCTACGAGAGCGTGCGGCTGCGGGGCGTGACCACCGAACAGGCCAGGCGTTCGTCCTACTTCGATGACGACGAACCCATGCCAGCCCCGGGCCCCTACCGGCCCCGCATGGGTGGACGGGCCTGGGGCGAGAGCGACGTGGATCGCTTTGATGAACCCCAGCCCCTGCGCCGCCGCATCCCATCCCGCGAGGAAGAAGGCGACGACGACTTCTACCGGGCCCGCCGGCCGAGCAGTCGGGCAGCCATTCCGGAACGGGCGGCGAGCCGGCGGCCGACCGAAGATGACTGGGCAGCCCAACCGGCGCCCGCCACGCCCGATCGCAGCCGCTACAGCCCCTCGGGCAGCAGCCCTAGCAGCCGCCCTGCGCCTGATTTCGGCGCCCGGCGCCGGGACCGGGACAGCGGCAGCGAACCGCGCCGCGGCAGCCGTCCTGTGGCCTCCAACGAGGGGATGCCGCGCTCCAGCCGGCGCCCCGCGGAAGGAGAGGCTTCCCCGGCTTCGGGGGCCCCACAACGGGGACCAGCGGGGATTCCTCAGGGAGCCCCCCTCAGCGGTGGGGCCAACTCCGCAGGGGGTCAGGCCCCTGGCCGGACCAACAGGCCGGCCGCCGGCGACATCAGCGATGCCGACTTCAGCCCGATCAAGCCCCCCTCCAGCCCCGGGCCCCGCCCACGGGACAACAGCTCGCGGTTCGACGACTGAATCCCCCCTGACCAGGCCCTTCCGGATCCCGGCCCTGCTGGTGCCGGCTCTGCTGATGCCGGCTGTCGCGCTGCTGCTAGCCGGCTGCGGGGAGGGAGCCTGGCTCAACCGGCGCAGCGCCGGACCGACGGGTGGATTCCTGGAGGCCAACCGCCAGGATCCAGCCCTCAGCGGCCAGGGGCGCTTCCTGGCCTCGGTGGTGGAACGGAGCGGCCGCGCCACGCTGCTGCTGCAGGAGCAACCCGGCGGCACGGTGATCCGCCTGCGCCACTTCCAGGGCCACCAGCCCCACAGCTCCCCCTCCCTGAGCTGGACCGGCCGCTACGTGGCGGCCCTGGTGCAGCAGGGGGCGCAGCGGGTGGCCCTGATCGAAGATCGGGCCACCGGAGCCCTCCATCGCCTGCCGCTGCCCGCGGATCGCACCGCCGTACGCCTCAGCCTGGCGCCGGATGCCCGCCGGCTGGCCGTGCAAGTGGCCCAGCGAGGCCAGTGGCGTGTCCAGGCCTTTGACCTGACTGGCCTGCTGGAACCCGACCTCCCCGGCGGCATGGCCGTCCAGGGCGGCGGGCCCGGAGCCCCACCATGAAGAGGCTGCTGAGCGCCACACTCCTGGCAGGCCTGCTCAGCGGCTGCATGGGCTCCATGCCGCTGCCGATCGGACCGCTCAACCGCCAACTGGAGAGCCTGGGGGCCAACCGCGACCCCTCCCTCAGCGGCCGCTGGCTGGCCCTGATCAGCGGCAAGGGCGGACGGGAGCAGGTGGTGCTGGTGGATCTGGAGCGTCAGCAGCCCCTACCCCTGCCAGGCCTCAACAGGGCTGATGCCCAGCCGGTGAGCGTCAGCGTGGATAGCGCGGGCGAGCGAATCGCCCTGGTGCGGCAACTGGAGGGGCGCACGGAACTGGTGCTCTACCGGCGATCCCTCCAGAGCTTGCAGCCGATCGCCATGGTGCCGAGTGGGGTGCCCAGGCAGGTGCAGCTGCAGGCCGATGGTCGCCAGATGGCCGTCCAGGTGAGTCGGGCCGGCCTCTGGCAAGTGGATCTGGTGCAGATCCCCTAGGGCACCAGGCCAGCCCAGTGAAGGAAGGTGTCACCACTGAGGGCCTCGATCAGCAGCACGGCTGCAAAGCCCACCATGGCGAAACGGCCATTCACCCGTTCGGCATAACCGCTCCAGCCGAAGGCCGGCACATCACGGGTGGTGGCGCTGGTGGCGGGAGTCTCGTCAGGCATCACATCAAGCATGGCGGCCAACGTCATAGCCGGCCGCGGGCAACAGGCGCCAGTTCCCCGTGCCATCGAGCTCCAGCACCGTGTCGTGGAAAGCGGTGAGGGTGGGCCTGTGGCCGACGCTCACGAAGGCCATCTCCCGCTCCGCCAGGAGGCCGTAGAGGTGGCGCTCGGTGGCCACGTCGAGGGCGCTGGTGGCCTCATCGAGAACCACAAACAGGGGCGAATTGAGCAGCAACCGGGCAAAAGCCAAGCGCTGTTGCTCCCCCAGGGAGAGCAGGCGCGGCCAGTCCTGGATGATGTCGAGATCGGGGTAGCGCTGCACCAGCTCGGGCAGCCGCACCTGCTCGAGCACATGCCGCAGTTGCTCATCGCTGAAGCGATCGGGCTGGAGGGGGTAGCAGAGCTGCTCGCGCAGGCTGCCCAACAACATGTAGGGCTTCTGGGGGATGAACAGCAGCTCCCCTTCGCTGGGACGCTCCACCCGGCCGGCCGCCGGGGGCCACAGACCACTCACCATGCGCAGGAACGAGGTTTTTCCGCAACCCGACGGGCCCACCACCAGGAGCCGCTGGTGGCGATCCACTTCAAGGCTGAGATCGCGGATCAGGGTGCGCTGGGTGCGCGGCGGCACCAGGTCGACATGGCTCACCAGGATGGAGCCATCGGGGCGACCACCACTGGTGGCTGCGAGCTTGGCCTCCAGGGCCGCGGCCTCGAGACCGATCGAATCCACCTTGCCCTGGAATCCTTCCAGGCGGCTGATGGAGGCGGAGAAGGCGGCCAGCCGGTCGATGTTGTTGACGATGTAACTCACCGAAAACAGCACCTGGCTGAAGGCGATGCTGGCTTGACCAAACACGCCGAAATCCACTCCCTTGGCGAAGTAGATCGGCGCAATCACCAACCAGGGAAGGAAGCGAGAGAAATAATCGTAAGAACGCTGGATGACACTGATCAGTGCCTCCCAGATGATCAGTCGGTCATAGTTGCGTATGGCACCGCCCAGCCGCCGCTCGGCCTCCTTCGCCTCCTGCTGCTCACCGCGGTAGAAGGCGATCGACTCGGCGTTGTCGCGGATGTGCACCAAGCCATAACGGAAATCAGCCTCGAGCTTGAGTTGCTGATAGTTCAGATTCACCAGCTTGCGACTGGCAAACACGATCAAAGCGGTGCCACCCACCGAGTAGGCCAGCAGCACCAAGGCCAGCTGGTCACTGATGGTCCACAGCACGATGATGAAGCTGACAAAGGTCAGCAGGGCCGAGATGATCTCGACGGTGACGCTCAGACTCGTGCCGGTGAAGCTGGCAGCATCCTGGGAGATCCGCTGATCCGGGTTGTCGATCTCTTCGATCGATTCATCGTTTGGATTGAGAACGTAGTAAGCCCGATTCGATAGATACCGGGTGAGCAGGCGGCCACTCAGCCATTCACGCCACAACAGCCCAAGCTTGGGGATCAAATAACTCTGAATCGCCCGGATTGGCAGGGCCAGCACCAGGCAAAAAGCATAGATCGCAACAATCTTCCAGAAGTCCTCAACCTTGTAGGCCACCAAGGCATTTTCAATGTTGCGGGCGATATAGCTAATTCCCACATTGATGCCGTTAATCACCAGAATCAACAGGGTGATCACCCCCATCAACAGCCAGGGCAACCAGCGCCCCTGGCGCAACTTGGCTCGGAAGGCCACAAAACAGACCAGGCCGGCAGCCAGCAGCACCATCACCAGCGGGCCGATCGGGCTGCGCCAGATCGCCGCCACCTGCTCAGGCACCCCGGGCAGAAAACGGCTGCGCAATTCGGGGATGAGAGCGCCGCTCAGGGCCAGCACCCCGGTGAGCAGGAGCAGCGTGCTGCCCACCACCACCGCCAGCAACGCGGCCACCAGCACCAGAAACTGCCAGCCCCGGGTGTCATCCACCGGCAGGAAGTAGGGCTGGGCCAGGCGCTGCAGCTTGGCCAGCTGTTCGCGGAGGGCCTTGAAGGGGTTCATGGGGCGACTCGGATCAGGGCATTCTCGCTGGGCTGTTCCCTAGCCCGGGGGCCAGGCCAGCGGACGCCCACCAATCACATGCACATGCAGATGGAACACGGTCTGACCGGCTTCTGCTCCACTGTTGATCACGGTGCGGAAGGCCTCCAGCCCCTCCTGGCGCGCCACCCGGGCCGCCACCAGCAGCAGATGGCCGAGGAGATCCTGGTGCTGCTCGGTGGCGTCAGACAACTGGGCGATCGGCTGGCGCGGAATCACCAGCACATGCACCGGGGCCTGGGGAGCCACGTCGCGAAAGGCCAGACAGCGGTCATCGGCGTACACCTGATCACAGGGGATCTCCCCGCGGAGGATGCGTCCAAAAATGGTGTCTTGGCTCGCCGAATCAGGGGAGCTGGCCATTGCAGCGGAGAACTGGGGATGGGACAGGGGTGGCACTAACGCTGTAGTGGCCCAGGGCGTGATGTTGGCACGGTGCAAGACGGCGGCGCTGCAGGGCCTGGAGGCCCGGCCGGTGCTGGTGGAAGTGGATCTGGCCCCGGGGCTGCCCGGCCTACAGATGGTGGGACTGGCCGATGCGGCCGTGCAGGAGGCGCGGGAGCGGGTGCGCTCCGCCCTTCGCCACAGCGGCCTCAAGGTGCCGCTGACCCGGGTGGTGGTGAACCTGGCCCCGGCCGACCTGCGCAAGGAAGGACCAGCCTTCGATCTCCCCATTGCCCTGGGCCTGCTGGTGGCCAGTGGCCAGCTGGCTGGGGAGCGAAGCGATGGGGTGTGGAGCGCCGGGGAACTGGGACTCGATGGCGCCCTGAGGCCAATTCGGGGCGTGCTCGCCATCGCCATCGCCGCCCAGCGCCACGGCGCCCGCGCCCTGCTCGTGCCGGAGGGCAATGCCTGGGAAGCCGCCCTGGTGAGCGGGCTACGGGTGTGGGGCGTCCGCAACCTGGCCCTGGCGCTCTGGCATCTGGAACATCCCAACGCCGACGATCAGCCCCGGGCCGTCGCGTCAGCTCCCGTGTTGGCCCGTGCGGGCCAGGAAGCCCCGGATCTCACCGATGTGAAGGGACAGGCCCACGGCCGGCGCGCCCTGGAGATCGCCGCCGCCGGGGGACACCACCTGCTGCTCTGCGGACCTCCCGGCAGCGGCAAAACGATGCTGGCTCGGCGCCTGGCGGGCCTGCTCCCGCCGCTGAACCCCGCTGAGGCCCTGGAACTGACGGCCCTCCATTCGGTGGCCGGACTGCTCGACAGCAGCCAGGGGCTGCTGCAGGAGCGCCCGTTTCGAAGCCCCCATCACAGCTGCTCCGGGCCAGCCCTGATTGGCGGTGGGAGCCAACCCCAGCCGGGGGAGCTGGCCCTGGCCCACCACGGCGTGCTCTTCCTCGATGAGCTCACAGAATTTCGCCGGGCCGTGCTCGACCAGCTGCGCCAACCACTGGAGGAGGGCGAGGTGTGGATCCACCGGGCCCGCCATCGCACGCGCTTCCCCTGCCGGATCATCCTGGCGGCCGCCACCAACCCCTGCCCCTGCGGCTGGTGGGGCGATCCGGAGCGCAGCTGCCGCTGCGGCGAAGGGCAACGGCGGCGCTACTGGGGGCGGTTATCGGGGCCCCTGCTGGATCGCATCGACCTCCAGGTGGTGATGCGGCGTCCCAGCAGTGCGGCCCTCACCGCCCCCTTCCGCAGCCAGCGATCCACTGGATGGACTGCACCAGCAGTCCAGGATGCCGGCCAGGCCAGCGAATCCACCGCGGTGGTGCGGCAGCGCGTCCAACGGGCCCGCTCCCGCATGGCGGCCCGCAACCCAGCCGGCTGCAGCAACAGCCAGATCCCTGGAGGCCACCTGCAACAGGTGGTGCGGCTGGCGCCAGACGCCCTGGCCGTGTGGGAAGGAGCCCTGCAGCACAGGCAACTCAGCGCCAGGGCGGGGGAGCGGCTGCTGCGGGTCGCCCAGACCATCAGCGACCTCGGCGATGAATTCGGCATCAGCGCCGGGGCCATCGCCGAAGCCCTCACCTACCGATCCTTTGACCAGCAGGGCTGATCAGGGGCGGTGATTCAGCGGCGGTGATCAGCGGCGGTGCGGATGGTCGCGGTAGGGCTGAACACCCACGTTGGGGGGCAAGTTGGCCTGCTCCTCGCGGGGATTTCCGAAGGCATGGGCGAGGCTGTCGCCGATCCAGCCGGCAAAAGCCCGGAGGGCAGGCAGGGGAGCCCGCATCGGCATCGCAAGGACGTTGACCTGTGCAGCCATGGTGGCGACCTCAGGGAGGACCCTTCCAGCATGGAGACGCTTCAAACCCATGGGAACAGGTAAAAGCACCTGTTCCCTTTGGCCTTGGGGAGAGCCCGCGGAGATCAGCGGCGGCGGCGGCGCTGCTGGGCCTTGCGCTTGTACTTCTCGACGGGGGTCTCGTGGTGACGCAGGCGCTTGAGGTCGGCAAAGATGCCCGCCTTGGACACCTGGCGCTTGAAGCGGCGCAGGGCCGATTCAATTCCTTCGTTTTCGCCGACGGTGACCTGGGTCATGAAGCGCTGGGCAGCTCTCAGAGTTGATCAATGTAGCAACTGCCTCAACGCACCCAGCCCTGAGCGTCGAGAGGCAGGACCCAGGGCCTATCGACGGGAGCTTGCGCTGGGCTGACCCAGAACCTGCGCGGGAACCTGAACTGGAACGGCGGCGGGAACAGCAGACACGCCCTGCTGGCTTCCCGCCTCTGGCCAGTTATCCCGGTAGAGGTAGACATGGCCCAGGGAGCGGCCGCCGTAGGCCCGGCGCTTGAGCTGCCAGCCCGGCTCAAACACCAGCTGCAGGAAGTTGGTGCCCGGCCCCTGGGTGCGGGCCACGACCATTTCCGGCCCCGCTCCAGCCTTGGTGGGCACCGCGAGCAGCACGTTGTCGCCGCTTTGACGGAGCACGGTGAGGCGATAACTGGTGGCCAGATCGGCACCACCCACCCGCACCGAATAGCCGTTGGCATCGATGAAACGGCTGCAGATCCCGGTGAAATCAAAGCTGGCCAGCAGGGGCTCAACCGGCGCGGGAGCCCCGGGAGCCACCGCAAAGCAGGGCCGGGTGGGTTTCACCTGCTCGTAGATGTTGAGCTGAGCGCGGGTGCCATCCCCGATCGGGGCCGCCACCAAGACAAAGCGCTCCTGGCTGAGGTCCACGGCCTGGAACAGGGCACTGGCGCGGGCGGGAGTGACGGCTCCGGCCCCAAGAACCACCGCTGCCGTGGCCAAGGACAGGGAACGGAGGGTCAGATCTGGCACTCGCATCACAGCTTCCAGGAGATCGGTGAACGCAATCGTATGCAGGTCAGCCCGCCAGGGCTAGGCCGGCTTGTTGATCCGAATGGCGAGCAGCAGCGCCACCACCGTGCCGGGCAGACTCAGCCCCAGGATCCAACCGGTGGCTTGCACCCCCAGGTCGGGCTCGCCATAGGACAGCTCAAAGACCGAGCCGGTGGCAGCGATGCCCAGCAGACAGGCGAGGGCCAGAAAGAGGCCCGCCAACGGTTTCATCGGCATCGAACGGTTCTCAGCGAATGGATTGGACGTCGGCGCGCTTGAAGCCTTTCTCCTGCAGCCCCTCGTTGAGGCTCAGCTCATCGGTGACCCGATCGACGAACAACACCCCGTTGAGATGGTCCATCTCGTGTTGGATGCAGCGGGCCAGCAGACCATCGGCCTTGACCCGTTGGGGGCGGCCCATCTCGTCGCGGTAGGTGACCTCAACGGCAGCCGGACGCACCACATTGAGGTAGACGCCAGGGATGCTCAGGCAACCCTCCTCGTAGGTCTCGATGGCGGCTCCGAAGGAGCCGATCTCCGGGTTGATCAATACCATCGGAGGGGTGGCGGCATTCTCCGGATCGAGGTCGATCACGAGCAGTTGCTTGTGCACCCCCACCTGGGGGGCGGCCAGGCCGATGCCCCGGGCGCTGTACATGCTGCGCAGCATGTCGCGGGCCAGGTCCCGCACGCTCTCATCCACCTTGCTGATGCGGCGGGCCGGGGTGCGCAACACCGCATCGCCCAGGGTGTGGATGGTGAGCGGAGGCTCGTCGAGCACCTCCTTCGGCACCTGCACACCGCGGGTGGCCTGCACCGCAGAGCGAGCCATCTGGGCGAAGCTGCTGGCGGAACTGCGGGCCAACGGGATCGTGAAGAGATTGAATTGGATTCTACGGCGGCCCGCCGGCGCCCCCGCGTGCACCCCACACCGTTGACCGCGCCCCCCCACGACGCCACCTCCGCCCCTCGGCTCCAGCCGCTGCCGGCAGCACTGGTGGTGGGACGCACGCCGAGCCTGAAAGAACCGCTGCTTCGCAACGGACGGCTGCTGTGGCTGGAGCAGCGTCCCCAGGAGCAGGGGCGCACCACGCTGATGCAGCAATCCGCCCAGGGGAGTGGGGCGGTGGAACTGACCCCCGCCCCCCGCAACCTGCGCAGCCGGGTGCACGAGTACGGCGGCGGCGTCTATGCCCTCGAGGGCAACGATCTGGTGTTTGTCGACGACGGCGACCGCTGCCTCTGGCACCTGGGCCTCGAACCCGGTGGGGGCCTGCCGCCCCACCCGCCGCGGCGCCTGACCGAACCCGGGCCACGGGCCTTCGCCGATGGGCTGATCGATGGCCCCCGCCGGCGCTGGATCGGCGTGATGGAGAGCGGGGGCCGCGACCAGCTGGTGGCGGTGCCCTTGGCGGGGGGAGAGCCCCAGCGGGTGCATCAGCCCACCGACTTCTGCGGCTACGCGGCCCTCAGCCCCGACGGGCGCCAGCTCGCCTGGGTGGAGTGGCAGCAGCCGTTGATGCCCTGGGACGGCAGCCAGCTCTGGCTGGCCGATGTCAACGCCGCAGGCGGCCTGGAGCGGGTGCGGCAGGTGGCTGGAACGGGCCGCCCGGAATCGGCAGGGCCCCCAACCAGAGCCATCTCGGTGTTTCAGCCGTTGTGGATCGGCCCGGAGCACCTGGTGGTCGCCAGTGATGCCTCGGGCTGGTGGAACCTGCAACGCCTCCACACCCGCTCCGGCCAGTGGCAGGCGCTGCTGCCCCTGCAGGCCGAATTCGCCATGCCCCAGTGGGTGTACGGCATGCGCACCACCGCCTGGGACGGCCAGCAGCTGATCGCCGCGGCCTGCTGGGACGGGGTGTGGCAGCTGGGACGGGTGGACCTCGCCGCCGATCGCGTGGGCACGCCAGCGGCCTGGCAGCCCCTGGAGCTGCCCTTCGACGACCTCGCCGCCCTGAGCGCGGAGGCGGGCCGGCTGGTGGCCGTGGCCAGCAGCCCCACGAGCGCAGAGGGACTGCTGGAGCTGGATCTCGCCAGCGGCACATGGCAGCACACACCCATGGCCTCCTGTCCCCTCGAGCCGGAGGCGATCAGCCGCCCCGAACCGCTCTGGTTCGGGGGCCATGGCGGGCAACGCACCCACGCCTGGTTCTATCCCCCGGCCGGTGGCGCCCACGGGGAGGCGCCCCTGCTGGTGAAAAGCCACAGTGGGCCCACCAGCATGGCCCGGCGGGGCCTGAGCCTGGCCATCCAGTTCTGGACCTCCCGCGGCTGGGGCGTGGTGGATGTGAACTACGGCGGCTCCACCGGTTTCGGCCGGGCCTACCGCGAGCGGCTGAACGGCCAGTGGGGTGTGGTGGACGTGGCCGATTGCGCCGCTGCTGCCCAGGCCGTGGTGGCCGCGGGGAAAGCCAGCCCGGCGCGCCTTGCCATCGAGGGGGGCAGCGCCGGCGGCTTCACCACCCTGGCGGCCCTCTGCTTCACGGACGTGTTCCGGGCCGGTGCCTGCCGCTATGGCGTGGCCGATCTCGGCTCCCTGGCCCAGGACACCCACCGCTTCGAAGCCCGCTATCTCGATGGGCTGGTGGGTCCCTGGCCCGTAGCAAAAGCCACCTACACGGACCGCTCCCCCCTGCAACATGCCGATCGCATCCGCTGTCCCGTGATCTTTTTCCAGGGCCTCGACGACCTGGTCGTGCCGCCCGAGCAGACCGATCGCATGGCGGCGGCCCTGAAGGCCAACGCCGTGCCCGTGGAGGTGCATCGGTTCCCCAACGAAGGCCATGGCTTCCGCAGCAGCACCTCCTTGATCCAGGTGCTCGAAGCCACCGAAGCGTTCTTCAGCAGGCATTTCGGCCTGTGATCGCCACCCTTGAAGGCGACCTGTTCCAAAGCCTTGGCTGGCTGGCCCTTGCCGTGGCCTGCCTCAGCCTGATCCTGGCGGTGGGACGCGCGATCGGCACCCGCCTGCAGCTGCGGCTCTGGGGCATCCCAGAAGCCCTGCTGGCCGGACTGCTGGGCCTGCTGCTGGCCCCGGGCGGGCCACTGCCGCTGCTGCCGCCCCAGGTGCTGCAGCTGTGGGCCGATCTGCCCCTGGTGCTGCTCACCCTGGTGTTCGGCTCGCTGTTGCTGGGCAAACCGCTGCCCAAGCTGGAGGGGCTCTGGCGACCGGTCTCCGGGCAGGTGTCCCTGGCCCTGGTGCTGGCCTTCGGCCAGTACGTGGTGGCCGGCCTGGCGGTGCTGCTGGTGCTGCAGCCCTGGCTGGGGGTGAGCCCGATCATGGCCTGCCTGATTGAGGTGGCCTACGAGGGGGGCCACGGCTCAGCCGCGGCCATGGGGCCGAGCTATGCGGCCCTGGGCTTTCCCGGCGGCCAGGCCCTCGGCCTGGCCATGGCCACCGTGGGGCTGCTCTCCTCCACCCTGGTGGGCGGATTGGTGGTGGTGCTGGCCCGCAAGCGCGGCTGGCTGCTGGCGGATCGGTGTGCTCCAGCCAGCACCCCTGCCGGCGCCGAAGCGCCCGCACCCTCCCCCCCGGGCCCTGCCCCCGGCGCCGCAACCTGGGCGGTGAATCTGGCCCTGGCGGGCGTGGCCGTGCTGGTGGGCGTGGGCCTGCTGGCCGCCCTGCGCTGGCTCACGGGGGGGCTGGGTGACGGCGTCGCCCTGGTGGTCGACTCCCTGCCGGTGTTTCCGCTGGCGATCGTGGGCTCGCTGCTGGTGCGCCTGGTTCTGGAGCGCAGCGGCCAGGCCCACTGGGCCTCCGCTCCGGTGCAGAGCCAGATCGGCACCCTCTCGGCGGATCTGCTGATCACCGCCGCCACCGCCGGGCTGGATCTGGGCCTGCTGCGGGCCGACTGGCTGCCGCTCACGGTGCTGGCGGTGAGCGGCCTGGCCTGGAACCTGGGGGTCACCCTGCTGCTGGCCCCCCGGGTTCTGCCGGCGGACTGGTTTGAGCGGGCGGTGATTGAATTCGGCCAGGCCACCGGTGTGGCAGCCAGCGGCCTGCTGCTGCTGCGCATGGCCGACCCCGACGACCGCAGCGATGCGCTGCCGGCCTTCTCGATCAAACAACTGCTGCTGCAACCCTTTCTGGCGGGCGGGGTGATCACCGTGGTGGCGCCCCTGGCGGTGGCGAGCTGGGGCTTACCCCTCTGGACCGCCGCCTGCCTGGCGGTTGTGGTGCTGGCAGGGAGTGCCGGGCTGCTGCTGGCCCGACTTCAGGCCCCCGCCCCGTAGAGCAGGGTGCGGAACTGGTGATGAACGGCCGCCATCTGCTCGGGGCTGAGCAGGGGCGGCTCGCCCAGTTGCAGGGCCTGGAGATACATCTGGGCCAGGGTTTCCACCTCAATCGCAATGCGCAGGGCCTGGTCGAGGCTGGCCCCCAGGGCCACCTGGCCGTGCTGCCCCAGCAGGCAGGCCCGCCGATCCACCAGGGCCGCCACCGCCAGCGCGGACAGCTCCGCGGTGCCGAAGGTGGCATAGGGGGCGCAGCGGATGTCATCGCCGCCGGCGACAGCGGTCATGTAGTGGAAGGGGGGGATGGCGCGGCCATGGCAGGCCAGGGCCGTGGCGTGGATGGAATGGCAGTGGAGCACCGCCCCAATCTCCGGCCGGCCCGCCAGGATGTCCACATGGAGGCGCCACTCCGAGGAGGGACGCCTGGCGCCGTCATCCCGGGAGCCGCCAGCCAGATCCAAGGCCACCAGATCCTGCGGCTGCATCAGCTCGTAGGGCAGGGAACTGGGGGTGATCAGCAGACCCCCGGGGATCCGCACCGACAGATTGCCCGAGGTGCCCTGGTTGAGGCCCGAAGCATTCATGCGCCGGGCCACCGTCACCAGCTGTTGACGCAGCTCGGCTTCGGAGCCGGGGGCCAGGACAGGGGGGACGGCGGGCAAGGGGTTCAGCGGCGCAGGGGGAAACCGGAGGGATCCGGCAAGGCGGCCCAGGCGTCGATTTCCAGGGCGTAGGCGGCATGCCGCTGGATCGCATCATCCATGAACAGGGCGGCCCGAATCGGGGTATCCGGCCCGCGGGAGAAGCCATGCATCGCCACGCCCGCCGTGATGCAGCGCAGGGCCGACAGCTGCATGTCGTAGCGCGCCTCGCTCAGCGGGTAATCGCGCACGCCCCGGTTCACCAGCTCCTGGTGCCAGGCCAGCAGCAGGTCGTCATGGCGCCCCAATCGCTGCGCCTGGGGCGTACTGCCGCCCACCAAAAACGCGATGTCGATCGCGGCCACACTGCGGCTCGCCCAGGACCAATCGATGATCACCGATTCGGGATCCTCCACGGTGTGAGCGAACAGCAGATTGTCGGCGCGGAGGTCGCCATGCACGAGGGTCCAGGGTCGGTCTTCCATGGCTGCATCCACCGCACTGGTCTGTTCGAGAACGGCGCGGTACAGGTGGCAAACGTCGGGACCAAAACGCACGCCGTAGGTGGCAAAGAAATCCTCAACAATCTCGGCGTTGGGATTGGAGAACCAGAACCCATGGTTGGGCAGCCAGTCATGCTGGTGCAACCCCGGATCCATCCAGAATTCAGCGTGGATGGCGGCCATGCGCTGGATCGAAGCCAGCGTTTCCTGGTAGCTGAGGCCGATCACCTGGTCGCCGGAGCGGAGGTGGGTGAGATCTTCCATCAGCAACCAGGACGGCTCACCGGCATGGGTGGCAAACACGGCCGGCTGGTGATTGCTGAGCCGGGGGGTGCAATGGGTGTACACCCCGACCTCCCGCCCGAAGGCATTGTTCAGACGGCTGAACGCATTGAAATCCTGATCGGATGTTTCACTTTTGAGGATCACGCTGGCAGGGCCAGCACCAGGGGGATCACAGCTCAATTCCAGTCGCCAGGTGGTGGATTGAAATCCCCTGGCTTCACCCAGCAGCTTGGCCTCCAAGCTCTTCACCGTGGTTCCGAGAACCTCCCCAATCCAGTCGGGTTCGGGCTGCTTGACCACAGGGTCGGTCATGGGGGCCTGCATCGGTTCGGTCATGGGGTGATCAAGCGCCTCATCCGATGAGGCCTCGCGGTGGGACTTCCAATCCATGGACGTCAGCGAACACCGCTGCTGCCTTACGCATCATGGTCATAGAGCTGCCGCAAGCCTGCCTCCGATGCCTGGGCCACCCCCCGCTCGGTGATCAGGGCCGTCACCAGCCGGGCCGGGGTGACATCGAACGCGGGGTTGAAGCCGGGGCTGCCGTCGGGGCTGAGCTGCACCGTGGCGAGCTGCCCCTCGACGGAGCCGCCGCCCCCGCCGCCCAGCAGCCGCCCCTGGATGGCCGTCACCTCCTCGGCGCTGCGGGCTTCGATCGGGATCTCGGCCACACCGTCATCGATCGTCCAATCGATCGTGGAGGCCGGCAGGGCCACATAAAAGGGCACCCCGTTGTCGTGGGCCGCCAGGGCCTTGAGATAGGTGCCGATCTTGTTGCACACATCGCCGCGGCGGGTGGTGCGGTCGGTGCCCACGATCACCGCATCCACCTGGCCGTGCTGCATCAGGTGGCCGCCGGCGTTGTCGACGATCACGGTGTGGGGCACACCCTCCTGACCCAGCTCAAAGGCCGTCAGTGAGGCGCCCTGGTTGCGGGGGCGGGTCTCATCCACCCACACGTGGATGGGAAGCCCGGCGCGGTGGGCCTTGTAAATGGGGGCGAGGGCCGTGCCCCAATCCACCGTGGCCAACCAGCCGGCATTGCAGTGGGTGAGCACATGGAGCGTGGCGCCGGGCCTGGCCGCCGCCAGCTGCTGGAAGATCGCCAGCCCGTGGTCGCCGATGGCCTCGCACATGGCGACGTCCTCATCGGCGATCGCCGCAGCCTCCGCCTTGGCCGCCTCGGCCCGCTCAGCCGGCGGCAGCGGCTGCACCTTGGCCTGCACCCGCTCCAGGGCCCAGCGCAGGTTGATCGCCGTCGGCCGGGTGGCATTGAGTTGCGCAAAGGCCGCCTCCAGGGAGGCGTCACCCGGATCGGCCTGCAGGGCCAGCATCAGCCCGTAGGCCCCGGTCACGCCGATCAGCGGGGCGCCGCGCACCACCATCGTGCGGATCGCCTCGGCGGCCTGGTCGCAACTGGCCAGGGTGCGCGTGGCAAAGCGATGGGGCAGCAAGGTCTGATCGATCACCCCGATCGCGTGGGAGCCCGAACGGCCATCCGACTCCAGCCAGATCGTGCGCCAGGACTTGCCGTCGATGTTCATGAAGGATCCCGCGCAACGGTGATCCGGTGATCATCCCTGGGGAAGGGTCAACCCCTGTGGGAGAGCAACAGATCCCCTCAAATGTGTGATCCGATACAAAACAGCGCCCCGGGGCAGCAGGAAGGTTCGTTTTGAACACTGGAGAGGCCCAACCCCTTCATGGCCCAAGTCCCTATCGCTCGCGGCGGTCCCACCCCGCTGGCTGTCTTTGATCGATTCCGCACCGAGGTGCTCGCCAAGGTTCAGGAGCCTGAACTGAAGCGGTACGCCGTGATGCTGCTCGCCTTCGGTGCTGGCCTGCTGCCGCTGATGGCCGGGTCTGCCAAGGCTGCCTTGGCCAAGGTGCCCACGGACGGTGCCGACACCCTGCTGATGCTGATGGGTTCAGCCCTGGTGCTCCTGATGACACCGGGCCTGGCGTTCTTCTACGGCGGCTTCACCCGCGCCAAGAACGTGCTCAACACGATGATGATGAGCTTCTTCCTGATGGGGCTCATCGGGGTGGTGTGGGTGGTGCTCGGCTACTCCCTCTCCTTCGACACCGGTTTCGGCAGTCCCTTCATTGGTGGCCTCGGCCAGATGTGGCTCAACGGTGTGGGCGGTGAGCTGGGTGACGGTCCGCTGGCAGATGGATTTGCCATCTCGGCGTCCTCGTTCGCCCTCTTCCAGGGCATGTTCGCGATCATCACCCCCGCCCTGATTTCCGGCGCCCTGGTGGAGCGGATCAACTTCAAGGCCTGGTTCTGGTTTGCCCTGCTCTGGAGCCTGTTCATCTACTGCCCCATGTGCAAGATGGTGTGGGGCGGGGGCTACATCGGTCCCTTCGGTGAAATCGGCGCCATCGACTTCGCCGGCGGCACCGTGGTGCACATCGCCGCCGGTGTGGCCGCGCTGGTGGCCACCGCCATCGTGGGCCCCCGCAGCAGCTGGCCCGAGAACAAGCGTCCTCCCCACAACGTGCCCTTCATCCTGTTGGGCGCCGGTCTGCTCTGGTTCGGCTGGTTTGGTTTCAACGGCGCCAGCTACTTCGCCGCCAAGGGAGCTGGCCTCTCCTTCCTCACCACCACCCTGTCGGCGTCCACAGCCCTGCTCACCTGGTGCCTGATTGACTGGTTCCGCGATGGCAAACCCACCGCCGTGGGCGCTGCCACCGGTGCGGTGGCCGGCCTGGTGGGCATCACCCCTGCCGCCGGCTTTGTCTACATGCCCCAGGCGCTGATCATCGGCGCAGCCACCGCCATCGCCTGCTACATCGCCGTTCAGGTGAAGGCGGCCATCAACTTTGATGACTCCCTCGATGCCTACGCCGTCCACGGTGTGGGTGGCACGGTGGGAGCCCTGCTCACCGGCGCCCTGGCCATCCCGGCCCTGGTGCCAGCCGACTACTTCCCCAAGTCGGCGGAGATCCTGGCCAGCGGCGGCAACACCGCCCTGTTCATCGCCCACGTCAAGGCCGTGCTGATCAGCTACGGCTTTGTGGGAATCGGCACCGCGATCATCCTCTGGATCGTCGGCGCCCTGGTGGGCCTGCGGGTCACCCCCGACCAGGAAGAACGCGGCCTCGACTTCGTCGCCCATGGCGAAGAGGCCTACGACCCCATGACCTATTGAGCCGCCAGCCATGAAACAGATCACTGCTGTCATCCGCCCAGCCAAGGTGGATGCTGTCAAAACCGCCCTCGTGGCCATCGACGTGGTGGGCATGACCATCAACGATGTGCGCGGCTTCGGCCGCCAGAAAGGCCAGGTGGAGCGCTACCGCGGCAACGCCTTCACGGTGGACTTCCTGCCGAAGGTGCGCATCACCGCCGTCGTGGCTGACGACAAGGTGGAAGCGGCCATCACCGCCATCTCCGAGGCGGCCCGAACCGGTGAGATCGGCGACGGCAAGATCTTCGTGAGTGCGGTCGAAACCGCCATTCGCATCCGCACCGGCGAACGCGGCGACGCCGCCCTCTGAGGGCCACGAGCCCCCCATCCGGGGGGCTTTTGCTTCGCGGAGCCAACAGGCGAGTGAACGGGGAGGAGTGAGCGGGGAGGACTCAAATGGGCCGATAGCCAAACCAATCCGGCACCTGGCTCGGGTTGAGGCCCTCGGGGTGGGGCTCCAGCTGCACGTGCCAGCGCTCACCGCCCAGCAACTCCAACTGCTCGATCGCCAGACAATCGTCCACCGCGCAGAGGTCGTCCTTGTGCTGGTGCAAGGCGCCCTGCAGCCACTGGCGCTTGGCCGCTGCCTTGGCCGCCTGGGGCGAGCGGGCCACCACCAGGCCGAAGTGGTGCAACTCGGCCAGGCAGTCGGGGCGGTAGGCGCCCAGGTTCACAAACCAGAGCCGCTCGGGCCGGGGCGCGGACGGCTCGCGCCCGAGGCGCACCGCCCAGCCATCCACCGCCCGCACCGCCAGGTAGGCATCCAGGTGCAAACCCTGACGCGTCCCGAACCACTGGCACCGCAGCTCCGGGATCACCGCCTCGATCGTGGCGCCGGCCACAAAGCGCACGTCATGGAGTTCGACGTGGCAGCCCGGTGCACGGCCACCCAGCACCACCAGAAACAGACTTGGGCTTAGGGCTTGGACCAACCTGGGCTGAGCAGAATGAACAGGTTGCCGAGCGCCCATGGACTTCTTTGAAAACCAATGGAGCACCTATAAAACAATCGTGCAACACGACTTCATGCACCATCGGGCCCTGGTTGGGGCGGTGGAGCAGGTTCTGAAGCACTACTGCGATGGGGCCCCGGCTGGGCACCGCCCCCACTTTGTCGACCTGGGCTGTGGCGATGCCGACCCCCTGGCGGCCGTTCTACGGGACCTCCCCCTCGGTTCGCTCCTGGGTCTGGATCAGGCCTCCTCCGTCCTGCCTCTGGCTGCCCAAGCCCTGGGGGAGGTGCCCTATCCCTGTGACTGGATTCAGGGTGAGCTGCTGGAGTGGGCCACAGCGGCAACGCCACACACCAATCCGGTTGACATCCTCTATTCCTCCTTCGCCATCCACCACCTGGATGGGGAGAGCCAAGAGGCCTTCCTGGCAGGGGTTCGCAAGAAGATCAATCCCAAAGGCATGTTTCTCTGGGCGGACATTTTTCGGGAACCCGGTGAATCGGTGGACGACTTTCGACTGCGCTACACCCAACGGATGAGCGACCACTGGGGGGGTGCCCTCCAGCCGCAGCAACTGGCCGAGGCCTGCTTCCATGTGAGTCATTACGACCTGCCCGCGGACCGAGCCACCATCGGCACCACAGCCCTCAAGCAGGGCTGGGCCCTGTCCTGGATCTGGGCTGGACCCGACCAGGCCGAAGCGCTGGCGGTGCTCACGCCGGCCTAGCTAGCTGTGCTCGCGCAGGAAGGTGATCGTGCCCTCCAGCTCCTCGGCGAAGCGGTCGATCTCGGCGGGGCTGGTGGTGAAACTGAGGCTGGCGCGGGCTGAGCCGGGGATGCCGTAGAGGCGATGCAGGGGCTGGGTGCAGTGATGGCCACTACGGATGCAGATGCCGGCCGAATCGAGCAGCGCCGCAATGTCGTTGGCATGCAGACCATCCACCGTGAAGGCGGCCAAGGCGCCCCGATCGGGCTGTTGCTCCGGAGTGGGGCCGAGGATTCGCACGCCCTCGATCGCCCGCAGGCGATCAAACAACTGGCGGGTGAGCACCTGCTCCCAGGCATGGATGCGCTCGAGGCCCAGGGCGTTGAGGTAGTCGAGGGCGGCACCCATGCCGATCGCCTCGCCGATGGCCGGCGTCCCCGCTTCGAATTTGTGGGGCAGCTCGGCCCAGCTGCTGTGATCCAAGTAGACGTCCTGGATCATCTCGCCGCCACCCAGGAAGGGGGGCATGGCCTCGAGCAGGGCCTCCCGGGCCCAGAGGAAGCCCATGCCGGTGGGCCCGCACAGCTTGTGGGAACTGCCCACGAGGAAGTCAGCGCCAAGGGTGGTCACATCCACCGGCAGGTGGGCCAGGCTCTGACAGGCATCCACCAGCAGCAGGGCCCCGGCGGCATGGGCCAGGGGAGCGATCTGGGCGATCGGGTTGAGGCAGCCGAGGGTGTTGCTCACCTGCACCAGGCTCACCAACTTGGTGCGCTCCGAGAGTTGGCGCCGCAGGTCATCGCCATCGAGCTCACCGGTGTCGGTGAGGCCCACATGGCGCAACACGCAGCCGGTACGGGCCGCCAGCAGCTGCCAGGGCACCAGGTTGGAGTGGTGCTCCATCACCGTGAGCAGCACCTCGTCGCCGGGGCGCAGGTTGGCCTCACCCCAGCTGCGGGCCACCAGATTGATCGCCTCGCTGGCGTTGCGGGTGAACACGATCTCCCGCGGACTGGCCGCCCCCACGAAGGCGGCAGTCTTGGCCCGGGCCCCTTCAAACCCCTCGGTGGCGCGGGCGCTGAGCTGGTGGGCGCCGCGATGCACGTTGGCGTTGTCGTGGTCGTAGTAGTGCTGCAGGGCCGCCAGCACCTGGCGGGGCTTCTGGCTGGTGGCGGCGTGATCCAGGTAGATCAGGGGCTGACCCAGGCAGGCCGTCTGGGCCAGCAGGGGGAAATCGGCCCGGGTGAGGGCGGCAAGATCGGGCGCCGCGGCCACGGCATCGGCTCCGGGGGTGGGCGGGGAGGCGGCGGTCATGGTCATGGGCGCTCCGGCAGCAGCAGCTGCAGGGGATGGCAGGCCGCAGCGCCCGCCGGCAACTCCCGCAGCACCTCCTCGCAGTAGCCGCGCAGCAGCAACTTGGAGGCCTGGTCAGCCCCGATGCCCCGGCTCTGCAGATAGAACAGTTCGTTCTGTTGCAGACGGCTCACGGTGGCCCCGTGGGCGCATTTCACATCGTCCGCCACGATTTCCAGCTCGGGCTTGGTGTCCACCCGGGCGCGCTCCGAGAGCAGCAAGCTGCGGCTGAGCTGGGCGGCGTTGGTCTGCTGCGCCTGCCGGGGCACCCGCACCGCCCCGTTGAACACACTGCGGCCGGCGCCATCGGCCACCACTTTGTGGAGCTGGTCGAGCTCGCC
The DNA here is from genome assembly GCF_024345475.1 of Cyanobium sp. T1B-Tous. Taxonomy (GTDB): domain Bacteria; phylum Cyanobacteriota; class Cyanobacteriia; order PCC-6307; family Cyanobiaceae; genus Cyanobium_A. The sequence continues at coordinate 50,629 of NZ_JAGQBE010000007.1, forward strand.
CTCGGGGCCCCCGAAGCTCACCTGGCTGTGGGTATCCGCCAGTTCCTGGCCATCCACCAGCTGCAGGGCCCGCAGACGGGTTTGGGCGGCCCCCTCGATCTGACACACCCGGGGTTCCAGCCGGCTGAGTCCCCAGCCCCCCACGGCCGTGGTGAGCTTCAGCTCACTGGCAGGGGCCTGGCTGATCGCCAGGTGGCTGAGCAGGCTGGCGCGGGCATCACCGGCGGCCAGCACGCCGAGGTTGAGGCGGGCGCCACGGGCCAGCTGGGCCAGGGTCACCAGGCTGGTGGCATTGGCTCCCCGGGAGGAGTGGTGCAGCAACAGCTCCAGGCTGGCCCCCTCCTCCAGCACCAGCAGCAGCTGCAGCGCCAGCAGCCCGGGGCCGTCGCCGGCATCGAGCTGGAGCTGGAGGGGGCCGGCGGCTCCGCTCACCCGCAGCGCCAGGCCATGGGGCGACGCACCCTGGTTGAGCCGCACCGTCCAGGCGGCCGCACTCCCGGTGGCCTGCAGGGTCTGATCACGAAGGGTTGGGACCTCGGCCCCAGCCAGACGGGTCACGCCGGCGGGAAGAACGACATGGGCCAAGGGGTCGGAGCCACCCCAGAACTGGGGGGCAACGGCCTGCAGGGCCGCCAGGTCGGTGAAGCGCCAATCCTCCTGACGGCGTCCGGGCAGGGGCTCCCCCGCCAGAGCGGCCAACCACTCAGCGGTTGCCGGCAACGCGACAGCTGGCATCAGGCCACCTCCACCGGTTCGCGCTCACCGGTGGCCTCGAGGTTGGCCAACTCCTGATCCACCCAGTCGTAGCCGGTGCGCTCCAGCTCCAGGGCCAGCTCCTTGCCACCGGTGCGCAGGATCCGGCCCGCGGCCATCACGTGCACGTAGTCGGGGGTGATCAGATCCAGCAGGCGCTGGTAGTGGGTGATCAGCAGGGTGGCGTTGTCGGGACCCGCCAACTGGCTGACCCCGTCGGCCACAATCCGCAGCGCATCGATATCGAGGCCGGAATCGGTCTCGTCGAGGATGGCCACCAGGGGCTCGAGCAGCGCCATCTGCAGAATCTCGTTGCGCTTCTTCTCGCCGCCGGAGAAGCCTTCATTGACGCTCCGCTCCAGAAAGGCGGGATCCATCTGCACCACCTTGAGCCGCTCCCGCACCAGATCCTCAAAGGCAAAGGTGTCGAGTTCGTCCTCACCCCGCTCAGCCCGGCGGGCATTGGTGGCCACCCGCAGAAACTCCAGGTTGCTCACCCCGGGAATCTCCACCGGGTACTGAAACCCCAGGAACAGGCCGATGCGGGCCCGTTGCTCCGGGTCGAGCTCCAGCAGGTCAGCCCCCCGGTAGGTCACCGATCCCGCCGTGACGGTGTACGCGGGATGGCCCGCCAGCACCTTGGAGAGGGTGCTTTTGCCACTGCCGTTGCGGCCCATCACCGCATGGATTTCACCGGCACGCAGGGTCAGGTTGACGCCTTTGAGAATCGGCTGGTCCTCCACACGGGCGTGGAGATCCCGGATCTCAAGCAGCAGGGGGGCGTCGGGACGGATCACGGAGGGCAGTCAGAGGAAACAACAGAACACAGATGGGAACCGGGACGTCAGCCCACGGATCCCTCGAGCTTGAGGGCCAGCAACTTGTCGGCCTCGGCGGCGAACTCCATCGGCAGCTGGTTGAAGACGTCGCGGCAGAAGCCACTGACCATCATCGACACCGCCTCTTCAAAGCCAATGCCCCGAGTCTGGAGATAGAAGAGCTGGTCGGCGGAGATGCGGCAGGTGCTGGCCTCATGCTCCACCGCCGCATCGGGCTGCTGGGAGCGAATGTAGGGATAGGTGTTGGCCGCAGCCTGGTCGCCGATCAACATCGAATCGCACTGGCTGTAGTTCTTGGCACCCACAGCCTTGGGACCGATCTGAACCAGGCCGCGGTAACTGTTGGAGGAATGGCCTGCGCTGATCCCCTTGCTCACGATCGTGGAGCGGGTGCGGGGGCCCACGTGGATCATCTTGGTGCCCGTGTCGGCCTGCTGGCGGTTGTTGGTGAGGGCCACGGAATAGAACTCACCCACGGAATCGGCCCCCTGCAGAACGCAGCTGGGATATTTCCAGGTGATCGCCGAACCGGTTTCCACCTGGGTCCAGCTGATGCGGCTGCGGTCGCCGCGGCACTGGCCGCGCTTGGTCACAAAGTTGTAGATCCCGCCGACACCATTTTCATCGCCGGCATACCAATTCTGCACCGTGGAGTATTTGATGGACGCGTCGTCCAACACCACCAGTTCCACCACGGCCGCATGCAGCTGGTTGGTGTCAAACATCGGCGCCGTACACCCTTCCAGGTAGCTCACGGACGCCCCCTCTTCGGCCACGATCAAGGTGCGCTCAAACTGACCCGTATCCGCCGAGTTAATGCGGAAGTAGGTGGAAAGCTCCATCGGGCACTCCACGCCCTTGGGAATGAAGACAAACGAGCCGTCACTGAAAACGGCCGAGTTGAGCGCAGCGAAGTAGTTGTCGTTGCTGGGGACAACCGTGCCCAAATACTGCTCAATCAGATCGGGGTGCTCCTTCACCGCTTCGCTGATGGAGCAGAAAATGACCCCATGCTCGGCCAGCTTTTCCCTGTAGGTGGTGGCAATCGAAACGCTGTCAAACACCGCATCGACGGCCACATTGGAGAGGCGCTTCTGCTCGCTGAGCGGGATTCCCAGCTTTTCAAAAGTTTCCAGCAGCTTGGGATCCACCTCGTCGAGGCTGGCTTTTTTCTCCTGCTGCTTGGGCGCCGCGTAATAGATGATGTTCTGGTAATCGATCCCCGGATACCCCAGGGCCGCCCAGTTGGGCTCGTCCATCTGCAGCCACTGGCGGTAGGCCCGCAGGCGGAAGGCCAACAAAAAGTCGGGCTCGTCCTTTTTCGAGGAGATCAATCGCACCACGTCCTCACTGAGGCCCTTGGCGATCTTTTCGGTTTCGATGTCGGTAACGAAGCCGTGCTTATACGGCTGCGAAACCAGATCGCCAACGGTTGCGGTGCTCATCGCGGTCAGCCGACTCAGCCGGCAGTAAGGGCTTTCACGTCATCCAGGGAAATCGTCTGCTGCTCCCCACGGAATGGGTTGTCTTCCGTGAGGAAGAGCATGCAGTGGCACTCCTTGCGCTCCCGCATCGGCACGCAGGGGCAGTTCCAGAACGCCTGGGACACCTCGGCCTCCTTGTCTTCGTAGTGACGGCAAGGGCACAGGGCGCCACCGAGCTCGTCCTTGTGCTTGGCCAGACCGGCCAGCACCACGGCCGTGACTCCGGGATCGCTGCAGAAATAGGTGCCGGTGCGCTGGGCGTAGGTCTCGGCGAACTTGCGGATCACCTCCAGGCTGTCGGAGGTCGGGCTGGCCGCGGCGTCGGACATGGCTCGAAGGGGGTGGTGATCGGAACGCGAAGAGACCCTGGTGCGGAAGGGCCTAGTTACGAAACACGAGCGTTTCGTTACCTTGACGAGCCTAGGGCACGGGCCCGGGCACTGGCGTCAGCCCATCCCCAACCACCGTGGGGACGTGGCATCGTGTGGATGTCGGCGACTGCCATGGGCGCCATCCCCCAGATGTCTCATCCGCCAGCCGAATCGGCGCCCACCAGGGAGGCAGCCCTCACCGTGCTGTTGCGCCAGGGCGAAGCCACTGCGGGCGAGCTGGCCGACCACCTCACGGTGTCGGTGCAGGTGATGCGCCGTCACTTGCGCAGTTTGGAAGATGACGGTCTGGTGGAAGCCAGCCCAGCCCAGGAAGGCCCGGGGCGGCCCAGCAACCGCTGGCGCCTCACCATCAAGGGACAAGGACACTTTCCCGATGGCAGCGACCATTTCGCCCTCGGCCTGCTGCAGTCGATGGCCGGCAACCTGCCGGCAGAAACCCTGCAGAAGCTGCTGGAACAGCAGGCCCTGCAGCAGGCCACCGTCTACCGCGGGCGGATCGGCGATGGACCGCTCGCCCAACGGCTGGATCGGCTCGTGGAGCTGCGCCGTCAGGAGGGCTACGTGGCGGAGTGCAGCCCGGATCCCGACCACGACCAGGCCTGGGTGATCAGTGAATTTCACTGCTCCGTGATGCGCATTGCCGAACAGTTCCCCTGCGTCTGCGACCAGGAGTTGCAGCTGATCCGCCACACCTTTCCCGACTGCCAGGTGGACCGGGTGCATTGGCGGCTGGAGAAGGGCCACTCCTGCGGTTTCCGCCTGATCCCCAGCTGTGACGGCTGAGGTTCCAGCCAGCACGGGCGAGGGCCCGCTGAGCCCGGCCGAACTGGCCGAGCTGGAATCGACCCTGCTGCCAGGCCTCGAGCGCCACCACCTGCGCTTGCTGGCCCACGGCTTGCGCACCCTCCAGGCCATCGCCACCGCCGACACCACCGACGACGACGGCCCACGGCCCCAGAGCGGGGCCCTGCCCACCCTCGATGCCATCCGCGCCTGGACGGCGCACCAGCCTTCGATCGCCACCGACACGGCCTTCATCGAGGCCCTCAGCGGCCAACTGCAGGCCACCGGCTTTCAACTGGCCCAGCTGGCCGCGGAGCTGGATCGCCCTCCCCTCAGCCTGGAATTGGGCGACCTCACCGCCTGGGCCACCCGGGAGGCGAACCAACGCCTCAGCCAGCCCCCGCCTGGGGCCAGCCCCTAGGACAGCGCCACCAGCACCACCCCCGCCAGGGCCAGCAGGGCCGCCCCAACGCCCAGCGCTCCAGGCCGGTCTCCCTCCAGGGGGGCCAGCGGCACCGCCATCACGGGCGCGGTGGCCAGCAGGGCCACCGCCAGCCCGCCAGGCAAGGAGGCCAGGGCAAGCTGCTGCAAGCCGATGCCCGCCGTGGTGCCCAGCAGGGTGGCCACCAGCACCAGGGGCCAGCGCCTGGTGTTCGGCCGGGGCCGCGGCCGGCGCAGGTGGCCCCAGAGGCGCCCCGTCAGCGGCAACAACACCAGGGTGGCCGCCGCCAGCCGCAGGGTGGAGGCCAGCCACGGATCCAGGGCCGAAGCCCGTAGGGCGGCGCGGGCCAGGAGGGCGCCGGCACCCCCACACCCCAGGGCCGCCAGGGCCAGCACCACCCCCAGCCGCAGCTCCGCCACTCCCCCTGGCGAGCGATCGGGACGCTGCAGGGCCACCAGCAGCACCGCCAGGCTGATCAGGCCGATGCCCAGCCACTGCTGCGGCCCGGGCACCTCCGCCAGCAGCAGGCTGCCCGCCGCCGCCGTCACGGCCGGCCCCCCGGCGTCAAAGGTGAGGGTGCGGCGGGTGCCCAACCGGCGCAGGGCAGCGAAATAGAAGCTGTCGCCCAGGGCGATGCCCAGCACCCCACTGAGCAGCAGCAACAGGGTGGGCCCCGCCGGCAGGGAAGCGGCAGCCCCAACCAGCAGGGGCAGCTGCAGGGTCAGGGCAATCAGATTTTTGAGCAGGTTGAGCTCGGCCGGGCCCAGCGAGGTGGGCAGGCGGCGCCAGAGGCTGCTGCTCACCGTCCAGCAGAGGGCGGCGAGCAGGGCCGCCGCCACGCCGATCGCCACCACCACTCCGCACCACGCCTTGCGATCATCACGGCAACAACCGCGCCCCCGTGAGCGACACCCGTTCCGCGTCGATCCCCGATGCCCTCAGCTTCTTTCAACTGAGCTGCGGCCGCTGGCGCTCCCAGCGCAGCAGCCACCACCTGCTGCACCGGCGCGCTGAAGCGGGGGGCTCCTTCATCGAGGTGGTGGAACTGGACGCCCACGACCCCCGTCTGATCGCCATCGCCGAACTGCACGGCGAAGACCCCGGCCGTCTTGTGGGCGGCTGCCGGGTCACCTGGAACGCCTCGATGGCCTGGGACAAGGCCGGGGAAGCCCACGAGGGGGAGAGCGTGTTCGGCCTGATCCCCACCGATGAACGGGGTCGGGCAGGCCTGTTGCTGCGCGATCGGGGCTATGCCGAAACGGCTCCCGTGGCCGGGCACTTCGCCATGGATGGGCGGGATGGCCTGCTGCTCACCACCAGCTACGAAACGATGAACAGCCTGGAGCGATTCAGCTTCGCCGGGCCGGATGTGCGGCTGCGCACCAGCACCGTGGAGGGCCTCTCCAACACGGCCTCGTTCTGCGTGGAAACCCGGGTGCTGGACGTGCCTGGCCCGGCCGCAGCCAGGGCAGCCGAAGAGCCCGCGGCGGGGGGCACGCTGTCGCCGCTGGGTTGGTGACGAACGTTACGGACTGTGAGCCCTGCCTGAGGCGGCCGAACCCAGGCCCAGCCGCACTTCTACCATCTGCAACGACGGATGCTGATGTCGTGTGGCCCTGCCCCTCCTGAAGTACGCGCCCACTACCAACAACTCGCGGGTCAACCCGCTGAGGGTGGGCTCGGATGAGGACCCGAAAGCCATGTCCATGGACAAGGCCATGGACCGCGAAAACCAGAAGTTCGTGATTGAAGCGGCCTACCGCCAGATCTTCTTCCACGCCTTCAAGGTCGACCGCGACCGCAGTCTGGAGTCGCAGCTACGCAATGGTCAGATCACGGTGCGGGATTTCATCCGCTCGCTGTGCCTGTCGGATACCTTTAATCGCAGCTTTTACAACCTCAACAGCAACTACCGGGTAGTCCGCCACCTGGTGGAGAAGCTGCTGGGTCGCACCACCCACGGCAAATCCGAAGAGATCGCCTGGTCGGCCGTGCTGATGACCCGCGGCGTCCGCGGCATGGTGGACGACATCCTCGACAGCCAGGAATACCTGGAAGCCTTCGGCTACGACACGGTTCCCTATCACCGCAACCGGGTGGTGGGCTCCCGGGACCTGGGCGAGACCCCGTTCAACATCACCAGCCCCCGCTACGAGGCCTACTACCGCGGCATCCTGGGCTTCCCCCAGGTGGTGTACACCGGTGGTGCCGCCAAGAGCATTCCGGCCCGGTCCCGCCAGCGCCGTGGTGGCTTCCCCGAGGACTATCTGCCCTGGGTGCGCAACCTGCCGGCCATGCGCAGCCAAGGTGGCGCCTCCGGCAACACCAGCATGGATTACCTCTCCAAGGTGCCCTACCGCAGCATCGGCCGCTGAGGCCTTGCGGCAGCAGCAGTTCAGGCGGCCCCAGGGCCGCCTTTTTCATGGCCGCCAGGGCGCCCCAGCGGTCAGTGGATGCTGACGGCTGGCGGCAAAGCCGACCGGGGATGGGAAAGTCATTCACACTGATCCCAAAAGAAATCTGTCGCTGTGACCCAGGCCCTCACCTCCTTGGCCCGCATGACCCTGCGGCAGCTCCGCCAGGTCGCCAGTGACCTGGGGGTGAGCCTGTACAGCCGCAAATCCAAGGACGAATTGCTGGAGGCCATCAACCAGCGGCAGGACGACACGCCCCGGAGCCTCAAGGCGATTGAGGCCGAGCTCCCCCCTGCTCCCCGGCCCAGTTTGGCCCACACCAATGTGGTGTTCCTGCCCCGCGACCCCCAGTGGGCCTACGTGTTCTGGGAAATCTCCGAAGCCGACCGGGCCCAGGCCCTGGCCTCCGGTGCCTCCCAGCTGTGCCTGCGGGTGGCCGATGTGACCGGTCTGGCCGGAGGCTCCGCCCACCCCCACACCCTGCAGGAAGTGGTGGTGGATAGCTATGCCACCGAGTGGTACCTGCCGGTGCCCCTGAGCGACCGCGACTACCGGGTGGAATTGGGCTACCGCAAGGGATCCGGCGGCGGCTGGATTTCCCTGGCCTTCTCGTCGGTGGCCCGGGTGCCCGCCCTGCACCCCAGCGAACAGATCCTCGATCAGTTCGTGCCCTTCTCGCTGGACACCGCTCCCTCCACCCTGCCCACGCCGATGGAAGCGGCCGATTCCGGCCTGCACGAGCGCCTCTACCAAACTGCAACGGCCCGCTGGCGCCGTTTGGGTCGTGGTTCCGAGGCCTTCCACGAGTTGGAAGAGGCTGGGATCGACACCAGCGAACTGAACGCCTCCGGCGCCGGCCTCTGGGCCAGTGGCCGCAACGAGTCGGGCCGGGGTGGCGTGGCCGCCCGGCAGCGCTCCTTCTGGCTGGTGGCTGACGCCGAGCTGATCGTTTACGGCGCCACCGATCCGGCGGCGCGCCTCACCATCGGCGGCGAAGAGGTGCCCCTCTCCGCCGACGGCACCTTCCGGGTGCAGGTGCCCTTCCGCGACGGCCAGCAGCTCTATCCGATCGAAGCCGTGGCGGCCGATGGCGAGCAGAAGCGCAACATCACCCTGGAGTTCAGCCGCTCCACCCCGGAAGACAACAGCAACCCCGCCGACAAGGCGGTGAACGAGTGGTTCTGAACCGCACCATGGATCTGAAACGCACCGCCGTAGCCCTCACCCCCATGGCTGGGGCCCTGGCCTTTCCCCTGATCGTGCCGGTGGTGCTGATGCGCCTTGGTCTGCCAGCGGCCATGCTCAGCGCCGTGCTCATCGGCACCGCCTGGTTTGTCGTGATGCTGCGCAGCGCCGAAATGCCCGGCCACCACTGATTCAGCCAGGCCCCGGCCGAGCACCTGTGGGAACCCTGAAGGGCGCCGCTTCAGGGTCCTATCGGCAACCTTCACCCCCGCCGGGCCGCCCCTGGGCCGTTCGGCTGGTGCGCCCTGCTGGCTGCGGTGATCAGTGGCTGCAGTGCTGAGGCCCAGCTGCTGGGCCAGCCCGCCCGGCCCAAGCCGCTGCCCGAGGGCATCGAGCTGGCCTTCAATCACCGCGAAACCAGCCGCTACCGCAGCCCCATCAGCGGCCAGTGGCGCCAGGGCGACGACCTGGAGGCCTTCGTGTTGGCGAGCATCCGCGCGGCCCGGCGGGAAATCCTGGTGGCGGTGCAGGAGCTGTCGCTGCCGCAGGTGGCCGAAGCCCTGGCGGCGCGGCACCGCGAGGGGCTGACGGTGAAGGTGGTGCTGGAAAACACCTACAGCACCCCCTGGAGCCAGGAGCACCCGGCCGATCTGGTGCCCCATCAGCGCACCCGCCATGAACAGCTCAAGGCCCTGGGCTGGGGGGATGCGGTGGCGATCCTGCAACGGGCCGGCGTGCCCGTGATCGACGACACCGCCGACGGCAGCGCGGGCAGTGGCCTGATGCACCACAAATTCATGGTGGTCGACCGGGCGGTAGTGGTAACCGGCTCGGCCAATTTCACGCCCTCCTGCATCCACGGCGATCCCGGCGCCGAGCGCAGCCGCGGCAACGTGAACCACCTACTGCGGCTACGCAGCCACGAGCTAGCCGGCGCCTTTGCCGCCGAATTCGAGCGCATGTGGGGCGATGGGCCCGGTGGGCTGACTGACAGCCGCTTCGGGCTGGGCAAGGGCGGCGGCGGCCCCCAGCAGCTGATGGTGGGGGCAACACCCGTGACGCTGGTGTTCGCGCCCCATCGCCGCAGCGATCCCCACCAGGGGCTGCGGCTGCTGGAGGAGCTGCTGTCGAGCAGCCGCAAACACCTGGACATGGCCCTGTTCGTGCTGTCGGAGCAGCGGCTGGCCGATGCCATGGCCCACCTGCAGGAGCAAGGGGTGACCATCCGGCTGCTGGCCGATCCCGGCTTCGCCAACCGGGCCTTCAGCGAGGTGCTCGACCTGCTCGGCACCCAGCTGCCCGATCACCGCTGCGGCCTGGAGGCGGCGAACCGCCCCTGGCAGCGCCCCCTCGATGGGGTGGGCACACCGCGGCTGGCCAGTGGCGACAAGCTCCACCACAAAGTGGCTGTGATCGACCACCGCACCGTGATCACCGGCTCCTTCAACTGGAGCCCCTCGGCCGCCCATCAGAACGACGAAACCCTGCTCGTGTTCGACTCCCCCCTGCTCGCCGCGCACTTCACCGCCGAAATCGACCGGCTCTGGAAGGGGGCCGAGCTGGGCATCACCGAGCGGCTGGCCCGCAAGCAGGAGCGGCAGCGGAACCGGTGCGGCAGTGGGGTGCAACGCAGGTGAGAGGCGAAGGGGATGGGCACACCAACCACCACCAGTAGGCCATGTGAAAACCCTGAACACCACATCTGGTGATCTGCCCCTACGATCCGGCGGTGCGGACGGGTCAGCGACACCGATGAAAACCCTGGTGAAGACCAGCAGCCTGATGAAGTCGCTGGCTGGCTCCCTGATCCTCCCGGCGGAGGACACCACCCCCGCCGCGCCGGTGGTGTACACCACAGCCATCCGCTGCGAGGGCAGCCTCAGCGAATCCCTCGCCGGCATCAGCCTCCTGGCCAACCAGCTCGGCTTCACCCACGCCCCGGAAACCCTCTACGCCGCCGACGGCCAGAGCGCCGCTTTCCACGCCGACCATGGCGCCCGCGCCGTGAGCCTGGCGGTGGAGTGCAACCCCCGCCAGCAGACCGTTTCCCTGGCGGTGAGCGGGCTCGACCACCAGGACGCCTTCGACACCTTCCACCAGGTGTCGAGCACCTTGTTCGGCGACTGCTGATCGGCAGCAGTCATCCAGGCGGGCCACCCCTACGCTGGGGCCTCCCCTCAGTGCTGTGGCCATGGTCAGTGGAACGGAGCGTGCCTCGGATGCCCCACCGGCCTCCCGCAACACGTCGGCCACCCTGGATGCCATCCAGCTGATGCTGCGGGATCTGCACACCCGGCACGACGAAATCCGCCACCGCGCCGCCTTCCGCGGCTGCACCAAGGAGCTGCTGGCCGTGCAACAGGAGCTGGTGGAGTATCTCCTGGCCAAGAAAAGCCAGCTGATGGGGCATGTGGATCCGGTGAGCGGCGGCACGCGCAACTACAACTCCTTCGTTTGAGTGAGCCGCTGAACCCGGCCCCCAGGGTCGTGGTGGTGGGCGCCGGGCCGGCCGGTGCCTGCCTCGCCCTGCTGCTGGCCCGCGCCGGTGTGGCCGTCACCCTGGTGGAGGCCAGCACCAGCCTGCAACGCCAATTTCGCGGCGAAGCCCTGATGCCCTCGGGCCTGGAGGCCCTGGCCGCCATGGGGCTCAGCCACCTGCTGGCCGCCCTGCCCCAGCGGGCGCTCCAGGGCTGGCGCTTCGTGGTCAACGGCCGCCATCTGTTCACCGCCCGCGAACCCCTCGGCGGGGATCCCCAGCGGCCCTGCACCCTGGTGAGTCAGCCGGCCCTGCTGGAGGCCCTGCTGAAGCAGGCGTCCACCTCTCCCTGCTTCGCCCTGGAGCGGGGCCAGCCCGTGGTCGACCTGCTCTGGCGGGATGGTCGCGTGGCGGGTGTGCAGCTGCGCGGCGGGCACCAGCTCGAGGCCGACCTGGTGATCGGCGGCGATGGCCGCTCCTCCCTGCTGCGCCAGAAGGCCGCCCTGGAGTTGGAGGGAGCCCCCAGTGCCATCGATCTGCTCTGGTTCCAGCTGGCCTGCCCCGAACCCACGCCCCTGGACGGCTGCTTCACCACCCTGGTGGGCGCCGCAGGGGTGTTCAGCGCCTTCGAAAGCGCCGCCGGAGGCCTGCAAATCGGCTGGGTGCTGGCGAAGGGTGCCCCCGTGCCGGCCCTCGCCAGCGACGGCTGGCTCGAGCGAATGGCCAGCCTGTGCCCACCCGAGCTGGCGGCCTGGCTGCGGCAGGGGCATGCCGGCCTCAGTGGCCCCACCCGCCTGGCGGTGCAGGTGGGGCTGGCGGCGCCGTGGTGGCGGCCGGGCCTGCTGCTGCTCGGGGATGCGGCCCACCCGATGAGTCCGGTGCGGGCCCAGGGGATCAACATGGCCCTGCGCGATGCCTGGGTGGCCAGCGTGCACCTGGTGCCCCTGCTCCGCAGCGGGGCCACCGGAGCCGCCCTCGATCGGGGGCTGGCCGCCATCGCGGCGGAGCGGCAACCGGAAATCGCCGCGCTGCAGCACCTCCAGGCCGCCGAGGCCAGCCGGGGCGAGCTGCTGCGCGATCAGGCCTGGCTCCGCTGTGGCCTGGCCCTGGCCGCCCCGATCGTGGGGCCTGCGGTCGCCGCCCACTGGATCCACCAGCAGCAGCCGCTGCGCCAGGGGCTGGCGACGCTGCCGGCCCCGCCATGATGGGGGCCGCCCCGCTCACACCATGGCTCCCCACCAGCTCCATCCCGCCACCGGTTTTGGCCTGGCCCCAGCCTTTGGCCGTGTGCTCAGCCTGGGACTGATGGTCGGCCTGGCCGCCCCCCTGCAGGCCGCCCCCCAGGATCCGCCCTACCCCTCGATGGAGCAGCTGCGCGACATCCAGCTCAACACCTTCATCTGCGGCCGGGAGAACACGGCCGAAAGTTGCGACAAGGCACGCACCATGGCCGATCCGCTGATGGACCATCCCCGCCTGGGGGCCAGCTGCAAGGACGCCATCTGGGCGATCCGGGAACGGGCCAAACCGGCGCCCACCAACACCTATGAGCGCCGCGAAGCCCTCAACCGGGCCGGTCAGGACGTGATGCCCTTCTGCAAACAGCAGACCCGCACGGTGGCCCCCAGCAAGGACAAGGACAAACCCCAACAGAAAAAGGGCTTCGGCCTGATTCAGGGCTCGTGAGCTGAGCCCTAGGGAGTCGGCTTCGCCTGGATGAGATCGAGCACCCGGTGGGCGGTGGCATCCATGAACGCCATCGACCACCCCGTCTGCACCACCGCCTGATCGGCCAGGGCGCAGAGCCCACTGCGCTGGCCCGCGGCCTCGCAGCTGGACGACAGCCCCAGCAAGGCATTGGTGAGCTTGCCGCG
>NZ_JAGQBE010000070.1 GCF_024345475.1 Cyanobium sp. T1B-Tous
GGGATGACAGGTGAGCAGCCAGCCGGTGCCGGGACCATCGGCCTGCCAGCGCGGCAGCCAGTTCTTCCAGCTGTAGTGCTGAGAGGCGCCGTTGGTGTTGGCGGTGTAGCCGCCATGGACCAGGTCGGCCTCACCGTTGGGGTCGTTGTGGATGGCGCCGGCATCGGTGAAACCGATCACCACGCTCCAGTGACCGCCGCCGCTGGGGGCTGAGGCGGGGCCGTGGTGCAGCCAGCCCACCGCCACTGGCCGCCCCAGCTTGATCTGCTCCTCCAGCGTTGCGCGCTGCCCGTTGGTGGCGAAGTTGGCGGTCAGCCCCAGGGACCGCAACGCCGCCAACTGCGCTTCTGCCGAGGTGGTGTCGCCATAGCGAGCACGGATGACGTTGTAGGCGTCATCGCCACTGACCTTGCCCCAGAAGCGGGCGAGCATGGCGCAGCTGCTGGAGAAGCACTCGCGGTAGCCGGTGCCTGAGGCGTTGTCGTTCTGGTTCTCCCAGGCCACCGGCAGCGGATTGGCATGGGCCGGAGCCGGCGGCGCCGAGGAGAAGGTCTGCCGCCATGGGGCGGCCTCCATGAGGACCTGTGGATCGGCCGCCATGACCGCCTGGCGCAACTGCTCGATACCGTCCAGTTGCTGAGGCTGAGCTTTCCAGTGGTCCCAGAACTGGCGCCAGCGTTCAGCACTGAACGGCGCCTGGGGAGCAGGCGTGACGGCAGCTGGATCGGAAGAGCTTGCAGACATGGCAGCAGGGCAGTCCTCTGCTGTTGCCGTTTCGCCAATCCAGTCAGTTGCATTCGGCGCAGACTGTGGGACAGGTCACCCATAACGGCTGATGTGCCTCCTGCCTGAGAGCCACGAGCACTACTGCCGGCTTGCGCGCAATCTCGAGGACGAAAAGCTGCTGGAGCTCGATGCCCATTACCGGCAGCACTCCAGGACATCGGTGGATTGGGAGTTGCACGGCATCGTGATGGGCGAAATCCACCAGCGCCGCGAATTCAGGCGGCAGCAACTCGAGCGTTCTCTCTGGCTCGCCAGCCGCCGAGGTCGCTTCTTGGAAGCGATCAAACGCTGGCTGATCAGCCGGGGGCTTTGGAGCTCTGCCGCTCGTGAGCGCAAGCACCCCCGCTCCTTGATCGGCCGGTTGCTGGTGGTGCTCTGGCAGAGCTACCGGAGCAGCAGAAGAGTGGCCATCAACACGCTTCCAGGCCGGCAGACCCCACTGGAGCAACTCTGAAGGGAAGGGCGACGGCCCAAAACGCTCCTTGAGCTGCTCGGCAATAGCCCCTGACATCACTGGGGCCTGGCCCCACCTGTGCCATGGGCCTCACCCTGATCTAGGCAGCCAAATACGAGCACCGTCTAGAGCACCTCGCGGTGCTCAAGACCTTCTCGGAGGGCGAACTGCTCGCCCGGCTGCCGTTCATGAACATCGCCGGCAGCGGCCTTTTCTATTCCGCCGAGCAGGAACTGCCCTCGGTGGGCTTCCGCGCCGTGAACGAGGGCTACACCCAGAGCTACGGCGTGGTGGACCAGCGCGCAGAAGCGGTGCACCTCTTCGGCGGTGACGTGGATGTGGACCGCTCGATCGTGGACCTGATGGGCCCTGAAGCCCGCGCCAGCCAGATCGAGATGAAGGTGCGCTCGATGCGCCTGACGCTGGAGGCGACCGTGATCAACGGCGACACCGCCAGCAACCCGCGCGCCTTCGACGGGCTGAGCAAGCGGCTGCCGCCTGGTAACCCGATGGCGATCAACAACGCCTCCGGCGCTATCCCCGGTGCACCGCTGAACTTCGATCGGCTCGATGAGCTGATCGATTCGGTGAATGCCTATGGCGGCAGCAAGGTGCTGGTGATGAGCAAGGCGATGCGCCGCCAGCTCAATGCCCTCGCCCGCGCCTCCATCGGCGGTGGTGTGTATCAGACCAGCACCAACTCCTACGGGATGACTGTGCACCGCTACCAGGACTGCGACATCCTCACCGTCGACCGCGATGCCCAGGGCGTCGAGGTGATGGGCTACGACGAGGCGGGCGGCACCAGCTCGATCTACTGCTGCACCTTTGGCGATCAGGGCGTGACCGGCCTGCAGGGCCCGTTCCAGGGCCGCTATGGCATCTCGGTGCGGGATCTGGGCGAGGTGCCCGATGCCCCGGTGTTCCGCACCCGCGTGGATTGGTACGTGGGCTTTGCCGTGCTGCAGCCCCGCGCCGCCGGCCGTCTGTTCAACATCACCCCCGCTGCCTGAGCCATGGCCCTCACAAACGGCAACCCCTTGATCGATGCGGAGACCACCCTGGTGGGGTGGACGAACCGCAGCGCCATCCGCAACAGCGAGCACACCTTCCTCTCCGGTGAGGAGGTGCTGCTCAACACCAAGCTCGATGCGGCCTCCCGCTTCTCGCTGGTGGCCTCCCATCCCGGCGCGCCTGCCGCGGTGGAGGTGGAGCTGCTGCTGGCACCGGTGCTGCGCGATGGCACCACCGGCAGCTGGATCAGTGCTGTCCGCGTTGCCCTACCGGCAGAAGGCGGCCGGGTGGAGGCATTTCTTTCCGGCCATGACATCCAGATCACACCGGCGGATCTGCCCAACCTCGATCTGCCGGCGGTGTGTTTTGCCAAGGCGCTCGTGACCCCGACCACCCCGGCGGGCATGCACGCGGGCCTGACGGCCACCATCGCGGCTTGAGCCCATGGCCCGCAAACGCTCCACCAGCCCTGCAGAGGAACCGGCAGCCGAGGCGCTGCCGGCGCAGCCCACCGCGATCGAAGTGGCACCAGCCACGGCGACCCGCCACGACCTGGTGGATCCCACCGTTCCGGCCGGCCTGGTGCGCATCAGCGACGGCAGCCAGGAGCGCTTCATCTGGCCGGTGCACCTGAGCGGCTGGCAGCAGCAGGGCTGGACCCTGATCGCCGCCGCCACCGGCGTTCAGATCACGCCGCAGCCGACAGCGCCTGCAGCAGTGATCGAGGTGCCGCTGGCAGAAGAGACGCCAGAGCCGAGCTCGTCCGAACCCATGCCAGCCAGCACTGCGGCTGGGGGAGCTGCCAGTTGGGAGCTTGAGAGCAGCGCCACAGGCGAGGCGCTGCTGCTCGACGACCCGCTTCTTTGAGGTGTGATCGCTTCCGTGCGCTCCCTCCTGCCATCCCAAGCGAGCAGCTCGGCAGCCAGTCCGCAGCTGATTCGTCTGCTGCCGCCTTTTGGCTGCCCTGGCGAGAGCGTGTGGGTGCCTCCCGTGGAGGTGACCCGATGGGAGCAGCAGGGCTACCGTCGCGCTCCCATCCCCGCCGCACCGCTGGAGCTGGCCTGGCTGCCTGCGGCACCCGTGCCGCAGGACCCAGCTGGCAGCACCGCGGTGTTGCTGCTGCTCCAGGCCCGGCCGCCGGTGCCAACGGCGCTGACGCTTGATTGGGGCGACGGCACCGTTGAGACCTGGCCCTGGCCCAGCGGCGACAACGCGCCGCGGCTGCGCCATGCCTATGCCTGCGCCCAGGACTGGCAGGTTTCGGCAGAACTGAGCGGCAGCGGCATCAGCGCCGAGCTGGCGGTGCATCTGCTGGGCTGCCCGATCTGGCCGCCACCGCAACCCCTACCGCCGGGGGAGATTCAACCGCTGATCCCCGGCAGTGGCCTGCTGGGCCAACCCTTTGATGGCCGGCGCCGCGAGCAGTGGCAGCTGCAGCCCTGGAGTGGCGGCACCAGCAGCGGCGGCGTACCCGCCAGCGATGGCTCCAGCAGCCGCTTCCTGCGAGCCGACGGCCTCTGGGCCACCCCGCCGGGCAGTGGCGGCACCCGCTGGTGGAGCGGCGAGGGGCCACCCGGTGTGCTGCCTGATGCCCAAGCGGGCGACTTCTATCTCGACACCCGCAGCGGTGCTCTCTACCAACTGGAGCTGAGCTGATGCCCTGGACACGCAGCACCAACCTCAAGGGCCCCTCGATGCTGCGGGTGGCGCGGCTGCCCGCGGCACTCAGCACTACCTCCAACACCAGCTGGCTCAGCCTGTTCAGCACACCGCTGGCGGCGCAACAGGTGCTCTCCTTTTCGGCGGAGCTCTACTTCTCCAGCGGCGCCAACAACACCGGCCTGGTGACCACCCTCTCCGGCCCCGCCACACCGCAGGCGGTGATCCAAAACTTGGTAACCGGTGAATCGCTCACCAGCTTTCGCAACCTCACCGCCAGCAGCTACGACACGCCCCTGATCGGCACCACCTCCGCCGGAAGTTCGGTGCTCAGGGCCCAGGTGAGCGGCACGGTGGAGAACGGCGCCAATGCCGGCACCCTCAGCCTGCGTTTCCGCTCAGAAGTGGCCGGCACAGCGGTGACGGTGCTGCGCGGCTCCTGGTGGCAGGTGCTGCAGCACTGAGCCGGGCTCAGACGCGCGCAACAACGGCACTAGGGGGTGTGCTCTCGCCGGCCACAGGGCCGTTGCTCTTCCATGTCCTGGATTCCCTCCGGTTCGCTCAAGGGCCCGCAAGGGGATCCCGGCCCGCAGGGCCCTCAGGGAGTACAGGGCCAACCCGGTGCCGATGGCGCCCAGGGCGTGCAAGGCCCACAGGGACCAGCGGGTATGCAGGGTGTTGCCGGCCCGGAAGGACCGCAGGGCCAGCAGGGCATCCAGGGTGCTCCGGGCCTGGGCATCACCTTCAAGGGGCATGTGGCCACCGTGGCGGACCTGCCCGCCGATGCCGCCCAGGGCGATGCCTACATCGTGCAGGCGGATGACTCCTTCCGCGTCTGGGACGCCACCAGCAGCGCCTGGGTGGATGGGGGTTCGATCCAGGGACCCCAAGGCATCGCCGGCCCGCAGGGACCGCAAGGCCTGCAGGGAGAGCCCGGCCCCCAGGGGCTGCAGGGGGTGGAGGGTCCTGCCGGGCCCCAGGGCAACCGCGGCACCGGCTGGTTCACCGGCAGTGGCGCACCCACAACCGTGCCCGGATCTGTGCCGGGTGATCTGTATCTGGATCAGACCAGCGGCGATGTGTACGTGTTGAGCTGAGGCCCGGCGCTGCGTGCTGATCACGCCCGCCGGGCCGGGATGGCCTCAGGCCAGCATCAGCCGGCGCTGCGCCTCGAGCTGGGCGCGCCGCAGCAGCTCCTGCTCGGCCAGCAGCCGCTCATCGAGCTCATCGATGCGAGCCAGGCACTGCTGGATTGCCGGGATCACCTCTTCCTCCAGCAGGGTGATCTCCTCTTCTCCATAGGGCTGCTCGATCCAGGTGCGCCGCAGCGAAAGCCCGCGCCGGCGCAGCAGGATCTCCTGCACGGAGCGGAGCGTGGATTCCAGCAGCAGGAACGGATCTTCTTCTGGTTTGCAGAACGCACCTTCCGGTGCGATAGGCCGGCAGAACGGCGATTCCGCGGAAGCCGGGTTGCCTGCAGCAGAGCGTGTGGCCATGACGATCGGCGCCGAGAGCGGCGCAGCGACGGGACCGATCCCAGCGGAGGCCTGACGACAGGAAGGCCTCAGACTGGAGAGGCCCCGAGCAAGCTCTCCTCCTGGCCCCAGGCAATAGCAGTCCAGGGCAGAGTGATGGGCTGCCTCATCAGGATGCGCAGTGAAGTCGTGGCCGTCCCTTGCCCTAGCTGCGGACCCTCAAGAGGGCCGAGCCATGCCTAAATAATTGATCCAAGCCAAATCGATGGCGCGTCAGGGGCCTTCTGAGACCTGCAGGAACAAGGCCACCAAGGCTGTATTGATGTAGTAGTTACTCCGACCTGATTTGTGCTTCTCTAGGAAACCTTTCTCCACCAATTGCTCCAAGTACTCGGCAGCTGTCTGCCGGGTCACGCGCAGGTCATCTCGGACAAATTGAATCCTGGTGTAGGGGTGACGGAAGAGATTGTTCAGCAGATCCTGGGAGTAAAGCTTCGGGAGATGGGTGCGCATGCGCTGCTTCACATCTGCCATCTGCTTCCGGATTCCCTCCACCAGCGCAAGGGTCGTTCTAGAGGTCTTCTCGACGGCCTCAAGCATATAGAGCACCCAGGGCTCCCACTCGCCTTCTTCTCGAACGGATTGGAGCAGCCGGTAGTATTCAGCTTTGTGCTGGTTGATATGGCGGCTCAGGTAGAGGATTGGGATGTCCAGCAATCCTGTTCTTGTCAGGTAGAGAACGTTCAGGATGCGCCCGATTCGTCCGTTTCCGTCGGCAAAGGGATGGATGCTCTCAAACTGATGATGGATGAGTGCCATCTTGATCAGTGGATCGAGACGGCAGAGCTCATCATCATTGATGAACGCCTCCAGTGATGACATTGCGGCGATGATCTCGTTGCGATCCTGTGGAGGCCTGTAGACCACTTCCCCCGTCCGATCGTTCTTCAAGGCGGTGCCTGGCGTTGAGCGAAAACCATCGCTGCGTGCCTTCAGGAACCGGTACATGTCGATGAGCGTGGCGTTACGGATCAACCCGCCCGTATCCAGCAGCTGCGTCAGCCCCAGCTTGAGGGCATCCCGGTAGCGGGCAACCTCCTTGGCCGCACCCGATTCCAGACCGTCCGGGAACAGGTCCATCTGGAATAACTCATCTTGGGTGGTGACGATGTTCTCGATTTCGGAACTGGCCTTTGCCTCCTGCAGGGCGAGGGTGTCGATCAGGATCCCTTGGTTGGGGATCGTGGCCGCCCGTCCCTTGAGCTCCGCCAAAGCACGGTTGGCGG
This sequence comes from Cyanobium sp. T1B-Tous, assembly GCF_024345475.1. GTDB lineage: Bacteria > Cyanobacteriota > Cyanobacteriia > PCC-6307 > Cyanobiaceae > Cyanobium_A. The sequence continues at coordinate 6,675 of NZ_JAGQBE010000070.1, forward strand.
CGGCCAGAGAACGCATGACCGCCACTGTTTCCAGCTCTACGGGAGGAGGCAGCGGTTGCAGGAAGCCGTGGGAAGCTGACACGTCGGCTGACACCAGTTAAGAAAACGCCATTTTGCTGACGTGTTTTGACGATAGGTGGCACCAGCCCCCACCCTGCCAACAAGACTGCCGGCACAGGCCGCTTCCCGGCACGTCGGGGTCGCCAGTGGCCAGGGGGGCAGATCCCCATTGCGGCGGCCTCGCGTCAGCACCCGAGGCCGCCCAGACCATGAAGAGGGTTGCGCGGTGCCGATCCACTAGGGGGTAGGCCTGCACGATTTGCGCTCTTGGAGGCTTGCCCTCACCGAAGGAGCACCTCGTGCAGCAGCTGTTTGCACGAGGGCAAAGCCCCGAGCAAGCCAGCTTCAGGGGCAGTTCAGGGCAGTCGATGCCTCAGTTGCTGCAGGCGTTCTGCGGCCTGTGTGGCTTCCTGCAAGAGCTGACCCCAGTCATCCGGCGGATGACCGCTGGCCAGCATCGACTGGAACACCCGGTAGGCATCGCTCTTGTTGCCGTAGGCGCGCTTGGTGTCGGTGTCATTGACCCAGCCCAACACGATCAGCCGTGAGCGGGTGTGAAACCGGAAGAACAAGCGGTATTGCTGAAAGAACTTGGCGCGTCGCCAGTGGCGATGCGCAGCGCCAAGGGTTGATCCCTGCTGATACTCCTTGCGGCTGGGGTCCTGGGGGATGTCTTGGAGCATCAGGCGGGTGATGGCCGCCAGGCGCTTGCTGGCGTTTTTGCTGCCATAGCCCTGTGGATCCTTGGCGCGCAACGCGTCCACCTCAGCGATCAACGCGTCCAGCTGATCCAGAAACAAGGGGTGCGCATAAATCGTCCACCCGTTGATCACGCCTCGTCTGGCAGCACTTCCTCCAGATCAACCTCGATGCCGCCCACCAGATCCTGCAGCCGCTCAACCAGCTCGGCATCGATGGCCTGCAGCCGCTCGGGATGGTTGGCGATGTCTTGCTCGAGCAGCGCCAGAAAGGGAGCCAGTGCCGGGTCGTCGTTGTCTGAATCTGCGCTGACGCGTTGCAGCACCACCTCACCGTTGGCGCGGAAGGCGTAGCGGATGCGGTCGCGCTTGCGCAAACCAAGAGCCCGCCGCACCGGTTGCGGCACGGTGGTCTGATAGCGATCCGTGAGCGCCGATTCCACCTCGTCCTTGGGGGTGCCCAGGGAGGCGCCAGCAACATCAGGAGTGGAAAGAGGAGCCATCAGGCCGCCCGCTGAACCTGACACCAAAGTAATGCAGGTGCATTGCCTTGGCGAGGTTGGCGGCTCTGCGCACACGCCTCGGCGCCTTCCGATGGCCGCTCCTGTGCCTTTGGTTGCGCGGTGTTGTCACCCTTTTCACTGGGGCAGCGGCTCAGCCAGATCATGCTGGTGGCCTGCATTTTCAGCTCACGCCATGCTCCGCATTCACGGCGACAGAAGCAGCCTTTTGGCAGCCCTGGCGGCCCACTGGGCCGAACAGCAACTGCAAATCCCTCCGTCGCTGCGGCCTGTGGTGCGGCCGATCCACCGCCAGCCAAGGGGCGTGCGCTGAAGGAACAGGCCGGAGCTTCAGGGCCCTCAGCCCCCACCCACCAGCTGCAGGCGCAGGGCTGCGATGGCCTTCTTCTGGGCTCGTTGCACGGCCATGGCACTGATGCCCAGCTTGAGCCCAGCGGCGCGCAGCGTTAGGCCCTCCAGCAAGGTGAGCCGCAACGCGGTGGCCTGGGCAGCGGGCAACTGCTCGACCAGCTGCTCTACGGCCAGCTCCTCGGCATCACTGCCTGAGGCCAGCTCGGCTGCGGGCGCCTCCAACTGATCGAGCAGGGAGTGCTCGCCATCAACCTGGGCATCGAGGCTGGTGTGGCCGAGCGGGCAGGTGCCCTTCTCATGCTCCCGGCGGGAGATTCGCACCAAGCGGACGCGATCGCGGAGGTGGTGCTGCAGGGCCCCGGTGATGCAGCGGCGCAGATAGGGCCCAGCGGGCTCACCTGCTCTGCAGCGGGGAGCGGAGCGGACCAGGGCCTCCCGGGCCACCTGGATCAGATCCTCCCGCTCCACCAGCGGGAACAGGCGCCGGGCAGCTACTGAGGCAATGGCATCGGCCAGCGGCAGGTGCTCCAGCACCAGGGCATCACGGGCACGCAGGGCAGAACGGCTGAGAGCTGGGGACTGCTGGTGGCGGCTGAAGGAGGAAGCGGGGGAAGCCATCGGCAGGACGGCGGAGAACCCCACCCCCAGCGGCCGGCCGTAGCGCCGTGACAAGGACGCCCCCCTGGGGGCGCCTGGCCCGATCCTTGACGCGGCGTGAGGACTGGCCGAGGGATCCGGTGGGTGTGCGCCGGTCCCGGTGGCAATCCGCTCCCCAGCCCCTGTTTCGACAGCCCCTCAGCGACCAAAGCAGGCAGGCATCCAGCCTGTCAGCTAGTCCGAAGCAGCATTTCAATGCACCTTGCGCATAGTTTTCCTTGTTCGCATGAGCAATAAATCAGACACAGCCCACTAGCCATAGGCTCCAGCCGTCAAACGCTCACGGAGACTGGCTTCTTGGCTGACGCTTTGCCCTGCGCGGTGCCAGGATTCGCCAGGCGCTGCCAGCTGGTTTCCTTGCCCCGTCCCATCCCGCAGCCGTCCCGCTACTGCCTCAGCTTCACGGCGGCAGGGCTCAGGCCTGAGCTGGCGGCTGTGATCGCGGCCATCCACCTGGAGGGAGAGGGGGACTGGGCCCGCACCAAAGCGGCGGTGCTGGAGCGCAATGCCCTGCAAGCCCGTTCAGCCAGCTCGGGCAAACGGCTTGAGTCGGAGCTGCGGCAGCGGCTTCAGGGCCTCACCATCCCCCAGTTGCAGCTGCTGGCGCGGGGTACGAGCGAGGAGCGCAGTGCCATGGCCTGGCTGGCGGTGCTCAAGCGCATCCAGATCGCAGCCGACCTGAGCCGAGATCTGCTGCTGGAGAAGCTCAGCAGTCTGGATCCGGTGCTGCGTCGCTCGGACATGGCGGCCTTCTATGAGGACCGTGAGCGCGATCACCCCGAGCTGGCGGCCCTAGCACCCTCATCCCAGCAGAAGGTGCGATCAGCGCTGCTGCAGATGCTCCGAGATGCTGGGCTTCTGGCCGGCAAGGCGGGCAAGGGCGGAACCCTTGGCACAGTGCAGCGACCGCTCCTCTCGCCGCAGGTGCAGGAGCTGGTGGTTAGCGACGATCCAGCGCTGCTGGTTGGATTCCTGGTCCACAGACAGGCCACCCCAACCAAGAGCCGGAGCGCGTCTACCGCGGCGAAGGCATCTCCCAGGACAACGGCAAAACCTGGACCCAGGTCTGCAGCCAAGCCCGCAGCCAAGGTGCCCACCAAGCCTGCAGCCAAGAAAGCTGCCCCGGCCCCGAGGGCAAAACCGTGAGCAGCGTCAGCGGCCTCGATAAGCGCTTGCAGGAGGTGCTCACCCGCCCCGACTTCCTGGAGATGCGGGGCGTGGCCAAGGAGGTGCCGATCTTCATTCAGACCTACAGCCCCGCTGATGAAGACCAGCTGCGGGTGGTGGTTAAGGGAGCTGAACAGTTCCTGCGCAAGCAGGGCCTGCGGGTGAAGCAGGTGGATCTGTTTGAACTGGTGCTGCAGCTGCTGGAGGCCAAGGGCTACCTCGATGTGGTGCTGCAGGAGGAGGCCGGCTGGAGCAAGAGCGACCTATTTGACACCCTGCAGAACGTGGCCGAACCCACCGCAGCCCTAGTGCCAAAGCTGATGGAGGCGCTGGGCGATGACACCCAGATCAGCCTGATCACCGGATCAGGCCGGGTGTATCCGTTCCTGCGTACCCACACGATTCTCGAGGCCCTGCAGCCAGCGATGGTGCGCCACCCGGTGGTGATCTTTTTCCCGGGTGAGTACTCCCAGGACGCCGACGGCGGCTCCTA
>NZ_JAGQBE010000071.1 GCF_024345475.1 Cyanobium sp. T1B-Tous
GGGAAGCGATGGAGCGAGAAGAAGAGAGGAGCGAAATCGGATCAGGAAGAAAGGGCCAGCCACTGCAGCAGGCCATGCGCGGGGGCCTCTAGCCCTTCGTCAGTGGATGCGCCAGGAGCGGCGGTTGAGCAGCTGGGCGCCGGTGATAAGGAGGCCGGCTTTAAGGGCTTCCTTGATGGCGTTCTTGTCCGGCTTGCTTGTGGTGGAGAAGGTGAGCCACTCGGCATCGAGGGCCTGCTCGTCGTCGATCACGACAGCTGAGGACTTGCGGCTTGAGAGCTCGTGATCGGGGAAGGAGAAGCGAGTAGCCGCTGGCTGCAGCTGGGTGAGGACAAAGATCAGCGATTCCTCCAGGGCATCAGCCCGGCCTGAATCACTTCGGGCAAGATCGGTGAGCCGCTTGGCCTGCTGCTGGCGGTAGGCGGCCTGGCCGCGCAGGTGCTCAATCACCCAGCAGGTGGCATCGGCCTTAGCTGCGAGGGCAGCTTTATTGCCTTCTTCTGCCAGTAGGGCTGCCTCCAGCTCGGCGAGGGCCAGGGCCCGCCGCTCGGGATCATCAGCTTCCAGCTGCTCGGCTAGCTGGGAGATGGCGGTGGTGAGCTCCTGGGCCTCGCTGCCCAGCTGCCAAAGGGAACCAGAGCGCTGCAGCGAGCAGGCAGGGCCTGATGCCGAGGGGGCTGCCACTGGGGCAGGTGCAGCGACTGGAGCAGGGATGGGGGTGAGAACAGGCATGACGGTGAAAGCGGACGAATAGGAAACGGGACGTGCAGGCAGGCGCCACAGAGGCCAGAAAGCTTCTGCTGCGAAATCAGCTGAGAGCGATGGCAGCAACAGGAACAGCGCAGCGCCCGGCAGCTGGGCTGACCTCTGCCACGGAGATCGGCACCGGGGAATGGGAGGCCATGCGGCGGGCTTCTCTCACCAGCGAGGCAGTGCCAGCACCACCGGGGAAGGCCACCACCAGCACCGAGGCCTGATAGCCAGGGGAGCTGTGTGCAACAGCGCGGGCAACGGCCTGCTCGAGCAACTCACGATTGCGAATTGGCCCAGCGGCCCGGCCATGGAGCTGCCACTGGGCTGGCATCACCGCGGAAGACCAGCCCAGCTGCTGGGCCGCCCGATCAATGGCGGCATCAGCGCCGCGGGCACCGCCATGGAGGAGCAAATGCACCAACCGGCCGCGGGAGCGAGCCAGCAGCTCAGCGGCGATGCGCTGCTGGGACCAGGCCAGATCACGACCGCCCCCGGCCGCGATCACAAGCGAATGGGATGGGGCCACTGCGGGCCCAGAAGGAATACAAAGATCCATGAATCAGCTGCCAGAGGTGACAACTGATCGGGGCAACACATCGCAAAAAGAAAAGCGGCAGTGCTGGCGAGATCAGGGGATTGGATTACCGCAGGCGATGGGCTTGGGGCCTTTGGCGCAGCCCTTATTCTACCAGTACAATTGCATTATTGGCTCAGCCAAGGCCAGCTGCATCAAGCGATCTGACGGATCTTTGCTGACAGACGCAGGCCAAATCCAGTCGGACGGGCATAACCAAAGCCCAGGGCTTTCACTCCCATCTCAATCATCAGCCAGCCTTCTGGAATATCTGGCACCGCAGCCGCGGGCATGCCCCCCCTTGCGCTCCATCCCCGCACCCCAGGGCAGGGGCGGAGGGCGGCGGCGGCTGTCTGACCTCAGCCACGGCGCAGCTGTGGCAAGTTCAGAACAGCCGACGACGCCTGGAGCCCTCGCTGCGCTCTCTTGTTAAGCCCCAGGGCACATCCAGGAACTCCACCAGCAGCACCGTGTTGCTTGCACTAGGCCGTAGCGGGTGGCCTGATCCATCCCGACCCGGCCCCAGGACAGCTGTTCGGGTGTGACGAGCACCCGAGACAGCCGCCGGCCATAAGGGCTTCTCTGATGGCTTCCAAGGCCTGCAGGAGCCTGTAGCAGTTGCGGCTGCGCTCGTAGCAGGTGTTGCCAGGGGTGTCGTGGTGCTGGAAATGGTTAGGGGCTGACCCGTTGAGGTGCTGACTGGCAGTAAGGGGAGCCTGGGGGATCCTCGAAACCAGGGGTGGCAGGAAAAAACTTAGATCCAAGCGATCTCTCGGGCATAGCCCAAGCCCTTTTCGCCTTCTGCAGAGCCCTTTTGCTCTCACGCAGCAGGCTGAAAGAGCTCTCGCTTCAGTCGCGGAAGAAGCGAGAGCCCAAGAGATTGTGCGCATTTTGTGCGCATCTCCCTTGGTCAATCGGTGAAAAGTCAATCGGGGCGACAGGATTCGAACCTGCGACCTAGTGCTCCCAAAGCCCTTGAAATGGGGTCCTTCGGACCGGTTGCAATAACTGGATTTACTGGCTCAAAACCATTGTTGTCACTGGCTTTTGCCCTGCCAGCCGATGGCGGGCAGTGGCGGAGCGTGCCAAGCTTAAAAGGTGATTCTCTTGCAGATTCTCTTGCAAGGGGTGTCGTGCGTGCCTGATTTCCTAGAGCCGTGCCAAAAGCCACCACTGCCTCTCGCCCAGCACGGGCAGCCAAAGACCGTGGCTGGGTAGCAGCGCTGCGCTTGTCGCTCACCTCGGATCTGGGACCTCGCAGTGGCTGGACTGTTTCTGAGATGCGTGGGCGGGTTCTGCTGAACGTCTCAGCTTCTGCCGCAGGTGGTGCACGCCAGCAGCGGGTTTTGCTATTTGATTGGGCCGCTTCTGAGCGGCAGGCCATTCATGCAGCCATTCTTGCTATTCATGCCGATTACAGCGATGGCGTACCCCTTGATCTAGCCATCGAGACTCACGCGCGAATTCCTACGGAGGAATCAAGCCATATCAGATTGACGGTTAGCGAAGCAATCAACTGGCCTCAATTAATTCAAGGATTCAAAGATCACAAACTCAGCAGTGGGGCAATCAAGCAGAGCACCTGGGATCAGCTCTATTGGCGGCGAATGGGTGTAATCCTCGAGGCCGTTGGCGGAAAGCGTCGACCCATTTCACCTAAACAATTACTGGAGGGCGTGATTGAGTCCTGGAAGGACAGGCCCGGATCGCGTGGCCGTCAGTTACAGGTTCAATTCACGGCAGCACTTTTACGTTGGGGCGTCGATTCAGAACGCTTACCTTCATCCTGGGCACCGCCGCTTGATCTCTCTATCTATGTGGGCCGCAAGCGAGAAGAACGGGGGATTACAACACCCATTGAGACCAGCCATGTGCTGGATTTGGCAGAGGCCATACCTGATCTGCGCTGGCGATTGGCGTTTCAGTTAATGGCTGCCTACGGTCTGCGGCCGGAAGAATTGCAACACCTGGAGTTCCAGAAAGGGCAGCTCTGGACCACCTACCAGAAGGTTTCCAGTCGAGGTCGCACCCGATCAAGGGTTTTGCGACTGCTGCCATGTGACGAATGGGCCAAGCCCTGGGAGCTCGAGAAAGCATTTCGAGCTGACCGCATGCCGCCGATGCGACCAGGTCATGGCGCTGAGGACCTTGGCACCTATATGCGGCGGCGTCCTCTCTGGCAACAGCTACGGCGCGAATATGAAGAAAAGGGCGAAAAGCTGGTTCTCTATTCCTGCCGCCACGGTTATGCCCATCGCGCTCACGTTATTTGCGAGCTACCGCCCAAGGTGGTTGCAGCAGCCATGGGCCACTCAGTGGAAACCCATCTTGCTGCTTACAGCCGTTGGTGCGGAGATGACGTGGTTGATGATGCCTTTGCGAAAGCAGCGCGCCGCTTAAGCGATGAAGCACTTTGACGCAGGTTGAGATGGGCAGGATCCTTGCACTGACATAGAGGCCTAAAGCTTTTTGCCTGAGCCGGTTGTATTCCTGCTCATCAATCAGACCCTTCTCACGCAGCTTCATGAGCTCGTTAAGCCTTTCTTCCACTGATTGAATAGATGAATCAACCATGCGTGGCGGTTCGATTTCATCATTTTGGTTGAGCACCGCGACTAGCAGCTTCCGAGATTCATCCCCAACCCTGTAATTGCGATACTTATCCCATGTCGTCTTAATAGTTACAGGGATGCCGTCACTAGCCACCATCGCCTGCCTTAGCGCAAGTGGCAAGTAATATCGATACCGGCTCTCGTCGGTCATTACCACATCAAACTCTTGGCTCCCGACGCTGATCTTTATACGAGAGTCAGGCTTTGGGAAGGTGATTGTATTGCAGCCGCCAGCCAGTGCAAAACATGTGCTCTCGTATGGCTGTAGCTCCAAGTAATAACTACTCCACTTTGAAGTGTAGCCGTCATAGAAATGACAAGAGATGAAGCAAAGCCTGCCCCTGTAAGCCTGATCGAAAAGCACCTTTCGATGCCACCTTGACCCGTCGAGAGTACTTTTGAAAAAGGTAGCGCCTTTGCCTTGTAGTCCCTGATGTACAAATCAAGGTAGTTGACAACTTCATTGCTGCTGGAAGGCATGTTCTCGACCGCTATCACAGGCAGTGCAATGTGAAAGCAGACGAGAGTTGCTATCAAGGCACTTCTTCTTGTTCTCATCGGAGGGGCTAGCGCAACCCACTCCTAGCCGCTGCCGACTCGAGGGGATTCATTACAGGCATGAATCTTTGCCTAGAGAAACTCAGATCTCCGCCGGCCATTCGCTACTAGATCTCTCCTGTAGTTGCAACTTCCTGGCTTGAGCCTGCAAGACAAGCCACTCTTCGGTAGGAGCGTGTGCCTCTGTTGAGGCTGCGCTTGCTGGCCATTTGGCTACGGGAGGGCAGGCATTAGGCCAAGCGTCTGTGCCGCTTGCTGCATCCGAATATCGAAGCTGGCCAGCTGGGTGCAGCGGCTGTGCAGCGCCACCGCCAAATGCAAGGCGTCACCAGCCCGCAGGCCGAGGGCCGGATCCTGAAGCAGCTCGGCCGCCTGACGGAAGCGGCCGCGATCGAGCGAGCGCAGTTCAACTCCGCCCTGCAGCAGGCGCTCGAATTGCTCCCCAGCGGCCAGGCGTGCCTCAGCACTGAGGCCGTGAAGACGCTGCTTCATGCCAAGGGCGCTGTGGGTTTCGGTGATCAGCCAGTCGCTACTGATCAAGGGTTCGCGGGACTGCGCAAACCAGTCGAGGGCGAGCGAACTGCTCTCTTCCGGGGTGAGCAGAGCCACCACGACGCTGGTGTCGAGATAGATCATTGATGGTCTGTCATCACCAGCGCTCACCAGCGCGGCACTGCTCGATCACCGATGGGGTGAGGGGCATGGTGGCCTGCAGCTGGCGCAGATCGGTGGCAAGAGCAGAGCGATCCAGCTTGCGCAGAGGCTCCAGGCTCAGGCGGCCGTCTGGTCCAACGACGATGTCGATCTCATCGCCTTCTTGCAGCCCGGCCTGACGCAAGCAATCCGCCGGGAGCCTGACCGCCAGGCTGTTCCCCCAGCGGCGGATCGCTTGCGGGAAGTGCTGGCTGGCGTCAGCTGAACGACCTTGAGGTTTGGACTGGGTCAAGGAACGCCTTGGGCCGTTCCCGGCCACCCGTAGAGACACGACTCTACGTCCGGCTTGTGGCTTTCAGTGCCGCAGATGCCGCCTGCTCCAGCCCGTGATGCTGGCCTCCACGTTTTCCAGGTGCCACTGCAGGGGCCCTTTGCCTTCGGTGCAGCCCCAGCGGCGAAAGTGCTTGCCGGGTTGCAGCACCCCGCGCAGCCGCAGCTGACGCAGGGTTTCGCGGCTGATGCCGAGTAATTCACAGGCTTCGGCGGTGCTGATCCAGGCCCGAGCTGCTCGAGGAAAGGAACTGGTCATCGCAGCAGAGGGCTAATGATTGATCTCGGCACCGGTCCAGCGGTGACCAGCAGCAAGGTGCTCACCTGAAAGATCAGCACCAGCCAGAGCAACTGATGCAGGTGCCGCAGGTTGGTGATCGACACCAGGGTGTGGCGATGCTGCGCCCGGCGGCAGAGCGGCGGCAGCTGGGGTCGCCGTGGGGTGGAAGGCCTGCTCATCAGAAGGGCAGCTCCTCGTCGTCACCGAACTCGTCGGCGAAGTCATCGCCGGCGTCCAGGGGGATGGCGCGCTGCTGACGTTCAGCGCTCTGGTCATTGCGATAGGCCTGCTCCGCCGCTTCTATCCACTGGTTGCTGGTTCCTTCTGTGAGGTGCACCGGCCCGTAGAAGCCCACCGTGACGTTGCGGGGCACCGCATCAGCCTCGGCCTGGGTCTCAATCTTGGTGCCCTTGGGGTTGCCGTCCTGGTCGTATTGCAGCGCCCAGCGGGTCTCCAGCGTCAGCACGTCGCCGACGTTGAGCTTGCCGCGGCGGTGCTGCTTGCGGGCTTCGATCCAGTCCCCGAAGCCCTTGGCCTTGAGGATCACGCGCACCCGCTCGCCGGGTGCCGGCACCGCGGCCTCATCGCCGAGCTTGGCCTCCATCGTTGTGCCCGGCATCGCCACGCAGTGGATGACGATCTCCTGCTTGACCTTGGGGTTGCCGCTGCGGTCCTTGCCGTTAGGGATCGGCTCCATCTCGCCCGTAGCCAGGTTCTTGCGCAGCCGGTTGCGTTGCTCGGTGCGCACCACCGCCAGCTGGGCCACCTCGCCGAGGCGCTGCAGCCGGATCACAGGGGCGGCGCTGCGGGCGCCGTCGTTCAGTTCAATCGCCATGAGAAGAGGTGTGGGTGTTGAGGGGAGGGAGGGGATCGAGTCCTGCGCCCAGGCGCATCAGGTGATGGGCGGCGCCACTGATCGAGAGGCCGTGCTGCTGGCGCAGCTGCTCCAGCACCTGCCAGACATCGCTGCGCACCTTTGCTTGCAGGTAGTGGCCCGGGTCTCGGCTGGCGGACTGCTCGTGTTGCCGGTGGCCGTAGGCAATCCGGCGGTGGCCGCCGCGTGGTGCGGGAGGTGCGGGTATGTGCTCAGCCATCGACGATCCACTGGGGCGTCCGCCCCGGCGCAGGTGGGCACCGCTGGATCGCCACCAGCCGCAGCTCCTCGATTGCCGCGCCGAGTCCATCGACGTCATGGATCAGGGCCGTGGCCCGCTGGGGCAGGTGGAACTGCCAGGCCGCCTCAGGGCTGGATGTCCAGACCGGCATCCACTGGCAGATGGTCTGCAGGAACTGGCCGGTGACCTTGTGCTGCAGCAGCCAGTGGCGGCTCGCAGCAGCTTTCGACGGCGCTGGCGAGCCAGCGCAGCAGATGAAGGTCACAGGCCCCCCGCAGCAGACCCTGGATGCGGCCATCGGGGACATCCCGGTAGAAGCGATCGGCCAGGTCGCGCTCGCGTTGATCGGCCACGGCGTTGAGCAGGAGAACGGCATGGCGCAGTTGCAGCTGCTCATCCGATCGGCTCCGCGAGTTCCCGCTCGAAGCGGTCGATGAAGTCGGCATGGCGGCGCTGGGTGACGCGATCGGTGATGGTGCGGGCGGTGCTCGGCACCTGGAAGTGGGAGCGGAAGGCGATCGTGAAGCGCTTCCAGCTCTCCTTGTCATTGCGGGCCATCGCCTTGAGCATCGCGGTGAGGGTGGTGATCTCTTCTGCGCTCAGCGGCTCGAGCTGGGGATCGAGGGGCTCAGCAGTAGAGGGGGTCTCCAGCTCAGGATCCAGAAGCTCCTCGTCGCCTTGCTCGGGCATGACTCCCTCTGGCGCGTGCTCAATCACTGCCTGAGCTCCAGCGGCTGATGCGGATGGGGCCGTGGTGACAACCTCGGCCTTCTGCTTTGGAGTGCTCTCCTCGTCCTTGCTGGGGCGAGGAGATGCGAACACGGGAATGCCTAGCAGTCCGGCGAGCAGGCGGGCGCTGATCGAGAAGTCGGCGTCGTAGCTGTCGTCATCGGCACTCTGCTGGGAGCCACCCTTGTGCATGAGCAGCACCGTGGTGCCGCCGCTGCCGCTGCGCACCGAGAAGCTGAAGCCGCGCGCAAAGGCCGGCTTGGCGGCCTCGATCACAGCCAGCAGCGTCAGCTCACTGGCGGGTTGCAGTTGGGCCTGGAATTCCGAAAGGGCCTCCGCCATCTGGGCTTCCGCGCGCCAGTGCTGCTGATGGGGCGAGAGCGGCTCCGCCTCAGGCGGAGCATGGTGAACAAGGGGATCCATAGGGCCTAGGGCGGGACCGTCGCCCGCATGGCGCGAATCTTAGGGGCTCGCTAACGCAAGCCGCAATACCTCCTCGGAACTACGAGGCCTTGCTGCTTTGCTTGGTTGCTGGTGCTGAGCAGCTCTCCTTCCAGCTGCGGATCCAGCACTCCGGCAGCCATTCGCCGTCCCATAGCTCCTGCAGGTCGGCCGGCTCGTAGTCGCCAAAGGAGGTGAGCACGGTGCGTAGCTGCTTGCGTTGGCCCGCCGGAGCCAGCCGGGCAATCGCCTGAATCGCCTCGAAGGGATCCAGTCCACTGCTCTCCACCGCCTGGCTGACCTGATCTCGCCAGGCGCGGCTCAGCTCCTGTGCCTCCTTCATGGCAACCGAGGGGGCCTCGGGACGGGGCTTGACGGCGTAGGCGGTTGGTACTGGCCGCAACCCGACGTAGCAGCTCCAAAGCTCGATCGGCCCCCAGGGGCTGCCGTCGTCATCGACGATCGGCGTGGCGTCCTTCAGCCGCTCCTTGAGGGCCTGGGTCTTGATCCGGCCCCAGTCCTTTTCAATTAGACGGCGATTCACCTCGGCGAGCTGGAAGAAGGCCGGCCGGCGCAGCTCGCCGGCCTTGCCCTGCTCGATCACGCTGAGGTTGCCGTAGCTGATCGCGGCGAAACCAGCCTCCTTGCCCCAGTCGGCCACGGTGTACTGGGTCCAGCCGTTGCGCTCGCGCCACTGCCGCAGCATCCGCCCGAAGGCGAGGCGCGCATCGGCCTGGCGAGCCTCGATGTCAGCGAAGGATTCGGCCATGCCTCACAAGGCTGAGGTTTTCAGGGCAACGCTAAGGCATAGGACGCGATACGCCCAGCAATCACAAGCCTTGCTGCAGCTTGGCTCTCCTGGGTGCCTTCTCGTCCTTGGTGCTGCCCGAGGACTGGAGCGGGCCCCCTTTTGCTCGGCCGCTAATCCGCTGCAGCTGCGCCAGGGAGATCAGAGCGGCCGCCTCCTGTTGCAGGGGCGCCGGCCAGCAGCAGGCTGTGCGCAGCCGCTGCTCCAGCGCCCGACGCGATGCGGCAGGTAGCAGGGCCACCGGATCGAGAACCCTGGCCTGCGGCCCCAGCGTCCAGTCGTCGCGCTGACATCCGTAGACCCAAGTCCGGCCATCGGGAGCGGTGGCCGACTGGCAGGCCCCCAGCTGATCGCGCTCGATCCCAATCGCCAGGCGCCAGCCGCTGAGCAGGTCGAGCCGCATCACGCCCCACCAGATCTGCTGCCAGGGGCGATCCGCCAGAAAGGCCTCGCCGGCAATCAGGCGCTCCAGCGCGGCGGCGATCTCGCTAGCGCAGCAACGGCTCATGGCGGCAGGACGCGGCGTCTCCACGCTCTTGCCGGCGAGTCCGCCATAGAAGAATTTTCCTCGCCCTTGCAAGGCTGGGGCAATCGGGATACGGTGCAGCTCCCAGCGATGCCGAGCCTTGCGTCCTCTTGCAGTACGCCTGCCCGCCGAGCTGATCCTCTGGCTGGACGAGAACCGCGGCGGTGAGCCGCGCACCACCTTCCTGCGTTGGATCCTGCGCGAGCACATCCGCCGCCAGCAGAAAGCCGCCCAGCGCCTCAGCCGCTCCCATGGCCAGCGCTGATGGCCCGCCCCAGGGCAGCTGGCGGCCCCGCAGCCCCGCCCATCGCCGTCTGGCCCGATCGCCCCGGGACTTCTCCGCGTTCCGCCGCGGTGATCGGGTTGGGGTGTTCCTTGGCTGCCACTGGAGCGGCGGACTGGTGGTGGCGCTCAGCGGCGCCTCCGCCCTGATCAGCGCCCGCCGTCTGCCCGGCGGTCCCCGCCGCTGCATCGCTGTTCACGACGCCCGCAACCTGGTGCCCGCCGCTGAGCTGCGCCCCGTTGACGCAACGGCGTCCTGCCAGCCCCGCCTGCTCTGACCTCCCTTCGCCCTCAGGTCTCCTGATGCCCCTGCATCCCCAGCTGATCGAGAGCCTGCAGGCGATCGATTCCGACTGGGCTCTTTTGCCGATCGATGGCCGCAAGCGACCGGTAGACCCCCAGAGCGGTCAGCCCCTGGAGGCCTGGGCCCGTTGCCGCTACGACCTCGACGCGATTGCCGCCCTGGCGGCTAATCCCCATGTTCAGGCGGTGGGTCTGCTGCTGGGCTCAGCATCGGGGGTGTTGGCAGTGGATTTTGACGGCCGTGGCGCCGGGGCCTGCTTCCGGCGGATCTACGGGCGTTCACATCGGGAGCTACCGCCGACGGTGGGCTGGTCATCGGGCCTGCCGCACCGCGGCCAGCTGGCCTTTCGGGTTCCCCGTGAGCTCTGGCCGCTGCTGCGGGGGCGCCGCTGCTGGGTCAGTGGTGGCGAAGTCGCCTCCAGGCGCACGGTCTTTGAGCTGCGTTGGGAGGGTCATCAATCGGTAATCGCCGGCGCTCACCCCAGCACTGGCGGCTACCACTGGATCACCGGCCAGTCGCCGGCAGAGCGGCAGGTGGCTGATGCACCCGAGTGGCTGCTGGAGCCGCTCTTTAAGCAGCCGGATGAGCCGACCACCGCCGAGTACGCACCCTCGGCCCAGGACGTGCCTCGAGCCCTGGA
>NZ_JAGQBE010000072.1 GCF_024345475.1 Cyanobium sp. T1B-Tous
GAGCAGAAGCGCTTAGACGCAGATCGCCTCGCGAAAGCGCAGGCTGAGCGGCTTCAGGCTGAAAAGCTGGCCCAACAGCTCACCCTTGCAGCGGAGCAGAAACGCCAGGAAGCCGAGCGCCTTCCAGTGCTTGAGGCGAAGCGGCTTCAGGCTGAAAAGCTGGCCCAACAGCTCACCCTCGCAGCGGAGCAGAAACGCCAGGAAGCCGAGCGTTTGGTCCAGGCTCAGGCTGACGAAGTTGGGCAGGCTCAGAAGCTGGCGGCGCAACTGGATCAAGCAGCCGAACAGAAGCGCCTCAATGCAGAGCGGCTGGCCAAATCAGAGTCTGATCGCCAGCTGGGAGAGAAGCAGGCCCAACAGCTTGCCAGAGATGCTCAAGTAGCCCAGCAGAAGCGCCAAGAATCACAGCGATTGCAGACCCAGCCCACAAACCAGAAGTTCACCGCAGCTCTCGCTACAAGTTTTGTTGAGCGTTCTGGCTTGCTGATGCGACCGATTCAGTTGGCCACCGCCAAACTTGAACGCCTTATTGAACTTCCAGCAGGCATCGAACAGGGCTTGCCCACACCCAGGCAAGATCTGCAAGCCTTACCGGTTAACCGAAACTTTATGGTCGATGTTGAAAGATTGACGCAAACGCAGAAAGATATCCGCCGATTTGATACGTTGATAGCCCTCAATCCCAACAGCCCTTCCGCCCATTACCAACGGGCCAACTTTCACTACAGCGTCTCTGATTTCACTAGTGCACTGCGCGATTACAGCCGCAGCCTGGAACTAAACCCATCACAAATGGCTGCCTTGGTCAATCGCGGTGCCATCCGCCGAAAGACAGGCGATCTCACCGGTGCTATTCACGACTACGACCAAGCGATTCAATTGGCACCTGGAGATTCTGTTGCCCATCGCAACCGCGGCATTGCTCGAGAACTCATCGGTGATCTTGAGGGTGCCATCGCCGATTGGCAGAGGGCGGCAACGCTCGGCGACGATGAAGCCCGTCAATGGATCGCATTGGCCAGCAGTTCCCAAGCCTTGGATTCCCCTGTGCAGGCATTAATTCAAATGCACGAGCGCAACCAACCGCAAAAACCAGCTGCACAATCACCTCCTTTCCCAGCTGCTATCAATGCTCGACTGCAGAATCTCACGGTGGCCTTGATGTCCAAACCCAGAGACATGCAACTTCTCTATCAACGCGGCACCGAGCTGCTCAAAGGCGGAGCTCTGGAGCAGGCCATTGCCGATTTCTCCGCGATCCTGCAAGCTGCGCCGAACTCCATCAAGGCAATCTTCAATCGAGCCGTTGCCCGACGCCAAGCCGGCGACCTGGATGGATCCCTTGCTGACTACAGTCGCGTCATCGAGCTGGCACCCCAGGATCACGAGGCTTATCGCAACCGGGGCATTGTGAAGCAGATGCTTGGATCCCAAACAGCCGCTTGCGCCGACTGGGGTACCGCCTCCGCGCTAGGGAACAGCGAAGCCAAAACCTGGGTTCGCAACGAATGCAAATGAACATTGCGATCAGATAGTCCAATGGGCTCTTGACGCTGGGGCCACCCCGCTTCCAACTTTCTCAGTAAAGATGATGACCCCAATTCCTGGTAACCAGGGTTGGGTGGCTAGGGGGCGGCTTTAGGAGATGTTCAATGCGTCAGATAATGGCATTTGCGTCCAAAAGTCGCCCATAATATTCCACATGTAATTTCAAATCTTCTTTGAGTGGGCGTGGAAATCCCGTGCCTTAATTCCCACTGAGGATTCGGACTTTACCGCTTCTTTGAAGCGTTCTTAAACCTCTGCCTGCTACGGCGTATGGGTGAAATCCAGATGGGGAGAGCAATCTTGATGATTGCCTCCCTGAACTGCCAATCAGTAGTGGTTCCCGACTTTGCGGTGGTGCACGGCGGTGCTGGCTTGGGTGTCGGCCACGTTGCCCTGCTCCACCTCGGCGTAGATGATCCAGTGGTCGGGGCCTTCGAGGCGTTGCACCACGCGGCAGCCCAGGTAGGCCAGGGCATCACCGAGCACCGGGCCGCCCGTGGCGGCGCCCTCGAGGGTGCTTACCCCGGCGAAGCGGTCGGCGCCGGGCGGGAAGCGCTTGAGGAAATGGCGCAGCAACTCTTGGTGGTTGTCCTCCCGCAGGATGTTGAGCACGAAGCGATCGTCTACCTGCAGCAGCGCTTCGATGGCCCGGTCTTTGGCTACCGCCACCGTGAGGCCGGGGGGCTCGAAACTTGCCTGGCTCACCCAGCTGGCCACCATCGCTGAGCTGCGCGTACCCTCCGGTGTCTCCTGCCGCGCCGTCACCACATACAACCCCCCAGATAGGCGACCCAGAGCCTTGTCCAGATCGGCATCGAGAGACTTCATCGCGGCGATTGTCTTCTCCTTGGTGAGCAGCTGACCTAGGTCGGTGCCGGCTTCTTCGCAGCGTTGGTAATCGTTGCCGCCTGGAACCTGGTGCACGCGCAAGGGTTCAAAGGCGGTTTTTTGGCCGAGGCTGCGCAGCTGGCTGGCCACGGCGTCGATCGGTTCGTCGTCGCCACCGAAGGCGTCGTAGCTGCCGACCCACTGCTTCGGCTTGAGGGCCGCTAACAAGGTGCCGATCGAAGCTTGCAGCTCAGCATCGGGCCGGGCAGGCCAGGTGGGCACGACCACGGCGCTGGCTTCACCGATCAGGGCACTGAGCTCCTGGGCGTCGGTGGCGCGCAGATCCACCAGCTGTACAGCGGCGCCGGCCTTGCCGATGCCGCGGGCAATCGCCTGGCTGAGCCGGTCACAGAAGCCGTATTGGCTTAGATAGCAAACGGCTGCATAGTTTTCGCCCGTGCTGCGCTCACTGCTCCAGGTTCGGTAGTCATCCAGCCACAGGCCGAGATGGTGGCGCAGCAGGGGCCCATGGCCCACAGCCACTGTGCTGATCTCGGGCAGGCCATCCATGCGCTTCAACGCCTGCAGCACGCTGCGGGCGTTGGGGCCCATCAGGCAGTCGTAATAGAAGCGAAAATCGGGGGCTATGGCGCCCGGATCGGTGTCGAACAGCTCCCTGGAGCAGTAGTGCAGGCCGAAGGCATCGCAGGTGTAGAGGATGCCGGTGCCGTGGTCGAAGGAAAAGATCGTGTCGGGCCAGTGCAGGTTTGGAGCGCTGAGAAACTCGAAGCGGTGGGCCACGCCACTGGTGGGGTTGGTGCCCAGATCGAGCTCTTCGCCGCTTTTTACCGCCCGGCTTTTGAAGGGCCGGTGCACCTGATTCTCAAGAAACTGGATCGCCACCTTTGAGCCCACGATCTCGATCTCGGGGTTGAAGTCGAGCAGGTGGCCTATCAGTCCCGAGTGGTCGGGCTCGGTGTGGCTCACGATCAGGTGATCGATTGCTTTGGGGTCGATCAGCTCCTGCAGCAGCGGCAGCCAGCTGCCTTCAAATTTGAGGTGGCTGGTATCGATCAGGGCGGTGCGCTCGCCCCGCACCAGGAAGCTGTTGTAGGTGGTGCCGTTGCGCAGGCCAAACTCAATATCAAAGCGGCTGCGGTCCCAGTCGAGCGAGCGGATCGTGGTGGTGTCCGGGCCGATCGGCTCGCATTGCAGGCTGAGCCGGACTGCGGTTGCGACGGCACCAACCATGGATCGATCCGCGATTTTCCTAACTGTAGGAAGCCCGCCGACAAAAAAGGCCCGGCGGGTGGGCCGGGCCTGGGAGGTTTCTCTTCTCTCTCGTGTCCGCTCGTCCCTGATCAGCCCTCCACCTGCACCTGCACGGTGGTGAGGTTCTGGGCCTTAGGTGCCGTCACAGTGAGCAGGCCGTCGCGGTAGTGGGCTTGCAGGCTTTCGCGGTTGATGCCGCCGGGGAAGCGGAAGCTGCGGCTCCAGGTGCCGTAGCGGAATTCGCTGATCAAGGAGGTCTGTTTGGCGACCGGGGAAGAGGCATCGGGGCTTGGCTGGCGGCGCTCGGCGTTGATCACCAGGCTGCGGTCGGTGGCCTTGACGTCGATCGAGGTCTTATCGACACCGGGAAGCTCCAGGGCGATTACATAGGTGTCGTCGGTTTCGTGCACCTCGGCGGCCGGCACTCGCTCGGCGGCGGGACGCTCGGCAGCGCGCAGTTGTTGCTCGAGTAACTCGAAGGGATGTTGGTGCAGGGTGAGCATCGGATGTTCTCCGGGACACAGCCAATGTGCTGCGGCCAGCCGGGCGACGGCAGGGGGCAACCGCCCGATTTGGTTCGGCCCTTACGGCCCCGTTCGGTTGGCACCACTGGCAGGTAGGGGCAACCGGCAGCGCTGCTTTAAGGCGGCGATCACCCGGCCGATGGCGTCGGGATGGCCCTGCACGCTGAAGGCTTCCCGCTCCAGTTGCCGGTTGCCGTGGTGGTAGCGGGTGGTGAGGATGCCGCTGATCTCCTGCTCCACCACCGGGTTGAGCCGCACGCTCCAGCCCAAGGGCTGCAGCACGCCGGTGGGACAGCTCTGGGCTGCGTGAATGGCCTCATGCAGGAACACCTGTCGGCCGATGCCCAGCTCGAAGGCCACCGGCGCGATCCAGAGGGTGCGCGTTTTGGCTTGGAACAGGCCGTAGGCGCCGCGTACTGGCGGCGGGGCCAGCCGCACCTGAAAGCCTCGCTGCTGCAGGGTGCTAACCAGGGGGCGCAGCTCGGCGGGCAGCTGGGGCGGCGGTGCTGGGATGGCGGCGATCACAACAGGTTTGCCTTCACAACAGTTGGGTGCATCACAACAGCCACCAGCGGCTGAAGCGGGCGGCTTGGCCGCAGGGCTGACCGCTGCCGTCGCGCAGGGTCCAGAGGCGGGCGGCTTCGATGGCAAAGCGGCGGCCGCGGCTGTCGATGCGGATGCCCCGGTAGCCCGCGATCGCTTCTTGGGCTTGGGCTACCAGCAACGCCTGGCGGCGGCTGGCCCGCTCGGCTGGCTCGGCGGTGAGCCGCGACGGCATGCCCACCAGCTCGGCCCAGGGGCGCTGCCACAGGCGCAGGGCCGCCCGGTTGGCATAGATCAGCCTTGGCCCTGGATCGCTGCTGGGATCGGCGCCGTCATGGGCCAGCAGCACCAGTTCGGCTGCAAACAGCTCCTGGGCCACCAGCAGGGGCGAGGCGTCGGCGGCTAGGCCGGCGATCAGGGGGGTGCCGAAGGCGCGCTGGTAATTGCTGAGCAGGCACAGGGCCAGACTTTGGGCCGCCGGCGTTAGCCAGGGGGGCGGGCTTAGGGGATCAGCCGTCATCACCGTTGGCCGGGCCCATGGCCTTGGCCATGGCTAGGGCAGCCAGCTGCTGGCCGTGGGCCTTGAGGTGCTCCAGGAAGTGGAGATTGGCCTCGGGGAAGCGGGGTTCTTCTGCCAGGGGCAGGGGACCGGCGGCATCGAGGCCGGTGTCGCCCTCCAGGGCTGGTGTGATCACGACCAGATCCGAATCGAGGGCTGCGCCATAGCGCCACCAGCGGTTTGGGTCCTTGATGGCTGGATGCACCGGCTGCAGAGCCACTGCAGCGACCGGCTGGGAGCCCTGTTTGGCTGCAGCCTGCCTGGCCTGTTTTGCCAGCGCCTTGCGCCGCCGCTTGGCCAGGTCGGCCAGCAGCTGGGCCCGGGTGCGGCCGCGCAGCTGGAACAACACGAAGGGGTCTTCGCTGAAGCGATCGCCCATCAGGTAGTAAACGGCGCTGACGTGCTTGCAGGGGTTGGCCTTATCGGGGCAGCTGCACTCGCTGCGCACCTCCTGCAACTTGAACGGAAACAGGCGCTTGCCGCTGGCCGCGAAGGCGCGCTCTATGTCCTGGGGCATGACGCCGGCCAGCAGCTGGGCCGACCAGCGCGCCTTCTGGGTGAGGGCGTCGAGCACGTAGTTCCAGTCGTCGTCGTGGAGCACGTCGAGCCAGAGCTTCACCTTGTAAGGCTCTTCGTCGGTGCCCTGCACTCGGGCATGCACTCGCCGCCCCTCAAAGCGGATCGAGGTGACATTGCCGCTGCGGGCATACTCCCAGGCGCGCTCCAGGCGCTTTTTGAAGCGGTAGGAGTTGATCAGCTCCATCCACTGCTCCACCCACCAGGGCTGCTGGGCCAGGCCCTGGTCGCCGAGCTGGGTGTTGATGGCGCTGGCGTAGGTAGTGGGGGTGAGGGTCATGGGAAGGTGATGCCTACGCGTTCGATGTGTTCGCGCAGGGGGGCGTAGCGGAGCGATTCCCAGTGCGTCACATCAAAGAGATAGGGGGTGGGCAGTTGGTCGAGGGCTTCGTGCAGAGCAGCGCTGCAATCATCGTTGGCGCTGTAGGCCAGATCGATGTCGGAGCCACTCCAGTGGCGGCCCATCGCCCGAGAGCCATAGAGCTTCAGCCAGTGGATCTGGGGGAAGCGCTTCAGGCAGCAGCGGATCTCGGCCACGGTGCGATCGGGGATGCCGTGGTTGATATCGGCAGGGGCTGAGCTGGTGGTTGGCGCACTCATGGGGCCTCCTGCCGTTTGGTTGCCAGTAGGTCGTGCAGTTGCTGTAGGCCACTGAGGTAGCGCTCCTGGATCTGATCTACGGCTTTGCGGGCTCTGGTGTCGTCATAGGTGTGGGCCATCAGGTTGCGCTCCTCCAGCATGTCGATCCAGAGCTGACCGTTGTTGAGCAGGCCGGTGGCAAAGGCCTGTTTGAGCACTTCGCGTGGCAGCTTGGCATCGACACCGTTGTAAATGAGAAAATCCTTGAGGGTTTTCCAGCTCAGCTCAAAGGTGAATTCATAGGCCTTGATCACCGCCATGCGGATTAGCTCGTTGTCAGGATCCTGCTGGTGGATTTCTAAGGCCCAGCGCAGGCGCTGGTAGGCGCGCTGGAGGTTGTCGAAGCGCTGTTTCCAGCGAACATCAGAACCCTGGGCATCCATGGCGTTAATCCTCTTCGCTCAGGGCCACTAGATCTTTGAGCTGGCCCACATCAAAGCCGCCGAGCCAGTCTTCACCGGAGCCGACGATCTCAGCGGCCAGCTTTGATTTTTCCTTGATCATGCGGTCGATCTTTTCTTCCACCGAGCCGCTGGTGATGAACTTGTGCACCAGCACCCGATTTTGCTGGCCGATCCGATAGGCCCGGTCGGTGGCCTGGTTTTCCACGGCCGGGTTCCACCAGCGGTCGATGTGGAAGACGTGGCTGGCTCGGGTGAGGTTGAGGCCCACACCGCCAGCTTTGAGCGACAGCAAAAATAGCTGGGGGCCGCGGGGGTCGTCCTGGAAGCGATCGACCATCGCCTGGCGTTCGGTTTTGCTGGTGCTGCCGTAGAGGAACGGCACCTCCTGGCGCCATTTGCGCTCCAGGTGGGCCTTGAGCAGTAGCCCCCACTCGGCGAACTGGGTGAACAGCAACGCCCGGTCGCCCGCCTCGATCACCTCCTCGAGGATCTCTTCGAGCCGCTGCAACTTGGCGCTGCGGCTGCTGAAGCTGCCGTTGCCGCTGGCCAGGGCGGTCTCGGCGTTTTCCTTTAGGGCCAGAGCCGGGTGGTTGCAGATCTGCTTGAGCTTGGTGAGCAGGGCCAGCACCTGGCCGTGCTTCTGGCCCAGCGGTGCCCGGGCGATGGCATCGAGGCTCTCGTCGACTGTCTTGTTGTAGAGCTTCTTCTGCTCTGGAGCCAGGCCCACCCATTCGTTGAGCTCCACCTTCTCCGGCAGGTCGGAAATGATCGACTTGTCGGTTTTGAGGCGCCGCAGGATGAAGGGCCCCACCCGGCTTTTGAGATCCCGCAGCGACGACATGTCGCCGTAGCGCTCGATCGGCAGCCGGTAGCGCTGGCGGAAGAAGGGCTCATCGCCCAGCACCTTGGGGTTGAGGAAATCCATCAGCGCCCACAGCTCGCTGACGCGGTTTTCCACCGGCGTGCCGGTGAGGGCAATCCGGAAGCGGCTGCCACCTTTGCCGCCGCGGCTGGGGCGGGCCAGGTCCCGGGCCGCTTGGCTTTGTTTGGCGGTGTGGTTTTTGATCGCCTGGGCTTCGTCGATCACCACCCCCTGCCAGTCGATGCTTTCGAGCAGCTCGCTGTCGCGCTGCAGCAGGCCGTAGCTGGTGAGCACCAGATCCACGCCCTTAAGGGCTTTTTTGAGAGCCTCGGGGCTGGAGGGCCGGCGCGGGCCGTAGTGCTCCCGCACGCCCAGCTCGGGGGTGAAGCCGTGGGCTTCGCGCTTCCAGTTGGTGAGCACCGAGGTGGGCGCCACCAGCAGCACCGGTCGTTTGAGTTCGTCTTCGGCCTTGAGGTGCTGCAGGAAGGCCAGCAGCTGGATCGTTTTGCCCAGGCCCATGTCGTCGGCTAGGCAGGCGCCTTGGTCGAAGCGGTGCAGGAAGGCCAGCCAGCCCAGGCCCCGCTCCTGATAGGGCCGCAGTTGGCCGGAGAAGCCAGGTGGGGCGGGCAGGGGGTCGGGGGCCTTCTGCTGGTGGTATTGCTCCAGCACGGCCTGCAGCCGGGGGCCGGCATCGAAGTGGTGCACCGGTAGCCGGTGGAAGGTGTCGCCTTCGCTGGCGGTGAGCCGTAGGGCGTCGTCGAGGCTCAGGCCCGGATCGGCGCCGCTGAATTTCTTGGCGTTCTTGAGATCGAGGGGCCGCAGCTCGATCCAGGCCCCCTTGTGCTGCACCAGGGGGCTCCGTTTGGTCTCCAGGCGATCCAGGTCCCGCAGGGTCAGGGTGACGCCGCCGATCATGAATTCCCATTCCCAGGTGAGCGTTTCGCCCAAGGTGAAGCCGCGCGATTTCTCAGGCAGCTCGGCCTTGATCGACAGGCCCAACCGGCTGGCCAGGCCCCCTGCGAGGCTGGCCGGCAGCACCACGCCCACGCCCACATCGCGCAGCTGGTGGGAGCCGGTGCGCACCAGTACAAACGCCTCGGCTGGCGTGAGCTGCATCGTTTCCGGGGTGGCCGAATCCAGCCCCCGCACGATCGGTTCAAACACCGTCAGGGCCCGGCCCATGCCCTCAAGCAGCAGCTCGCTCGGTTGGGGCACGGCCACTTCGCCCATCTGTAGGCCCCGATCGCCGGCGGCCCAGACGGCGGCGGCGGGCACCCGCAGGCTCGGGTCGGCTTCCGCTTGCAGCCCGAAGCGCAGCTCCCACAGCTCCTCGCCCTCGGCGGGGGTGAATAGCTCCAGGCAGGTGCGGGCTGGCTCCACCTTGCCCGCCACCCCTTCACGCCAGTGGTGGGTGGCGATGCTGAGCCGCTCTAGCTCCTCCTCGCCCAGGCTGAGGCTGCCATCGCCCTTGCCCAGGGCCTTCTGCCAGGCCGCCAGCAAGGGATCGAGCCCCTCGGTGCTGGCATTGAAGCCCACCCGCAGCTGGCCATCGAGCAGGGCTTCCAGCAGGCTGGCCACCCGCAGACGCCCGCTGCCGGGACGGCGGCAGGCGAGGGAGGGGTCGCCGCTGGGGCCGGCGGCCAGGGCGCAGGTGGCCACCTGGGGCAGGCCGCTGGCCAGGTCTTCGAGGCGGCGGCGGTCGTCTTCGCGGTTGAGCAGGGGCAGCCAGCGGGCCTTGCCCTCGGCGATCTGGGGCAGCCAGCGGCCGCGGGCGATCAGGCTCAGGGCCCAGCGCTGCAGGTGACTCCACCAGCGCAGCTCATCGGCCATCTCCGGGTGCTCACCCGCCAGGGGTACCTGGCTGAGCCATTCGCCCGCATTGGCAGCATCGAGGGCCCAACCCTCCACCTGCCAGGGCCACCATTCGAGCTGTTTGGGAATCGGTTCGCCGGCCTGCAGGGGCAGGCCGCTCCAGCTGCTGGCACTGGTGCGGCGGCCCTTGGCCGCCTGGTTGCGGCTGGGCAGGCTCAGGGTGGCCCGGGCTGGGCGCAGGGCCTCTGACCACAGCCCGTTGTCATCGAGCCAGGTGGCCAGGTCGTCTTCGTTGAGGGCCAGGGGGTGCTCAGGGGCCTCCAGCTTTGGCACGGCAGGGGTCGCCACCCGCCAGGTGTCGGCCCACAGGAATAGGCGGCCGCCCGAACCCTCGGGGGGAAACAGCCAGGTGGCGTGCAGCAGGCTCATCCCAGAATATTCAGGGCCGGCGGATCAGCACCGGTGGATCAGGGCATGGGCGTCGGCCCGGGGGCAGACAGAACGCGTTGCGATAGCAGGCGTGATCCGTGCCGCAACAGATGCAGCAGCAGAGCGGCGCCGACCAGCGGCAACCAGGCACGAACCATCCCCATCATCACAGTTGGCGCAACCTTGACCATCGCCGCTGTCAGAGATAGCTGAGATGGCCAGCTGGCGAAAGACGGCAAGCCCAGGCTGTGGATGCCGCAGACGGCTCCGACCAGGCCCGCCTGGAGGTGGCTGTCATCAGGGTCTACCCGCTGTAGATGGAACGCCAGCAGGCCATAGAAAAAGCCGCAGCCGCCAGCCCGGAGGCTTGATTCGATGCCCAAGGGCAACCCCAGGGCAAGGGCTGCCAGTCCGGCGCCAAGGGCCCAGGCAATTGAGCGCAGGCGCAGCTGGTGGCGAGATGGCGAGGAGGCGACCTGAC
>NZ_JAGQBE010000073.1 GCF_024345475.1 Cyanobium sp. T1B-Tous
CGACGCATTGCTCATGTCCTCAAGCCCCCGGGTGTACTGATCACAGGGGTGACAACTTTCCTGAAACCGGGGGCTGCTGAACCTGCCACAACAAGGAATCCACGCGCTCTCGACGCTCAGCAGAAGAGGCGATGTCTACAATAAGTTCCGTCGCTTTTGCCCCGTGAGTTAACAGTCTCCAATCTTTAATCGCAACCGAAAATGATGCATTTGCTTTGGACAAATCCCGTCACGACTGCGTAGATGATCAGTGCCAGGAAAACACGAACAAATCGCAAAGTTTGATTCTTAAAATCTTACGAAATGCTTGCATGCTTTGAACTTGAGTTCCTCCAGGGGTTGCTTATTGTTTATCATGCTTGGGGCGCTTTTGAGGATTGGTTTGTACTGATTGATAGCACTCCAGTAACCAATGGGGACTTTTGGATTTAGGCAGACAATCAGCGCATCTTCGCCGACTCTCCGTTGATTGATTAAATCTGTAATAACTGGTTTGTAAGAAACAATGACATAGAAGGGATCAAAAGCGATCTGGAGGATCGTGCCAGGAACTTTTTGCTTTTTCTCCAATACATCATCGCCATACATCTTCGAACAGTAGAAATTATCCATGCTTTTCCCGCATGCTTGAAACTGTAGTCTTGCGGACTGATGGTTTGCCTCCTTATTCTTCAATTCAGCGAATAATGCACCCTTGTAAATTGGCGTTAGCCTGACTGATGACTTTTCGATGGTCACATGCTCACCTTTTTCGTTTATAACCGATACATTATTCCCGCTTGCAGGGGAGGTGATTGCCACATTGATCGCTAACGCGTTAATTGCCACTAGCAGTCGCTTTGATCGCATTAATTGCTTTATTTGCATTGTAAGAACTAGTTAAACGCCTTTTTTGAAGATAGCATCTTTTGGAGGCGTGACCTGGCACGATCACAAAGCGGTGGAGAGTTCCGCAAATCACTGGAGCGGATTTGGAAAAAGGAACAGCGGCAGAGGTAGCAGCGCAATGGTTGCGGGTCTATCTGGAGCAGGGAGGAGGAAGCACTAAGGCACCCAAGGAGGCATAAGTCCCCAACTCGCTCTCACAGTCCTGAATGTCCGCCAGCAGATCCCCCTGTCAAGCGACACTGAAAACTGAGCCACTTCCGACATCGAAAACTGAGCCACCCCTGGGCTTTTGCGGGGTGTCGTTATCGGAGTGATTCCACGTTGGCGGCGACGGAAGTTTTTTTGCTTGTTCATGGTTTCGTGGCTGGTTACTGGGTTGTTTCTGTCGTGGGTGCAGGCGGTGTTGTTCTTGCTGTTTCCCTCAGTTCTCCTTGGTAGGCATCGGCGGCGAGGAGCCAACCGCCTGAGTGCGGAACAGCCCGGACCTGCGCTTCTCCCTGAGCCGGTAGCTATCGCCGCGGATCGTCACCACATGGCTGTGATGTAGCAACCGGTCGAGGATCGCGGCGGCTACCACCTGGTCGCCAAACACTTCGTCCCACTCCTCCACCGGCCGGTTGGAGCTGATCAGCACGCTGCCCTGCTCGTAGCGGCGTGAGATCAGCTGGAAGAACAGGTGCCCTGCCGCCGGCTCCAACGGCAGATAGCCCAGCTCATCGATGATCAGCAGTTTTGACTTGGTGTACTGCGCCAGCCGCACTTCCAGCGTGCCCTGCTGCTGACCTTTGACCAGCGAACCGAGTAGCTCCATCGCCGTGGTGAACTGCACGGTGTAGCCCCGGGAGACCGCCTCTCGGCCGAGGGCCACCTCCAGGTGGGTCTTGCCCACACCGGGCGGACCCAGCAGCACAACGTTGTCGCCATTGGCGACCCAGCGGCAGGTGGCCAGATCGCGGATCTTGCCTGGATCAATCGAGGGCTGCGCCTCAAACTCAAATCCCTCCAGAGTGCGCACTAAAGGGAACCGGGCGATGGTCATGGCCATCGACAACCGCCGCTGCTCCTTGCTGGCCACCTCAGCTGCGCAGAGCCAGGCCAAGGTTTCGCGCAGATTTAGCTGCCGGCGTGCCGCTTCCTCCAGCAGAGCGTCGAGCTGCTCGCGGATTGCCCCCAGCCGCAGCCGGATGAGCATTCCATCGAGTTCCTCCACCATCCGTGCGATGTCGGTTGGCTCAGCTGTGGGGAGGCCGGTGGCTACTGCCGCTGTTGTAGCTGGCTTGCTGCGTGCCATCAGCCCACCTCCGCTATGGCGGCTGCGTAGTCGCTCAGGGGCCGGGCCAGCGCGGAGCGCCGCACCGCATCTAGCAGCACCACCTCAGCGACGGCGCCGTTGCCGCTCTGGGCTGCATCGATCGCCCGCTGAGGAACCAGGCCGGCCCAATGGCCGGCGATCACCTGACGAGAGCGCTGGTTGGCGATTTGGCGGGAATGACGCGCCACGATGCAGCCCGCTTGGCGGATCACCACCTGCTGGTTGCGGATCTGCACCGTGACGTTTTGGCTCACCAGGGCCGCCGGCACGCTGTACCAGTTGCCTTCCACTTGCACGCAGCAGTCCCTGGCGACACGACGGCTGAATTCCTGCTCCGCCAGGTACGACGGCTTGCCGTTCAACGGCAGCAGCGCTGCTGCCTCCTCCCTCTGAAACCTCTCCAGCGGTCGCTCACCGGTGGTGCCATGGATGCGCACGTCGGCGATCTCGCGGTTCCACCACTCCAGATGGCTTTCCATTTGGCCCCAGGTGTCAAAGCGGTGACCGGCCAGTCCGCCACGTTTCACATAGCCGACCCCGCGCTCGTCCTTGCCTTTTGTCTGCGGTCGGTGCGGCCAGCAGGCTTTAGGTGTGAACCCCCAGTGGCGTGCAAAGGCAGCAAAGGTGGGGTTGATCACCAGCTCGCCCGTTCTGGGGTTGTTGAGCGTGACCAGCGCCTTGGCGTTGTCGACCAGCACCTGCTCAGGCACACCGTCCCAGGAGCGGAACGCTTCCTCCAGCGACTGCAGCCAATGGCGTTGCTGCTGGTGGCGAAACACCCGCACCACCTGCCGGCGCGAGTAGCCGAGGGTCAGTACACAGATGTGCACTTTGGTGCGCACCCCGCCAATCTCTACCCACAGCTCACCAAAGTCAGCCTGCAGCTGTTTGCCTGGCCGGGTTTCGTAGCGCACCGTTGCTTGACGGCTCTGGCGCAGCGCTTCTCGCCACGTCTGCACCGCTCGCTCGACGGTGCGCAGGCTCACCCCGATTCCCTTCTGTTTCAGCAGCTCCTGCCGCACCACCTCGGCGTTGCCGTGGTGCTGTACTCCTTCGGAGAAGGCTTCGCCTACAAACTGCTGCTGCAGCCACTGGCGATGCTCATCAAGTCGCCCTGGACGGTTGAGGGTGCTGTACGGCTGCCACTCATCGAGCCGCAGGTAGCGATCCAGCGTGTTGCGGGACATCCCCAGCTCCGCCGCAATCCGCCGCCTGCTCCAACCGCGCTCTAGCAGCTGGCGCATCACCAGCACCTCCTCCGGCGTCTGCATCGCACCTTCCAGGTCGATCAAACCCCGTGATGCATGGCCCTGCCCACTCAAGGCAACGCCAAAGCCCACACCCGCCGTTGACGGCACTGCCTTAGCCCGCTCCGGCTCGAGCGGAACAAGAACAACCCCAGGTGAATTGCTCGATGGATCGTCTGAAAAGTGGCTCAGTTTTCGTGTCGCCTCTGGCTCAGTTTTCGATGTCGCCTGACAAAGGCTTACACTCTGAAGTAGTTGATTGACATGTCATGCGGATTTAGCATATTATAAAACAACTGCAAAATTCACAATATTTACCGGCCCCGAACTACTCGCCAAGCTCAAGGAGCTAGGCGATGTCTCCAAATCCGAGTTGGTGCGCGAATGCGGTTACTTGAGCGCCAAAAAAGATGGCAGCGAGCGCCTCAACTTCACCGCTTTCTATGAGGCCCTGCTAAATGCCAAGGGAGTGAACCTTGGCACCGACAGCGCCGGGCGGAGCACTGGTAAAGGTGGCCGCAAGCTGAGCTACACCACTAAGATCCAGTTCAACGGCAATCTCATGGTGGGCAAGGCCTACACAGCCATGCTCGACCTCAAGCCAGGCGATGAGTTCGAGATCAAGCTGGGCAAAAAGCAGATCAAGCTGATCCCTTTGGGCAGCGCAGAAGAGGAGTGAGCAGCCGCCAGCTGTGATTTCTTGCACAGTGAAAGCAGGCGCCAGAGAGTTAGGTGCCGGCATGAGCGCCTGCACTCCCTTGCCCGGCCGCTCCAGAGAATCCCCCGCTCACCCCGGGGGTTTTATGTTGCTGGATTTTTGAGCAACTCTGCGCAGCCTCTTGGCCTGCCAATTCCGTCAGCGCGGCAACGGGCACAGCAAAGGCCCTGGCATACGGCAGGTGCGCCAGCCCCCCTTAGTGGTGGATACCTCCACGCCGATCAGTGCAGCGGGGTGGTTGCTTTCAGTGATCGGTTCAACCCAGGCAATGGCATCAGCGATCGCGTCATCAAGGCTGCTGTATTGGGCGTCGAGCTCGCGGTGCGGCTCACAGCCACCATCAATAAGGCGGTAGCAACGCTCTGCCCCTTTGCTAGTTGAAATCTGCATCCGCTTTCTCTTTTGGTTCTGCCGGGCGCACCTAGCGGTGCGACCCAGCTCATCACCATGGCCACCCAGCAAACCACTTGGTTGTATCGAGGGGAACACTTTGATCAGTCGTTACAGCCAGCCCCGGTAAGCACTGCGCTGCTTGCGGGCACTGGCCTTAGAGCGAGCAGACCCGAACTGGGGACTGATGCCATTACGGCGGCGTCTTACCCAGCTGCCCTGGCGAATCAGGCGGCTATCGGCAGCATTGGCCTGCTGTTGGGGGGAGCGGCCATTGCAAGGGTGGGGCCGCCACCTTGAACGCGATCGGGCTTCTGGTTTCACGGCCTGGGCCGCAGCACCAGCCAAACAATCAGCAGGATGCTGCCGGTGCTCACCGCCGTAAAGATCCAGTCGGCGTAGGGCGTCCAGGGCATTGCTCCAGATTGGCAGAGGTATTGATCGGGAGCAGGGCGGAGGAATGCAAAACCGCCGTCCCCAGTCAGCACGCGAGACCACCGAGGCGATGGTGCGCAACATCGACCGCGAGCTATCTGTGGCCCCCTTTGGGGTCTCTCGGCCCCTTTCATCACTCACTGGCAGCGCCCAGCTGGTGGATCAGCAGCCTCTGCGGACGATCAGCTCGACGTGATCGACCAGCTCCACAGCCCGCTGTTGCCAGTCGCTGCGGTCCAGCTCCATCGGCTCTGGCTCAGCGTCGTAACGGAACTGGACGGCAAAGACGGTGAACGCTTCTAAAGCCAGAAAGGGCTCGACATCCCCGCCCGCATCCGCGACCCGTTCCAGCAAGGCCGTGAGGTTATGGATCAGCGGTGGCTCCTCGCCAAGGCTGAACAACCAGGCCTTCAGGGCTTTTTCCACGGCCTGCTGAATCTGAAAGCCCCAGCTGGATTCATCGATGGACGGGATCTGCAGAACCTCTGCTGCCTTGAGATCGCGGCGAGCGATCCGCAGCAGGGCCTGGGCCTCAGGGTTGGCCATGCAGCAGCCGTCCTTCTCGGTAGGCCCTCGCGATCACGTGGCTGAGCCAATGCCGCCGTTCTGCCACCTGGCTCTGGGAATAGAGCAGGAGGTCAATGGGGATTCGGTGGTGCGCGAGCCGGCGCCAGAGCTTGCCGAGGGTGTCAAAGCGGTTGTTCTGCAGCAACCAGCTGTCGCTGGCGGTGATCAGCAGATCGATGTCGGAATCCGCGCGCGCATCGCCCCGGGCATGGGAGCCAAACAACAGCACATCAGCGCCAGGAATCTCATCCCGGATTTCAGCCGCCATCTGCTGCAGCTGGGTTTCGCTGATCGTGGCGGCTGGAGCTGTGGTCATGGCAATACCTAGACCCTAAGGATGCCGCGGTCTTTGCGAAAAACACAAGTCGCAGCTCCAATGGTGATCGACCTAGCCATAACAACAGGCAGCTTCTGGTCTCCTGCTAACGACTCCCCTCCACCCACTAGCGCCTGCTCGAGCTTTCTGGGCTCCATCACTGCCTCGCACCGATAGGACCGCTTAGAGCCAGCTGCGGTAACGGCTGCGCTGGCGTCTTGCCACTGTTCGTGCAGCAGCAGTGCCGAACTGGGGGCTGCTGCCGTCCTTGCGGCGACGCACCCAGGCACCTTTGCGGATCAAGCGACGGTCGGCCGCATTGGCCTGGCGGGCTGAGAGGAGGGTGCCGTAACCCGCCTTATGGCGGGCATGGGCTCTAGTGCGGGCCTGAGCAGCTGTGGCAGCCGGCACCACGGTGGCTGTCGAGCGGCGGCTCCAGAACACCAGGTAGTAGCGGCTGGCCATTTGCTGAACGGCTGTGCTCAGCGACGTGGGCTGCGGCCCTTGGTGACAAAGCCAGCCCTATAGAGCTCACTGGCACTCATCGTCTGGGGGTTGAGCACCTCGCCAAACCCACCGCCAGCTACCGCACCAGCTCCCACCCCTGTTGCGTTGCCCAGTCCACCGGCGCCAATGGCACCTGTACCCATGGCACCACGCTGTTGAAACAGGAAGCCGTAGACGGGGTGGATACGCAGCTGATCGAGGAAGTCAGCGGTGCTTAGTGGTCGCCCGTCATCCCCCAGCAACGGCTGGCCCTGGCTGTCGAGTGGTTCGAGCACATCACTCCCGTCCTTACCGGCGCTTAGGCGAAAGCTCTCCCCCAGCTGACCCTTAAAGACATCAAAGAAGGTGCCGCGCCCGTCGCCGCCGGTTCGGCCTTCTGCTTCTGAAAAAGCGCGCTCCAGCAGCCGTTCCTTGCGCAAGGCCAGCACAAGGGCTTGGGCGCCATCACGTTCGGCAGCCACGGTTGCCACCTTTTTGGCGGAGGCTTCTTCCATCTGCCGTTCGCGCAGCTCCACCTGCTGCTCCAGCAGTTGCTTTTGCCGTTCTGCCTCCTGCAGGCGTGAGTATTCCTCCGGGTTGATCTCAGAGAAGCGGGTCAGCTGCTGCCGTACACCACGCAGTTCTTTTTCAAGGTTGTTGCTGCGGCGCCGTTCAGCCTTAACGGCTTCGCTTAGGCCGTCCTTTCATTGAGGGGCTGGCTAATGGGCGCTGGGGCCAGGATCGCTTGCAGCTAGCGAATAGATATCGCTGCTGCCAGGCCGTGCTTCAGCCTCACCCCCGTCGTTGGGGTCGTCGGCGTAGGTGTGCGGCTCAAGTTGGTCGTTGCCCTCACCCGCGCTGCGGGCAGTGTTGGTGCTGGAGGCTGTGGTGCTGGTGGCCATGACCCTTCTCGGCTGTCAGTGGAATCGGCAGCCCATCGCGGCGCTGTCAATACCTCTTGCCGAGGCCAATACGTCGTTGGCTCAAGAGGGTTGCCGACTACGTGCTTCCAAGCTGCGAATGGCGTCCAGAACACCGTGCAAGGCTTCCTGGTAGATCAGCAGCACCTGCTCAGCATCCAAATCGAAGTACTGGTGCGCAATGACATCGCGGAATCCCATGGCGCCCTTCCAATCGATCTCAGGGAAGCTGGCCGCCAGAAGTCCTGGGCGGAGTTTCTCTAATCGCTTTAGAGCTTCCCCGGCTGCCTAGAACTGCATGCAGATCACATCGAGTAGGCCCTGGCCTGTCGCAGTGGCGTCAGCAGTAAAAGCAGATCACCATTCACGCGCTGATGCCCTCTTTGAGGATCGCCGCTCGTAGCGCCGGGTTCATGCGCTCTCGCAAGCGCACCAGGTCAACAGGGCGCTGCAGCAGCTGCTCCAGCTCTTCTTTGAGGTGCACCGTCGCGAAGGGTGTGAGCGGGTCAAGTTCCACCCAGACATCCACATCACTGTTTGCGGTGGCTTGGTTGCGAACCGTGGAGCCAAACAGGCCGATGCGTTGCAACTGATATCGCTGCCGCCACTCGCTCTGGCGCCCGCGCAGAAGCGAAAGGAGCTCCTGAAGGTCGAGTGCTGGTTGGGCGATCGAGCTGGTCATGGAACCAGTTGCATCAAGCCAGTATCGACTAGTTCGGCCGCGCAGTCAGCTCTGCTGCCCCCTAAGGCCCTAGCTAGCAAGTCTTTCGGGAAAATCGATCCTGAAAGTGGTGGCCATGAGAGTCATCAGGCAACCGCAGATATCAGCAACATGCCCAACTACTTGGCGTCAGTGGTGTTGTTGAAGTGGGCGAGGTAGAGATGAAATTCGTGGGCTCCCATCGTCTACGGCGACCACCTGATCACTCATCCCCTGCGATTTCATGTTGCTGGCAGCGGCTGCAGAGCCCATGGATTTCAAAGGTGTGGAACAGCGGCCTGAAACCCTGCAGCAAAACCGCACCCAGCCCCAAGCTGCCACTGCTGATCGGGCAAAGGGGGAGAGCCTGGATAAGACCGCACTGCACACAGGTGAGATGGTGTTCATCCCGATCCACCGGCGCATAGACGGCCTCGCCGCTGGGGAGCTTGCGGCAGCGCACTAATCCGGCTTGCTGCAGTTGTTTGAGAACCCTGTAAACGGTTGCCAGGCCGGTGCTGTGCCGCGTTGCTCTCAAGCGTTGGTGCAGTTCCTGGGCGCTGAGCTCGCCGTCCGTCTGCTGGAGCAGCTGGAGCAGGGGCTGCTGCCTGGGAAAAGAAGTCGCGGAAGCCATTGGGGTCGATCCGGGCGGCTGCCTTTGCTAGAACGACAACCATTCTCACTCTTGGGCCCGACCCAGCCTGGCCATGGCCTTCTCCAGCCCCGTTCCCGCCGCCGAGCGCCTGCCAGTGACCGTGCTCACCGGTTACCTCGGTGCCGGCAAGACGACCCTGCTCAACCGGATCCTCACCCACGAGCACGGCCTCAAGGTGGCGGTGATCGTCAACGAGTTCGGCGAGGTGGGCATCGACAACCAGCTGGTAGTTGATACCGATGAGGAGATCTTCGAGATGAACAACGGCTGCATCTGCTGCACCGTGCGCGGCGATCTGATTCGGATCATCGGCAACCTGATGAAGCGGCGTGATCGCTTCGATCACCTGGTGATTGAAACCACCGGCCTGGCCGATCCGGCCCCGGTGATTCAAACGTTCTTTGTCGATGAAGACCTGCGCGATGAGCTGCGGCTGGATGCGGTGGTCACCCTGGTGGATCTCAAGCACGTTGAGCTGCATTGGGATACGGAGGAGGTGCAGGAGCAGCTGGCCTTCGCCGAGGTGCTGGTGCTCAACAAGGCCGATCTGGTGAGCGACAGCGAGCGCGCCGCGATCGAGCGGCGGGTGCGCGCCATCAACCCCATGGCTCGCCTGCTCACCAGCCACAACGCCGATGTGCCGATGCAGGAGCTGTTGGGCGTTCAGGCCTTCGAGCTGGAGCGTGCCCTAAGCCTCGATCCAGGCTTTTTGGTGGACGAGCACGCCCATGAGCATGACGATGCTGTGGGTTCTGTGGCCCTAGTGGAGGAGCGGCCCATGGACATGGAGAAGTTGGGCAGCTGGATCTCGGAGCTGGTGAGCAGCCGCGGGCCGGATTTGTTCCGCATGAAGGGCATCATCCAGCTCGCTGGCAAGGATGAGCGCTATGTGCTCCAGTCGGTCCACATGCTGGTTGATGGCGATTTCGATCGCCCCTGGAAAGCCGGTGAGCGGCGCCAAAGCGAATTTGTAATCATCGGCCGCGATCTCGATGCTGAGGCCCTGCGAGCGAGCTTCCTGGCGTGTGTGGCCTGAGTAGGCGATGGCTCAGGCAACCCTGGTGAGCGAACGGCTCTGCGGTGATCTGCAGCAGCCAATCTCGGCGATGGCCTGGTCGGTTGATGGTGAGTTTCTAGCCATCACCAGCACCGGTGGTGAATTGCTGCTGCTCGATTTCCGCGCCGGCTGTGAGGAGCTGCTGCGGGGCGACCATGACAGCAGCCTTGACGTGGTCGGTTTCAGCGGCAATGGCCAGTTCCTGATGGCCGCAGGTCAGGCCGGCGAGCTGCTGCTCTGGGAGCTGGGTGGCACCGGGGTGCGGCCGCTGGCCATGGATCCCATCCCCCTTGGCAGTGGCTGGATCGATGCGGCGGCCTGGCAGCCTGGTGGCTTACTGCTGGCAGTGGCGGCCGGGCGCGAGCTGCGGCTCTGGGATGGGGCCAACCGCCAATGGCGTGAGCCACCGTTGCCGTTGCCCGGCACGATCCAGACCCTGGCCTGGAGCGCCGATGGGGTACAGCTAGCGGCCAGTTGCCACGGTGAAGTGGTGCTGTGGCAGCCGTGT
>NZ_JAGQBE010000074.1 GCF_024345475.1 Cyanobium sp. T1B-Tous
CCCTTCCTGGCCGACGTGGGCGCCCAGACGCCGTTTTTCTACATCTTCCGCGAGCGGGAGATGATCTACGACCTGTGGGAAGCGGCCACCGGCCAGCGGCTGATCAACAACAACTACTTCCGTATCGGCGGGGTGGCGGCCGACCTGCCCTACGGCTGGCTGGAGAAGTGCCTCGACTTCTGCGATTGGTTCGGCCCCAAGATCGATGAATATGAAAAGCTGATCACCAACAACCCGATCTTCCGCAAGCGGATTGAGGGGCTCGGCGTGATCACCAAAGAGATGGCGATCAACTGGAGCCTGTCGGGGCCGATGTTGCGCGCCTCCGGAGTGCCCTGGGACCTGCGCAAGGTGGATCACTACGAGTGCTACGACGACTTCGACTGGAACGTGGTCTGCGAACAGGAGGGCGACTGCTACGCCCGCTACCGGGTGCGGGTGAAGGAGATGCGCGAATCCCTGAAGATCCTGCGCCAGGCCTGCGCCATGATCCCCGGCGGCCCCACCGAAAACCTCGAAGCCCAGCGGATGGCTGAGGGCAAGGGAGGCCCCTCTTCGGCCTTTGAGTTTCAGTACGTGGCCAAGAAGGTGGCCCCCACCTTCAAGATCCCCAGCGGTGAGCTCTACACCCGGCTGGAATCGGGCAAAGGGGAGATCGGCGTGTACATCCAGGGCAACGACGACGTCACCCCCTGGCGCTTCAAGATCCGCGCCGCCGACTCCAACAATTTGCAGATCCTGCCCCACATCCTCAAGGGGGCCAAGGTGGCCGACATCATGGCCATCCTCGGCTCCATCGACGTGATCATGGGGTCGGTTGATCGCTGATTCCAGCGCCTGGTTGCTGCTCTGCCGCACGGTGCGCTTCGGCGACACCGATGCGGCCGGGGTGATGCACTTCCACCAGCTCTTGCGTTGGTGCCATGAGGCCTATGAGGAGAGCCTGGAGCGCTTCGGCCTTGCTGCTGGCGACGTCTTCCCGCGACCGGGCGAGAGGCCGGCGGTGGCGCTGCCGATCGTGCACTGCAGTGCCGATTTCCTGGCGCCCCTGGCCTGCGGCGATCCCCTGGCGATCCAACTGGACCCCCGCCGCCTCGACCCCGGATCCTTTGAGGTGCACTACGGCTTCCGCCTTGGCGACAAGCAGGTGGCCCGGGGGCTGACCCGCCATCTGGCCATCAGCGCCGACACCCGCCAGCGCTGCCCCCTGCCGGCCGCCATCCAACGCTGGCTCGAAGCCTCAAGCCTGGGCCAGGGGGTGCAGCCCCTCTAGGGCCGGCGGAACACATAGAGCAGGGCCGCCAATTGCAAGGGCAGCAGGGCCGCCAACAGCGCCAACGGATGCAGACCCTCCGGGGGCATGGCAGCTGCCGCCATGACACTCAGCACGGCCGCCGCCAGCAGGGGCACCAGGCTGCTCAGTCGCGCGCTGGTCATGGCTGGCTCAGAACCACTCCTTCTGACCATCCAGGTACTGGGCCTGGAATTCCGCGTCCGTTTTGGTGAGGTAAATGATCCCCTCGATCAAGCCAATCACCCCCATCACAAAACTGGCCAGCCCACAGGTGACCACGCCACCGGCCAACGACACCACCAACATGATGATGGCGGGTTTGTTGTACCCCAGCACAAACTTGTGCACCCCGAAGGCACCCAAAAAGATGCCGGTGAGACCCGCCGCCAGCTTCTTGTTGCTGATTTCGGTGTCAGAGAGGGTCGACATCGGCCGCTGCGGATGTTGGGGTCTGCACCGCTTCTAGCTCGCCAATCCAGGCCCGCCAACGGCTTCGTTGCCATTTGCCCAGCGCTGTCGGAGCCAGCTCGGAGCACAGGAGCCAGCGCCAGGGGCGCTCCGCCGGGGCCCAGCTGGCACACAGGAGCTCCAGGGCAGTGTGCAGCTCCGGCCAGGGGAGCGCACCAGGAGACGGCCGCACCAGGGCCAGCAGCCGCTGGCCCCAGTCGGGATCGTCCACCGGCAGGAGCAGCAACGCCTCCACGGGCAGCTCTACGGCCTGAGCGGCCGCCCGCAGCCGGGCCTCCAGCTGCTCGGGAAACACGGTTTCCCCACCGCTGGTGATGGCGCCATCGAGCCGTCCCAGCAGCTCCAACCCTTCCGGTCCCAGCTGGCCGGCATCGCCGCTGCGCCACCAGCCCTCATCCGTACGAGACAGGGGGCGCAACGCACCGTGCTCCAGCCAGCCCGGACTGAGCCGCCCGCTGCGCACCTCCACGGCCCCTGATGCGGCCAGCCGCAACTCCACATCAGCAAGGGGCGCACCGCAGCCCGCCACCCCCGCCAGAAACCGCTCGGGGGGAAGGGCGCACACCATGGCGGCCGTTTCCGTGGCGCCGTAGCAAGGGGCCAGCCGCAGCCGGGCCTGGCGCGCCTGCGCGGCGAGCTGGGGAGGCAGCGACGCCCCACCCACCCACACCACCGCCAGCTGCTGCAGCCAGGCCACGCCCTGAGGAATCGCCATCAGGCGCTGCAGCTGGGTGGGCACCAGGGAGAGCAGGCCCGGGCGGCCGGGATCCAACGGCACGGCGGCCGCCAACTGGGTGGGATCCCGCATCCAGACCGGGTCGAGGCGCCGGTGGGCGGCCCCCCACTGCTGGGCCCGCACCCAGGGCAGCAGGCCGCTGACGTGGTGCAGCGGCAAGGGGTTGAGATGCAGGCAGGCCCCGGGATCGAGCCCCCGCTCCTCCAGCCAGTGGCCGGTGGCCGCCGCCGCCGCCTGCAGATGGGCCAGGGGCTGGAGGCACCAACGGCGCCCCCCACTGCTGCCACCGCTGCCCAGCACCACCCCGGGGCCCCACTGCCGGCGCAAGGGATCGAGGCCCCCAGGGCCCACCGCCGCCGCCAGCGCCTCCTGGTCCCGGCGGGCAGGGCCGGCCAGCGGCACGATCTGGCCGGCGACCCAAAGCTGTTGAAGCTGCTCGGGCGTCATCGGGCCTGGGCTCCGGTGATCGACGCGGCTGACCACACCCCCTCAGGATCCCGGCTGGCCAGGCCCCCGGGCGCCTGCCAGCCCGGCGCCAGGCCGGGCGCCACGGGCGTGGGGCCCTCAGCCTGGAGGGCCGCCAGATGGTCGAGCCAACGCCGGCCAATCCCGGTTTCAAAGGCCGTGCTGAGCATCAGCCGCGACCTGCCCTGCTCGAGGGCCGC
The DNA here is from genome assembly GCF_024345475.1 of Cyanobium sp. T1B-Tous. Lineage (GTDB taxonomy): Bacteria > Cyanobacteriota > Cyanobacteriia > PCC-6307 > Cyanobiaceae > Cyanobium_A. The sequence goes on from NZ_JAGQBE010000074.1 coordinate 3,164, forward strand.
CAGCAGCGGTCGGGGGTCGCCCTCCTGGCTGGGCCGGCGCACCTGCCAGCCCGGCCAGCTCTGACGCCGGGCTGGCTGGCGCTGCAGGGACTCATCGAGGGCCACCGGCACGCGCTCGGCCAGGGCCTCCAGGCCGGCCTGATCGGCAGGATCGAGGGGCTGCTCCAGCCACTGCAGCCGCGGCTCATCCGCCAGCCGCTCGGCCCAGGCCGTCGCCGTCGCCCGGGACCAGCCGCCATTGGCATCGAGACGCAACTGCGCCGCCGCCGGCAGGCACTGCAGCAGCTGCTCGAGCAGCTCACGCTCCACGGCATCGGCCAACACAGCCACCTTCCACTTGAACACGGGTGCCGGCCCGCCCCGCTCAAGGGCCTCCAAAGCCGCCGGCCCGGCCGGCAGCAACCGGGCCGAAGCCGGTGCGGCCAGCCAGCGGCGCCGCGGCAGGCCAGCCAGCTCGGCCAGGGCAGCGCCCAGGGCGAAGGCCAGGGCCGGGGGCAGGCCGCCGGCGGCCAGGCTGGCTTCCAGGCCCTCGCTGGGACGGGCGGATCCGAGGGCCTCGATCGCCGCAGCCAGCGGGTCCAGCTGCCCATCGAGAGGGGCCGCCTCGCCCCAGCCCAGCTCCCCCTGGGGCCCCTGGGCCCGCAGCAGCCAGCCACGCCGCTGGCGCACCGTGCCCGCCGCCGTGGCCAGGGGCTGGGGCAGGGCAAAGCCAAAGGGCCGCCACTGCAGGCGGATCAGGCCGGCCACCAGCGCCCCAGGGCCAGGCCCAACGCCAACCCCAACCCATTGAGAGCCTGAAAACGCAGGGCCAGAAACTTGCTGCCGCTGATCCGGCCAGCCTCGTGGTGGTGGTCGCGCAGCAGGCGAATCAGGCGGCGGGCCGGCGGCAGGCCAACGATCCCCAGCAGGGCCGTGAGGGGCCAACGCTGGGCCACGGGCCCCACCAGCACGGGCGCCCACTGAAAGGCGAGGGTGCCCGCCACAAACCAGGGCACCAGCGCTGCCGCCGTGCCCGTCCCCAGGTGCACCACCGGCGAGCGCTTGCCGTTGGCGGCGTCCTCCTCCACCTGGTGGAAATGGGAGCAGAACAGCACCAGGGTGGTGGCCAGGGCGGGGCCGCTGCCCAGCATCAGGGCCGTGCGCCAGGGCACCACGGCCCCAGGCGCCGCAGGGGCCAGGGCCAGCAGACCGGCGGCGGTGGCCAGGGGGCCGAAGGCCAGCCAGCACAGGGGTTCTCCCAGGCCCTGGTAGCCCAGGCGGAACGGAGGCCCCTGGTACAGATAGCCCAGGCCGCAGCAGCCCAGCACCAGGGCCAGCACCACCGGCGAGCTGCGCCAGGCCACCAGGGCCATCAGCGCCAGGCCCAACAGCAAACAGCCATTGGCCAGCCAGGCCACCCGGTCGCGCCGACCGGTGAGGTTCACCAGCGAATGGGGCTTGCCATGGGTGTCGACCCCGGTGTCGGCATCGAACACATCGTTGGCCAGGTTTTCCCAGGCCAGCAGCAGCACCGCCGCCACCAGGAACAGCAGCAGCTGCTCGAGCCGCACGGGCTCGGCCCGGCCAAAACGCCAGCCGGCGGCGAGCAGCACGGGCATCACCGCCACCGCGTACATGGGCCATTTGATCGCCGCCTTCCAGAGCCGGCGACGGTCGGAGGGAGGGGCCCCATCGGGGGGAGCGCCCGGGTTGCTGGCGTAACGGCTTGCGACGACCTTGGGCACAGACATGGGGGCCGCAGACGGCAGCCACTGCAGGGCCCATACATTTGAGCAGCTCTTCGACGCGGCCCCGGCCCCTTCTGGTGCAGGCCTCCCATTCCTTCACCGAGTCCTCGGGTGATTCGTTCACCGAGCTGCTGGCCGTCGCCAACGCCCAGGCCCGCCAGTTGGAGGAGGACGGCGTGCTGAGCCTGGCGCTGCCCCTGGCCGGCGGCGACCCGATGCTGCTGCTGCCCCAGCTCGAACCCACCGCTGGCGACGGCTTCCGCTTTCTCTGGGATGGAGCGCCGGGGCTCTGCATCGCCGCTGCCGGCCGCACCAACAGCCTGGAGCTGAGCGGCCCCCGACGCTTCGAGCTGGCCCAACGCTTTGCCAGTGCCAGCCTCAGCCGCCTGGCCGCCGCCCCCCTGGGGCCGCCCCTGGCCCGCCCCCGGGTGCTGCTGGCCTTCGCCTTCTTCGATGCGCCCCTGCAGAGCGAACCGGATGGGGTGCCGGGCGTGCAGGCCGTGCTGCCCCGCTGGCAACTCAGCCGTCAGGGCCAGCATTGCTGGCTGCGGCTGCAGCGCCCCATCGGCGGCGGGGTGACGCCCCGGCAGTTGGCCGAGGAGCTCTGGGAACAGGCCCGCAGCCTGGAGCGGCTGGTGCCTGATCCGAGCACGCCCGATCGGCAGGCCCCCAACCGGGTGGGCCTGCGTTGGAGCTCCAGCTGGCAGGAGCGCTACCGCTCCGCCGTGGAGGAGGCCCTGGCGCGGGTCAACCGGGGCGAACTGGAAAAAGTGGTGCTGGCCGTGCGCCAGGAACTCCGCCTCGACGCAGCCCCCGACCCCCTTGAGCTGCTGAGCCCCCTGCGACGCCATCAGAGCGGCAGCTGCCGCTTCCTGTGGCAGCAGCGCCAGGGAGCCGCCCTGATCGGGGCCTCGCCCGAACGGCTGCTCACGGTGCGGCAGGGCCAGCTGCGCAGCGATGCCCTGGCCGGCACCGCCCCCGCGGGAGACCTGGCCACGGCCCTGCTGCACTCCCGCAAGGACCGCCACGAACACGAACTGGTGGTGGACACCATCACCGCCGTGCTGACCCAGGCGGGCCTCAGCCCCCGCCGGCCGCGCCACCCGCGCCTGGCACGCCACGGCCAGCTGGTGCACCTCCACACCCCGATCACGGCAGCCCTGGGCGCCCAGCAACCCCTCACGATCGCCGCGGCCCTCCATCCCACCCCCGCCGTCGCCGGGCTGCCCCGGCGCGAGGCCATGGCCTGGCTGCGCAGCCTCGAACCCTTTGAACGGGGCCACTACGCCGCACCGATCGGTTGGATCGACAGCGCCGGCGACGCCGACCTGCGCGTCGCCATCCGCAGCGGCACCCTGCGGGGCGATCGGCTCGAACTCACCGCCGGGGCGGGCCTGGTGCGGGGCTCCACGGTGGAGCGGGAGCTGCAGGAAGTGGCCCTCAAGCTGGGCGTGCTGCAGCAGCAGCTCAACCTGCCGGCTCAGCTGCGCAGCAGCCGCTCCATCGTCTGATCCGCCAGGGGAATCCCCGCCAACCGCTCCACCTCTCGCACCCCGGTGGGGCTGGTGACGTTGATCTCACTGAGCCGGCCATCGATCACGTCGATGCCCACAAAGAACAGACCTTCGGCCTGCAGTGCCGGCGCCAGCTCCGCACAGATGGCCCGTTCGGCCCCACTCAGCTCGGTGACCTCCGGAGAGCCACCCACCGCCAGGTTGCTGCGGAACTCACCGCCGCTCGGCACCCTGTTCACCGCCCCCAGGGGCTCCCCATCCACCAGCAGGATCCGCTTGTCGCCGGCGCTCACGCCAGGCAGGAACGCCTGCACCATCACCGGCAGTTGCTCCTGACCGGTCACCAGCTCCAGCAGGGCCCGCAGTCCGGGGGTGGCTGCGGAGGCAAACACCACCCCCTGGCCAGCCCGGCCGCCCAGGGGTTTGAGCACCACCTCCCGGTGCTCGGCCGTGAAGGCGGCCAGCGCCTCCACCCGACTGGCCACCAGGGTGGGGGCCATCAGGTGGCTCCAGCGCAGGGAACTGAGCTTCTCGTTCCAGGCCCGCAGGGCGGAGGGGCGATTCAGCACCCGCACCCCTTGGCGCTCGGCCAGCTCCAGCAGGTGGGTGGCATAGAGGTAGGCCTCATCCACCGGTGGGTCCTTGCGCATCCACACCCGCGGGAAGGCGGTGAGGGGCAGCCAGCGAGGCTCGCCAACCTCGAACCAGGGTTCGGGCAGGTCCCAGCCACTGGCGGTGGGACGGATGTCAGCCAAGAGCACCGGCTGGGCGAACACCTCGGCCTCGCCGCCGCGGGCCGCCAAGTCAGCGGGCGTGCATACCCACACCTGCTGGCCCGCCCGCTGGGCCGCCTGCATCAGGGCGACGCTGGAATCCTTGGTGGGCCGCAGCCGCGCGATCGGATCGATCACGAACAGCTGGCTCACAGGACCGGGTTGGGAAGGGAGCGGCAAGATCAAGCCCCCAGCAGGGCGTCGAGCTGGCCGGAGCGCTCGAGGGCATGCAGGTCATCGCAACCGCCCACCGGCTGATCATTGATGAAGACCTGGGGCAGGCTGCGTCTGCCACCGGCCCGCTCCGCCATGGCCTGGCGGGCCCGCTCATCGCCATCGATGGCGTGTTCGATGTAGTCGACGCCCTTGCGGTTCAGCAATCCCACAGCGCGGATGCAGAACGGGCAGGACCGCCACACATAGATCTCCACCTTTGCGGCCATCGCTGCCCTCTCGAACGGCCGGGATCCTAGGGAGGCCCCACCCGGCTCCTGGCACCCGCCATTGAGTACGGTCAAACCCCGTCCAGTGCCTCCTGCCGTGACCGCCGCCAGCACCCCCGCCGCAGTGCCGCTCGACCTCACCGACTTCAAACGCGACCTCTCCGAGCTCACTGACCGCCTGGGCCATGCCCAGGACTGTCTTTGACGTCCCTGCACTGAAAGCCCGCCAGCAGGATCTCGAACAGCTCGCCTCCCAGCCCGACTTCTGGGACGACCAGAAGCAGGCCCAGGCCAAGATGCGCCAGCTCGACGAGGTGAAGGCCCAGCTCGAGCAGCTGGCCCAGTGGCAAGCGGCCGTGGTGGATGCCGACGCCACCGTGGAGCTCTACGGTCTCGAGCCCGATGAGGAGCTGCTGGCCGAATCCAACGAGGCCCTGCAGAAACTGCGAGCTGATCTGGATCGCTGGGAGCTGGAGCGCCTGCTCTCCGGCACCTACGACAAGGAAGGCGCCGTGATCTCGATCAACGCCGGCGCCGGCGGCACCGACGCCCAGGACTGGGCCCTGATGCTGATGCGCATGTACACGCGCTGGGCCGAGGACCACGGCATGAAGGTGACCGTGGACGAGCTCAGCGAGGGGGAAGAGGCGGGCATCAAGAGCTGCACGATCGAGATCGAGGGCCGCTACGCCTACGGCTACCTGCGCAATGAGAAGGGCACCCACCGGCTGGTGCGCATCAGCCCGTTCAACGCCAACGACAAGCGCCAGACCAGCTTTGCCGGCGTGGAGGTGATGCCCCAGATCGAGGAGGAGGTGAAGCTCGACATCCCCGACAAGGACCTGGAGATCACCACCAGCCGCTCGGGCGGTGCCGGCGGCCAGAACGTGAACAAGGTGGAAACGGCCGTGCGCATCCTGCACATCCCCACCGGCTTGTTCGTGCGCTGCACCCAGGAGCGCTCGCAGCTGCAAAACAAGGAAAAAGCGATGGCCCTGCTGATGGCCAAGCTGCTGGTGATCGCCCAGGAGCAGCGCGCCGCCGAGATCGCCGACATCCGCGGCGACATCGTGGAAGCGGCCTGGGGCAACCAGATCCGCAACTACGTGTTCCACCCGTACCAGATGGTCAAAGACCTGCGCACCCAGCACGAAACCACCGACGTGCAGGGCGTGATGGACGGCGACCTCGATCCCTTCATCCAGAGCCTGCTGCATGCGGGTGTGGAGCTGGCCGGAGGCTCCGGCGATGACTGAGCCCCAGGGCGGCGAAAACCCGAGTTTCATCAAGCTCGCCATGCGCAACATGGTGCGCAAGGGCCGCCAGAGCCTGTTTCACTTCGGTCTGACGGCCCTCGGCCTCACGGGCTTCCTCGTGCTGATCGCTTGGCTGGGCCGGCCCCAGGTTCCCGGGGGCTGAGCGGGATGACGGCGGACTCCAACCCCACGCCCCCGGGCCCGGCCGCCACGGTCGACCTCGACCTGGCCTTCTCAGCCGACCCGGATCTGGAGCCGGGGCTGCTGCAAGCCGGCGGCACCTGGCTCGATCCCCTGCAGGGAGCGGATCGATGGCACGGGCTACTGGCGGCCTGGCTCGGCGCCCTGCAGGCCGAGCTGCCCTCCCAGCTGCAGTCCCCCGCCTACAGCCTGGGCCTGAGCCTGGTGGGCGACGCCGAGATCGCCGCCCTCAACGCCGACTGGCGCGGCAAGAGCGGCCCCACCGACGTGCTGGCCTTCGCGGCCCAGGACGACGATCTCGACGGCGCCGCAGCGTTTCCCCTGCTCCCGCAGGACGGCTCGGACGCAGAGAGCTGGGAGGGAGAACCCCTGGAGCTCGGCGACATCGTGATGTCCATCGAAACCGCCGCCCGCCAGGCCGCCGAGCACGGCCACACCCTGGTGCAGGAGCTGCTGTTTCTGGCCAGCCACGGCCTGCTGCACCTGCTGGGCTGGGACCACCCCGACGACGCCAGCCTGGCGGCCATGCTGGCGCGCCAGGAACGGCTGGTTAAGGTGCCTGCGGAGCCATGACAAGCCTGCTTCCCATCCCCCAGCCCGATCCCATGTCCCAGCGCCGGGGACGGAGACTTCGGGCTGGCGCCTGGAAGGTGGCCGGCGACCTCCCCGCCAGCTTCCGCTACGCAGCCCAGGGGCTGGCCTACGGCTTCGCCAGCCAGCGCAACTTCCGCATCCACGTGATCACCGGAGCGGTGGTGTTCGGCCTGGGGCTGTGGCTGCAGCTGCCCACGGCCCAGCTGGCGGTGCTGGTGCTCACGGTGGCGGCGGTGCTGGTGCTGGAGTTGCTCAACACCGCCACCGAAGCGGTGGTGGATCTGGCCATCGGCCGCCAGTTCCACCCCCTGGCCCGGATCGCCAAGGACTGCGCCGCGGCGGCGGTGCTGGTGGCCGCCCTGTCCTCGCTGATGATCGCCCTGCTGCTGCTCGTGCCGCCCCTGCTGAGCCGGCTGGGCCTTTGAATGGGGGCAGGCCAGGCGCGGCGATGCTTCTCGTTCTCGACAACTACGACAGCTTCACCTTCAACCTGGTGCAGTAC
>NZ_JAGQBE010000075.1 GCF_024345475.1 Cyanobium sp. T1B-Tous
ATCCCGCCGGGCTCGATAAAAAGGCCCGCAAGACCTTTCCCCTGCGGCTGGCCCACTTCCTCACCGACATCACCCGGGTGCGGCGGGAACTGGCCTGGGAGCCCGCATTCGACCTCGAGGCCACCCTGGCCGACAGCTTTACCCACGACTACGCCCAGCGGATGCCCACCAGCCCCGATTTCTCCGGCGATGCGGCCTTGATCGGTTAGGGCCTCTGGGGGCTCAGCCCCGGCGCAGGTAGCCCCAGGCCGAGCTGAGCGCCAGCAGCAGCGACGGCCAGAACAGCCAGAAGCCGATCAGCTGGGCCCAGCCGGCCCCGCCCCAGGGCCAGATCAAGAGCAGCAGGGCCACGAACTGCAGGATCGTTTTGGCCTTGCCCCCGAGGGAGGCGGGGCCGCCACCTGTGGCGGCGCTGCGCCAGCCGGAAATCAACAGTTCCCGGGCCAGCAGCAGCCAGATCGCCCACAGCGGCAGCAGGCCCTCAGCCCCGATCCAGAGCAGGGGGGCGGCAATCAGGATCTTGTCGGTGAGGGGATCGAGCCGGGCCCCCCATTCCGAGCCGCCACCGGCGCGGCGGGCCAGCACGCCGTCGGCCCAGTCGCTCAGACCGCCCAGCAGCAGCAGCCCCCAGCCCAGGGCGAGCTGGCCGCTGGCCAGGGCCACGATCAGGGGGAGGCCCAGCAGGGCCCGGCCCACGGTGAGCCCATCGGCCAGTTGGCGCCATCTCCCCGGCCCGATCCCCTGCCTCGCCATGGTGCGTGCCCTGCTCGGCCCCAGAATGGCTCCAGTCTTGAGTTCGCGCCCGTGGTGCAACAGCTGGTTTCTGCCGTGATGTCGGCCCCGGTGCTGAGCGTGACGGCGGACAGCCCCCTGCAGGAGGCGGTGAAGTTGATGAGCGACCACCACATCAGTGGCTTGCCGGTGCTGGATCAGGCGGGGGTGCTGGTGGGTGAACTCACCGAGCAGGACCTGATGGTGCGCGAGAGCGGTTTTCAGCCCGGCCCCTACGTGATGCTGCTCGATGCGGTGATCTACCTGCGCAACCCGCTCAACTGGGACAAGGAGGTGCACCAGGTGCTGGGCAGCACGGTGGCCGAGGTGATGAACACCAAGGTGCACACCTGCAGTGCTGGCCTGCCCCTGCCGGCGGCGGCCAGCCTGCTGCACGAGCGCAGCACCCAGCGCCTGTTTGTGCTCGATGACGCCAAGCACCCCGTGGGCGTGCTCACCCGCGGCGATGTGGTGCGGGCCCTGGCGGCTGAGGGCTGAGTTCCGGCCCCGGGTGGTCAGGGCAGCGGCAAGGGGAGTGGGGGCGGCGCTCCGGGCAGGGCCGCTGCCGTGGGGCCCACCGCCGGTTCGGGCGCCGCGAGCTCGGCGGCTCCTGGGGCTGCCGGATCCACTTCCGAGGATTGCTGTTCCGCACCGCCCTCCTCCGGCAGCATGTCGCCTTCCGGCAGCACCAGGGGCTGGGGCAGGTCGGAGGGCAGGCCGAGGGCCTCCAGCTCCACGCCCGTGATCGCCGGGCTGTTCGCGGCCTGCTCCTGGCGTTCGCGCAGGGCCAGGGGATCGGCGCTGATCGGCGGCTCCCGCAGGGGGGCCTTGCGGCTGGCCCGCAGGGGATCCTTGGGTCCCCGCGGGGCCCAGATCAGCTGGGCGATCGGTTCAATGCCCTGCTCCATCAGCCGATTGAAGCCGGCCAGGGCCCGATCCACCAGTTGTCCGCCCAGGGTCTGACCGCACTGGAAGGGATTGCCGCAGCCCTCCGCCGCGGTGCGTCCCGCCAGGCCGGCCAGCAGCGAGCCCTGCAGGGGGGTGCTGCGCCGGCTCAGCCGGAGCAGGTAGGGACCGTGCACGAAGCTGGTGGCCCCCCCGCTGATCCAGTTGGCGTCGGCGGCGCTGAAGCCCTTCTGGCCGGGAATGATGAAGCGGCTCTTGGAGGCGTGGTCGGGCAGGTAGGCGGCCCGCAAGCCGCGCTGCCGTGCCAGGGAGCGGGTCTGCTCGAGGGTGAGCCCATCGCGGCTCATCAGCACCTCCAGTCGGCCGTCGGGGCGCAGGCCGATCACCATGCGAATCCGGGGCAGGAAATAGCGGATCTGCTGGCCCATCGAAATGCTGTAGGCCCCCCGATAGGCGGCGGGGGGCCGCTCCAGGTCGTTGTAGACGCTGTGCAGCCCACCGATGAAGGTGTCGTACTGGCGGGCTCGATCGGATGTCAGTTCGCCGAAGCTGAAGTCGACGCCGCCATCGCGGCGGACCCCCACAAACGCCCGCTGGCGCGCGGCGGTGCGGTTGCGGCCGCGCCAGATGCGATCGCCCAGCTTGATGTCACCCAGGGGCACGGTGATTTCCCGCCCGCTCGCATCGACGTGGCGCTCATACATCGGCCCTGAAAAGAAGGCCAGGGCCTGGCGGTCGGCGTAGGCCTCCTGCTCCCGATCCCAGCCTTCGAGCAGGTCGATCTGCACCGCCCGGGGATCGAAGTCGAGGGCGTAGGCGCCCTTGTCAGGGAGATAGCGGAACGGCTGGCCGTCGGCGCGGGTGAGCAGGGGCGCACCGGTTCGGGCGCCGGACCCGGGCAGCGGCGGGGCAATCGCCACCAAGAAGGTGAGTACTCCGGCGGGCAGGGCCACCGTGAGCATCCGTTTGCGCCGCCACAGCGGCCGTTGGGGCCGGGGGGTCAGGCGGCCCGATCGCTGCTGGGGGGTGCTTGCGTCCAATCCACGACGGCGCCGTCCGCCACCAGCCAGATCCGATCACGTTGGGAGCAGGGATGGCCTCCCGTCAAGCGGCCGAAGGACGGCAGGGCCAGCCGCTCGCTCCGCGCGCAGTAGCTGAAGCAGGGCAGCCGCAGGCGATCGGCACCCCGGCCCACCACCGCCACCGGATGGAGGTGGCCGCAGAGGTTGAGCAGGCCGTCTCGGGGTTCGGGCTCGTGGCTGAGCCACCAGGGCCCCAGGGCCTGGGACGGCTCCTGGGGCAGGCCCTCCATCCAGCTGCCCAGCTCGTGGTTGCCGCCGATCAGACGCAGGCGGCAGCCCAGGAGTTCCGGCAGGGCCGCCAGCTTGGCGCGCAGTTCTCCGGTCAGGCCAACACGGCTATGGATCAGGTCGCCCAGCACCACCACCTGCTGGGGCTGCCAGCGGTGGGCCAGGTCCAGCAGGTCGTTGAGGGTGGCGCCATCACCGTCGCTGGGCAGGGGGATGCCATGGGCCTGGAAGGTTTCCGCCTTGCCCAGGTGCAGATCGGCCACCAGCAGCACGCGCCGCTCCGGGTCCCAGAGCCCCTTGGCGCCGAGCAGCTGCAGCGGCTCGCCCTGCCAGAGGAAGCTGATGCTCTCAGCGGCCATCGAGCCCCATCCCCCGCCGGTAGGCCGGCCGGGCCTGGGTGGCGGTGATCGTGGCCTGCACGTTGGGCCAGGGGCTGAGGTCGATCTGGGGGAAGAAGATCGGCAGGTAGGCCAGGTAGGCGTTCACGGCGCAGTCGGCCACGGTCCAGCTCGGACTGCCCCAGGGGCCCGCCAGTAGGGAACGCCCCTCCGTCAGCAGGCCATCGAGCACGCCCATCAGTCTGGGAAATTCCCGCTCCCGATTGGCCGGTACAAAGAGGGCCACCGCCAGGGTGGCATTGGCAAACAGGATCCACTGGGTGGCCAGGGCTCGCTGGGCGGCCACCTCCCCTGGCGTGCCCTGGAAGTCATGGCCGTGGTGATCGGCCAGGTGCAGCAGGATCGCGCCGCTTTCAAACAGATGCAGGGGCTCTCCTCCCGGCGCCCTCAGGCTGTCGTCCACCAGGGCAGGCACCTTGGCAAAGGGGTTGATCGCCGTGAAGGGAGGCTGTTGGTGCTCGCCAGCCTCCATGTCGAGCTGGATCCACGCGTAGGCCAGGCCCTTCTCCTCTAAGTACCACCTGGGCATGGAGGCGCGGCTGCGGGCGCCGCCGTAGAGCTTCAGGGCCATCACCGTTCATCGTGCTGGGGCTGTTCTAAGTCGCCCTTGATCGGCGCCAGGGCTATGCCCCCCCCCCCCCGGAAGCCACCCGGTTTGGACCATAAAAAAGCGGACCCGTCCAGGACCGCCCGATGACCAAGTCACCATCCTATGAAGTTCTGTAACGGACCGCGAGCAGCCTGGTCTGCTCAGGGGGGCCCGCATCGCGCTGCGCTCAGTCCGCCCCAGGCGCCCTATCGAAGGCGTGTTTTTATGCGGTAATTGCATCGTCCCTCGCATGTCTTCACTCTCTGCATCTAACTTGCCGATCGATGGTTAATTGGGGTTCTGCTGGGGCCGGCGCGCTCTCCCGATGGTTGACCCAGACACCCTGGCGCTATTTGATCACTTTCAGTGGTTGAGGACAGGGCAGCGCGCTTCTGAAAAGTTGCGGCGCCACCAGTCCACGATTAGCCGTGCTTCCATCAAATGCCAGGACGTTTTTGACGTCAAACTGGTGAAGCAGTCGGCGGAATGGGTTGCCGCTGGAAATACCGAGTTGCTGGATGCGGAGCGCAAGGTGCATCAGCGGTGGCGATGGCAGAAGGGCCATTCCCTGCGATTGGACTGTCAGCATTGGGTTCGCGACTTCTATTCGTCCCTGGTGCTTGAGGATTGGACGGCTGGAAATATGAACTATCTGGAGTATGAGCGCCCGCAGCATCTGCTCAGGTCTTCCGTGATTGATGCATGGTTGTGCTCGTTGCCAGACGCCCCTAACGATGCTGACCTGCATGTTTTTCAGTTGTGCTCCATGCCAACGCTGTTGGCGGCGAAGCGAAATCACCCGCTTTTTTTGTTGGGGGATGGCCTAACGCTTGACGATGCGCGGCGATTCCCGGTGCTGCCTTTGCCTGCCGGGGCATTTCCGGTGTTTCAGGATATTTTTTATGGCATGGGTTTTTCGCATCAAGGGGCGTTGCTGGACCACTCATCGTCTGAGGCTTGTATAGACCCGTGCGTGCCTGCTGAGGATCTTTTCTTGGGCGTTGCGTCGCCATTGACTCTTGGTACTTATGAGTCAGATTGGACGTCGCTTCCTCTGGTGATCCCGATTGCCGTCGGTGACGCCCTGGTTGTTCGCTCCGAATACGCCAATCACCCCCGAACCATTGACCTCGTCTCCAGGCTTCTGTCCCATCTCGAGGTCAAGGCTGGTGGTGTCAAAGATGTTCAGATCATGAGCATGCAACCTTCTGCTTGGGCGGGCAACCATCCCTGGCCTTGAGGTTGTAGTTTTTTCTAGAGCCCCGTTTGGAAGCCATGGCGCCGCTGCCAGTGGCGGCGCTCGGACTGCGGGCTGGGTTGGTCGTCGTCGCCTGAGCGGCCGCGCAGCAGAAACGCTTCGATCGAGCCGTGGCCCTTGAGGGCCACATTGCCGCGGATGTCGCAGCGGAACCGTGGTGGCAGGAGTCGCCTGGTTTCCACAGAGATCTGAATTTCGCCGGGGATGCCCGTTGACTCCATGCGACTGGCCACGTTGACGCTGTCGCCCCAGAGGTCGTAGGCGTATTTGCGATGGCCGATCACCCCGGCCACCACCGGTCCGGTGTGGATGCCGATGCGGATGTCCATCGTCACGCCTTCCTCTTGCACCACCCTGGTGTGGGTCGCCAGCATGTCGAGGGCCAGGTCGGCGATCCGTTCGGCATGGTCATCCGTGGCCACGGGCACCCCGGCCGCTGCCATGTAGGAATCGCCAATGGTTTTGATTTTCTCGACGCCGCGCTGGTCGCAGAGTTCATCAAAACAGCGGAAGATATGGTCGATCAGAGACACCACGCGGTGGGCGTCCATGTGGCTGGCGATCTCTGTGAAGCCCACCATGTCGCTGAACAGAATGGTGGCTGAAGGGTGGTAGTCGTAGATTGTTCCCTCTTCACCTTTGATGCGCTCGACGATCACATCGGGGAGCATGTTGTGGAGCAGGGCTTCGGCCTTGGCTTTTTCACCCTTGAGGGCGTCGAACAGTTCATCGCGGCTGAGTTCGGTGAAGATCTCGCCGATCTGGCGCACCTGGTCGTCCGTGGGTCTCTGCCAGAGTTCGATGGGGATGATGTAGTCATGCCGATTGGCTCGGTTCTGGCTGCTCACGCCGATGGAGTCGCGCACGATCACCTGCTGGAGATGGGGCGGCAGGGGGTAATCCACCCCGTCGGCCACGAGGCGCACCAGCAGCTGGGCGGTTTGGGCTCCGGACGCTTTCGGGGATTGCAGGTAGAGCTCGATCGCCGCCTCCGCCTGCCAGTGCAGAAACCAGCGCAGGGCATCGGAAATCAAGGCCAGGCAGGGAATGAGCTGGGTTTCCCGGGCCTCCAGCATCCCCAGGATGCGCAGCATCTTGTGGCGGGTCTCCTCCAGGGAGGCGTCCCGCTGCATGTCCACCCGACCAAGCGCAATCAGTGTTGACATCGCAGTACCAGCACGCTGGCGTCGTCACTGCGCGAGGCCTGGCTCATCAGGAGATCGGCGAGGGCCGCCAGCGGCAGGTGGGGGTCGGTGTGTTGTCGAAGCTGGCGCACCTGGGATTCCCGCAGGCCGTCGGAACACTGCACCACGGTGTCGGAGTGCTGCAGGGGGAAGTGCTGCACCATCGGTGTGGGGAAGCGATCGCCCAGCTGGCCATCCCGGCTCACCCCGGTCCAGCCCCGGGGTTTGAACTGCAGGATGCGGGTGTTGCCGATGCCGCTGAACCACAGGTCTCGCCGCTGCCCATCCACCAGGGACAGTCCGATGGCTGCGCCGCGGGTGCCACTGGCCCGGTCGTGGGCGGTGCGCAACAGGTCGGTCAACCACTCCCGCGCCGGACACGTTGGGGTCTGGGCTGGCCCATTGCCTGATCCCAGGGAGCTCGTCAGGGTTGCAAAGCGCTGTTGCAGCGCCTCCACCACGGCACAGGCCACCGCATGGGCTTCGGGTCCATGGCCGCAACCATCCACCACGCCCAGTAACCACAGGTCACCGTGTTGAAAGGCCAGCACCTGGTCGCCGCTGACACGCTCCGGATAGCAGGCCCGGATCCGTTGCTCGAGTTGCAGCTGGCAGGGCCCGACGACCATCGGGGCTTCGGGGGGGGGCTCTGGATTGGCTTCGCGCCGGGGCCCTGCCGAGGGGGGGATCGTGGTGCGTCTGCTGCCTCTCTGGCTGGTCTCCTGCCGCACCCAGCGCAGCGCACGCACCTCGGTGCCTTCGCCAGGGCCGGTGATGATGCCGAGCTCATCGGTCATCCGCTTCACCGCCGGCAGCCCGAGCCCGAGGGTGTTGCCGGTGGTGTAGTGCTCCTCCAGGGCCCGGTCCAGGTCTGGAATGCCGGGGCCCTGGTCGGCGGCCTCCACCAGGATGCCGACCCGTTGGCCATCTTCCACCTGGCTGACCCGGATGCTGCCCTGCTGGCCGTACTTGAGGATGTTGGTGCCAAGTTCGGCGATCACCGTGCCCAGGGCGGTCCGGTCGAGGGCACTGAGGCCCGGGTAGTAGTCCTCACGCTGCAGCGACACCGCGGCGATCTGCACGTCGGAACGGCGCTGGATTCGGTACTGGCGGGTGTTGACGTTATCCATCACACGCCTCCAGGGCGCTCGCCATATCGACCCGGAAGATGAGGTCGTCGATGGTGATCGGCATCTGGCAGAGGTAGGCCGCGATGCCCGGGCGGATCCCCATCAGCACCGTGGGCACCCCGAGCACCTCATTGGTCTGCACCAGGTGGCGCAGCACCTGGAATTCGGCCAGGTCCAGCAGGGTGACGGTGCTGAGGTTGAGGATCACCCCCCGGATGCCGTCTTCCGTCACCCGCTGGGTGACATCGGCCACGATCCGGTTCAGCACCGCATCGGAGAGTTCCCCAGGCAGCGACACCACCAGCAGGCCATCCACCGCCGCCATGGAGGTGCGGATGTCGATGGCGGAGCTGGCCATGGGCGAACCCCTCCCTATCGGTACGTGCGTTGCCGGTGCAAGGTGGGTTGCTGGGAGCGGGAGGGCATCCGTCCCCGCTGAAGATCCAGCACACCCATCTCAGCCAGGCAGGTGGAGAAGGCATCCTTCAGGGTGGCGGTGGTGCGCAGTTCGCTGATGTCCACACCCAGTTCCACGATGGTGTGGGCAATCGAGGAGGACACCCCGGAGACCAGGGTTTCGCAGCCCATGATCCGGGTGGCCTTGGTGATCTTGATCAGCTGGTTGGCCACGGCGGTGTCCACTGTGGGCACTCCGCTGATGTCGAGAATGAACATCTTGGAGCTGGTCTGACTGATGCGATCGAGGGTCTTGCGCATCACGTCGTCGGTGCGGGTGGAATCCACGATTCCCACGAGCGGCAGCAGCAGGATTTCATCCCAGATCGGGGTCACTGGGGTTGACATCTCCTGCAGGGTGCGATCCAGCTCCAGGCGAACCCGTTCAGCTTCCCGTGACTCCTCCAGGGCTGCTTCCAGTTCCGACGATTTTTTGCCCATCAGCGCCACGGCTTGGTTGAACTGGGCGGTGATGTCGTAGGCGAACTTCACCACCCGCACCAACTGCCCGCTGGCATCGAAGATCGGGTTGTAGGAGGCTTCCAGCCACACCGGCTCCCCGGATTTGGTGATCCGTTGGAACTGACCGCGCTGGCTCTCGCCCCGCGCGAGAGAGGTCCAGAACTGCTTGTAGGTCAGGGATGTGGCCTCGTCCTTGGTAACAAAGAGGCGGTGATGCTGGCCAACGATCTCCTCTTCGGCGTAACCCATCACCTGCAAAAAGATTGGATTGGCCTGCTGGATGGTGCCATCGGGAGCAAATTCAATCACCGCCATCGAGCGCTCAATGGCGGCGATGGTGCTGTCAATGTTAGCCCTCGCATTCTTCGCCTCCGTGATGTTGCTGGCTAGCAGGATCACCTTGTGTGGCTTGCCACTGCTGTTCAACAACGGGTTGTAGCTGGCCTCAAGCCACACCTCCTGTCCGTCCTTGGCGAGGTAGCGGAACTCGCCCTTAAGCAAGACCCCTTTCGCCAGGCTTGCCCACAGCTGTTTGTATTCGGCGGAGCGTGCCTCCTTGGCATCGACAAACAAGCTGTGGTGCTTGCCGATTAGCTCGGCTTCGCTGTAGTCCATCAGCGCTAGAAAGTTGGCATTGGCACGCAGCACCGTGCCCTTGAGATCGAATTCGATCATGGCGTTGGAGCGGTCCAGGGCCGTCCCGAGTGCTTGGGCGGTGCCGTTGTCGATTGCCGCTGTCGGTTTTGTGCTTGCGGGTTTGGTTGTGGATGTCTTGGATGTCGTTCGCTTGCCTGTCGTTGTCACGCGCCCATCGTCCGAAACCTGACTGTGTTCTGGAACCGCAGGGGACGCTTCGGGCAAACCGCTTGGTTCTCTTAAGGCTCAGGTGCTGGGGTCAGGGCGTGCGGCAAAGCCGCTGCAGATCGGCGGTGCGATACAGGCTTTGGGTATCACCGGGCTGGGCTGCGGCGAACCGTTGGTTTTTGGTGAGGCCATTGATGGCGCCCAGGTGGTTGGCCAGGGTGGCCTTCTCCGCCCCGTGGGCTTCCCGCCAGCGGGCGCAGAGCTCCAGGTTGCCTGGCGGAAGGGCTGCTCCGGGCGGTGCCAGGGCGACCCCAAACCCCAGAGCCAGGGCCACCAGCGCGCTGGCTGGGTTCATCGCAGCGACTCCGAGCGCAGCCAGCGGGGGTGGCGCGGACCGCTCCAGTGCCCATGGGCGATCAGGGGCGATTGGCGCACCTGGGCAGGCCGACCCAGGTAGACCCAGGCGCAGCGGCCATCGCGCAGGCGCAGCCAGTGGCGCTCGAACAGCCGCGGGCTGCCCTCGAGACGGTCGAGCCGTTCGAGGGTTGGGGCATCCACCCGGTACAGCTCCCCCTGCAGAGCCTTGCTCCCTGGAATGGCGGAACCATCGGGAGCGCGCACGGCCATGGGGAAGGGCCCCAGATCGAACAGCTGCACTGCCTCGAGTTGGCCCTCACCCAGGCTGGTGGCACTTGCGAGCCAGTGGTGGTTCGGCTGATCCCGTTTGAGGCTGCCGTAGACAAACACCGCTGTTGTGCCCTGGCCGGTGATAATCGGACTTGATGCTTCCGACTCAGCCATGACCATCGCCCTGTTGATCGCCCTGGCTGGCTCCCTGGT
>NZ_JAGQBE010000076.1 GCF_024345475.1 Cyanobium sp. T1B-Tous
CTTCGTGCATCATCACGATTAGCTCGGCGCGGCGGATTGTGGAAAGCCGGTGGGTAATAAAGAAAACGGTGCAGTGCTTGAGGTTGTCGAGCAAGTTGTCGCAAACCCGGCGCTCGGTGTCGTAGTCGAGAGCGCTAGTTGCTTCATCGAGCACCAGAAGCCGGGGCTGGGAGAGCAGGGTGCGGGCGAGGGCCAGACGCTGCCGCTGGCCGCCGGAAAGGCCGGCGCCACGTTCGCCCACATTGCTGCTGTAGCCAGCAGGAAGCTCCATGATGAAATCGTGGGCGCAGGCCAGACGTGCCGCCTGCACGATCGCATCACTGGTGGCATCGGGATCGGTGAGGGCAATATTTTCTGCCACCGTGCCGGAGAACAGCAGGGGCTCCTGGGGAACGATGCCTATTTGGCGCCGCAGTGAATAAAGTTCAACTTTGTCAATATCGTAATTGTCGATCAGGATCCGGCCGCTGCCCGGTGAATAGAGGCGAGCCAGCATTTTGGTGAGAGTGCTCTTGCCGCTACCGCTCTGGCCCACCACTCCCACAAAGGTGCCGGCGGCGATGGTGAAGTCGATGTGACGCAACACCTGGGCCCCGCCGGGGGTGAAGGAGAAGCAGAGGTCGTCAAAGCGCACCTCGCCGGCGACGGGCGGCAGAGGAATCTTCTGCTTATCAGCCTCGTCTGATTCCTCCGGAGTGTCGACCACATCGGCAAGGCGCTCAAAGGAAACCTTGAGCTCCTGGATGCTCTGCCAGATCGAAGAGAGCCGCAACAAAGGCTGTGTGACGTAGCCAGAGATGATCCGGAAGGCGATCAATTGGCCCAGGGTCATGTCGCCGGAGAGCACCAAAGAGGCGCCTACCCAGAGCACCAGCAGCTGGGAGAGCTTCTGCAGCACCTGGGAGGTTTCGGTAAGGGCCGTACCGGTGATGGTTTTTTCAAACGTACGGGAGATGTATTTGCCGTAGAGGTCTTGCCACTTCCAGCGGCTGATCATCTCGACGTTCTGGGCCTTCACCGTCTGGATGCCGGTGAGCACCTCAACTAGGTGGCTCTGGGTGCGGGCGTTCTCCTGGGCCGCATCGCGGTATTGACGACGGAACAGGGGCGCGCCCAGCACGGTGAGACCGATCTGAATCGGCAGCACGCACAGGGCGATCAAGGTGAGTACCCAGCTGTAAAGCAGCATCACGGCGATATAGATCACCGAGAAGGCCGTATCGAGCAGGGTGGTGAGCGCTTGACCGGTGAGGAAATTACGGATCTTCTCTAGCTCAGCAATACGGGTGCCGAGTTCACCCACGGGACGGCGGTCGAAGTAATTGAGCGGCAGCCGCAGCAGGTGGTCGATCACCTCGGCTCCGAGGCGCAGATCGATGCGATTAGTGGTTTCGCTGAATAGGAAGGTGCGCAGGGCGCCGATCAAACCCTCCATCAAGGTCACCACAACCAGGGCAAAGCCCAGCACCTGCAAAGTATCGAGGCTGCGCTGGTTGATCACCTTGTCGATGATCACCTGAATCAGCAGGGGGTTGGCCAGGCTGAACAGCTGCACCACAAAGGAGGCGATCAGCACCTGGGTGAGGATGCCGCGGTAGCGCTGCAGGGCCGGCCAGAACCAGGCAAAGCCGAAGCGCTGCTCCGGGGTGGCGGAACTGCGCTCCAGCAGGAGCACATCGATGCCGTCGGGGAAGGCCTCGGGGAGCTGGTCGGGGCGGAGCTCCACCCAGCCGTCCCGCGGTGAGGCCAGCAGCAGGCCGCGGGCGTTGGCGCCCCGCACCACGGCAAAGCCGCCTTGCCAGGGGATCAGGGCCGGCGTCTGCAGGCGCGTGCCCTGGGTGGCCGGCACCCGCACGCCGCTCACGTGCAGGCCCATCATCGCGGCGAGGTTGCCGCAGAGCTGGAGGTCGGGCGTTTGGCCGCGGCGCAACACATCGCGCAGGATCTTCTCGATCGCATCGCGGCGGAAGGGGAGCTTGAGCTCGGCCGCCAACATCTGGAAACAGGCGAGGGTTTCCTCGAGGGGGCCGTTGCCGCGCAGCAGCTGCAGGGCCGTGCGATCCCGCTGGCCCAGGTCCAGGGCCGAAGCCAGCGGCGGGCCGGCGGCGCCAGATGGGGTGCCCGACGGGCTGCCATCGCCTTCGGGCATCAGCTCGGCCTCCAGCACCGGACCCACCGGCTCCAGCAGGCCCGCCGGCAGGGCGATCAGCCGGGGCGGCAGGGGCGGCGTGGCGGCCGGCACGCCCAGGCGGGGATTGAGCGCGGCACCGAGGGGGTGGTCCGGCAGGTTGTGGCTGGCGGCCAGCAGGCTGAGGTCGGCAGAGAGGGCCGCGAGGGCCGCGGGCTCCGGCGCCACCAAGCGGGCCTGGGGCCGGGCCTGCTCCAGCAGCTCGAGCAAAGAGGTGCGCGCCTGGGGATGCTGCTCCAGCTGCAGGGCGAGCAGGGCGGCCAGCTCGGCGGTGAACAGCTCGGCCGCGCACCAGGCGGCAAAGGAGGGCTCGGTGGCCAGCAGCTCCAGCACCAGGGCGTCGGCCAGCACCCAGGCCTGCAGCTCGGTGCCGGCACTCACCTCTTCACAGGCTGCGGCGCGCAGCAGGGAGGCCAGCCCCACAAAGCTGCCGGGGCCGAGCTTCTCGGCGGTGCGCAGCCGGCCCTGATCCCGCACCAGCAGCCGGGCGCTGCCGGCTTCGATCAGCAGGATCTCCGCGGCAATCACCCCGGCCTGGGAGAGGGGATCACCGACGGCGAACGCCCGGCGGCTGAGCTGCTGCTCCACCCGGCTGCGGCCAGCGGGCGATAAGCCGGCAAAAGCGGGATGGGCCGGCAGTGACGGAGGGGCGGTGACGTCCATGGCGCTCATGATGGGCCGGAGCTGGGCTGCTGGCCCGCATCGGGCGACACGCCGATCTGCAGCAGGGGCCGCAGTTCCGCCAGGCGACGCTCCACCTCTTCGCCGATCCACTGCTCAAAGAGTTCCTGGGCCATGCGGGCGGCGGTGGCCGCATCAAAGGTGGCGGGGGTGAGGCTCTCGAGGCGCACCACCAGCCACCAGGATTCGATCCGGAAGGGCTCGAGCACCACCCCCGGGGGCGCGGTGCGCAGGCGATCGGCTAAGGCGGGATGGGCCTGGGTGAGGGGCACGGGGCCCACGATGCCGCGGGTGGCCTTCTCCGGTCCTTCGGCGTAGGTGGCGGCGAGATCGGCGAAGTTGGCCTCGCCGTCGTCGATACGGAGGTAGAGCTCCCGGGCCAGGCCGGGATCCTGCAGCCGCAGCAAGCTGTACACCACACGATCGAGCTGGCTCTTGCGCTGCAGGAAGCGGGCTTCTGCCTTGGGGGCGAAGTCGCGCTGGCAGAATTTGAATTGGCGGGCAGGCCGCAGGGCCTGGGCCTCCAGGGCGGCCGAACTGAGCAGCTGGGCGTGGGCGTAACGCTCCACGGCAGCCTGATCGGTGAGCTGCAGCTCACGGGCAAACAGGGCCTTGGCTTGCTGCACCTCCTCGGCGGTGAGCTCCTCCTGGTCAACGGACGCCTCCAGGCACTCAGCGCGAATGAAGCCCCGCAGCAAGCCCCGATGGGCGAGCTTGCGCACCACATCGAGAGGCAGGTCGACCAGCTCGGGCATGGGCGCGGTCATGGTCTGCCATAGACAATGAAGACCCCGAAAGCTAATGGCGCCGTGACAAACCCCTGGCCGAAGAGATGGACAGGGGATGAAAAAGACAGCAGACAGGGATTGATCAGGTGGGGCGAACCAGGGAAACCATGGCTCCATTCCCTCCCCCTTAAGGCTGAGTTCTGGCCGTGAATCAAGGAGCCGATGGCCGAGCCGAGCCCGTGATGCCAGAACCCAGGCAAGAAGCGGGCCTACCGGTGGTGGAAACCTTCCACTCCCTCCAGGGCGAAGGGCTCCATGCGGGCCGCAGCGCCTTCTTCATTCGCCTGGGCGGCTGCAACGTGGGCTGCTCCTGGTGCGACACCAAGCACTCCTGGCCCGCGGCGGTGCACCCCCCACACCTCCTGGTCGCGCTGGCCGCCGAAGCCCAGGCCGCCGCGGAGGCCGGCGCCTCCTTTGTGGTGGTTACCGGCGGCGAGCCGCTGCACCACGATCTGGGGCCCCTCTGCCAGGCCCTGGCGGCCTCGGGCCTGCCGCTGCACCTGGAAACCAGCGGCGTGGATCCGCTCAGCGGCCGCTTCAGCTGGATCACCCTCTCGCCCAAGCGCCACCGGCCGCCCACCGCGGAGCTGCTGGCGGCCTGCCACGAACTCAAGGTGGTGGTGCACGAACCCGCCGATCTGGCCTTCGCCGCCGCCATGGCCGCCCAGGCCCATGGGGCCCGCGCCGCCAACCCCGGCCCCGAGCTGCTGCTGCAACCGGGCTGGGAGTGCCCCAGCGGCCAGGCCCTGGCGATCGACTACGTGCGCCGCCACCCCCGCTGGCGGCTGAGCCTGCAGAGCCACAAGCTGCTGGGGGTGCGCTGAGGCCTCAGGGGTCGCTGGCCTGGGTGAGCACCCGCTGCGGGAAGGGGAACTCGATGCCCCGCTCCTGGAAGGCGTGCCAGATCGCCCGCCGCACCTCGCTGCTGATGTCGCTGTTGCGCATCGGATTGGCGATCCAGAAGCGCAGGCCGTAGTCGATCGACGACTCGCCGTACTGCAGCAACAGGGCCTTGGGGGCGGGCTCCGCCAGCACCCGCGGATTGGCCCGGGCCACCTGCTCCAGCAGGGCGATCACCGCATCGGGGTCGTGGCGGTAGGCCGCCCCCACCAGCACCTCACTGCGGCGGGTGCTGTCGGTGCCGGTGTAGGTGGTGGTGGTGTCGGTGAAAAAGATCTGGTTGGGCACCACCAGCTCCACGTTGTCGCGGCTGCGCCAGAGGGTGGCGGCCCGCAGGCCGAGGCGGCGCACCTCCACCGGATCGCCCTGAAACTGCAGGATCTCCCCCGGCCGCACCGATCCCTCGAACAACAGCCAGATGCCGCTCACGAAGTTGGAGAACACCTCCTTGATGCCGAAGCCCAGGCCCACCGACAACCCTCCGGCAATGGCCGCCACCGCCGTGCCGTTCAGCCCGATCTGGTTGCCCAGCCAGAGCACCCCCACACCGATCAGCACGTAGCGCAGGATCAGCTCGAACACCTTGCGGTTGGCGGCCGTCATGCCCATCAGCCGCTCCAGCACCGCCCCGAGCACCAGCACCGGCAGCTCCGAGAGCACCACCAGGAAGTAGGGAAGAGTCAGCAGCAGCACGGTGCCGCCCAGGGTGAGCTGCTCGCCGAACAGCTCCAGCAGGGGAAGGGAGGCCACCGCGCCGAGGCCATCGAGCCGCTCCACCAGCGCCAGCAGCACCAGCACCACAAACAGCGGCCGCACCGCCCGCACCCAGTAGGCCTCCACCGCCGCCGCCGGATGGAACCGCCGCAACACCAGCCGCAACCCGTCGAGAACCGTCCAGACCGCCACCAGCTGCAGCACCAGCAGCAGCAGACCGGCCGGCAGGCGCGCCAGGCCAAAGCCCACGCAGGCCACCTGCAGCGCCGCGATCACCGCCAGCTCGCCCGCCACCCGCAGCCAGCTGCCGGCCGAGGGGCGCCAGCGCAGCCGCCAGGCCCGATGGGCCACCAGCAGGGCCAGGGCCACGCCCACCTGCAGCAGCACCGAGCCGCGCAGCAGCAAGCCGCTCCAACCCGAAATCAGATAGAGGACATCGTTCATCGGCCCGCCGCCAGCGCTTCCATCGCGGCCAGCACCTGCTCCGCGCTGCGCTCGCCGTACACGGCCTCCTTCAGCAGCTGGCTGAGGGGATCGGCCAGCTCACGCATGCGCACGCCCTCCTGAAAGGTGAGCACGAGGGAATCCCGGAGGCTCCCCTCCATCACCGCCAACTCGGGCGCCTCCTTCACCGGCACGATCACGTTCTGGTTCACCGGCATGTTGCCCTCGGCGCGCACCATCAGGTTGTTCTGGCTGAAGTCGTTGAGGGCAAACAGGGCAAAGCGCTCGGCCACCCGGCGCTGGCTCGGCGTGGAGTCGCGGCCGAAGCTCAGCACCAGCAGATTGGCCAGCGGACGGCTCGCCTGGCCGTTCACCCCCCGCGGCAGCACGGACACCGCCAGGTGGGTGCCCAGCGACTTGCGCAGCCGGCCGATGGCGGTGGCGTTGCAGCTGATCCAGTCGAGCTGGCCCCGCTCGAGCCGCCGCACCAGCTGGTCGCCATCGTCCACAAAAACCAGGCTGGGGATCACGTTGGAGCGGTAGAGCCAGCGCAGCCAGGCCAGCACCCGGCCCCGGGCCGCCGGATCCAGCCGCGGCGCCCCCCCAGCCACCGTCTTCGGATCAAACAGATGCAGCAGCGGTGGCTGGGCCCCAAAGCCGGTGGCAGTCCAGAGCAGTTCATGGAGCTCCAGCGACAGGCCCATCCGCTGGCCCGCAGCGGCCTGGGCCACCAGCTGCTCGAGGCTGGCGGGGGGGCGCGACAGGCGCCGCCGGTCGTAGCAGGCCAGGCTCGGCTGCACCAGGAGCGGCAGGGCGGCGTAGCCCTGGCCCTGGCGAAAGGACGGCAAAAACTGAAGCCGCAGCGGCTCGAGCTGGGCCGCCCCCAGCTCCACCGGACTGGTGTAGCCGCGACGGGCCAGGTTGAACGCGGCCGGCACCCGGGTGATCAGCAGATCCGGGCCGACCCCCAGAGAGGAGCGCTCGCTGACGTTCTGCAGCAGCTGCCCCTCCGGCACGTAGCGGAAATGCAGGTTGACCCCGGGATTGACCCGCATGAAGTCCTGCACCATCTGGCCGGCCAGCTGCCTGAGGCTGGCGCTGGCCACCCGATCACCCCCGGCCCCGGGAGCGATCGTGATCTGCACGTTCTCCAGCGGCGCCACCGCACCCCGGCAGCCAGCCAGGAGCAGCGAGAGGGCGAGCCCCACACCCGCCCAGGGAGCCATCCGACGCACAGGCGGCATGGGGCGTCAGAACAGGTTGGCCGGCCGCTCCTGGCTCTCGGCCTTCCACAGCCGCCAGCGCAGCTCCAGGGGGCGGGGAGCATCCACCACGATCGGGCGGCTGGCGTTGTACGGCACCACAAACGCCTTGCCCGCCATCGGCACGAAGGCCCGGCGGCGGGGCTGCTCCGGCGGACAGGCCATGCGGGTGGAGGCCAGGGCGCCCACATCCGTGACCCGGTAGATCACGGGGCCACCCTCCTGGGCAGGCTTCACGGGGCGGAGCTTGCCGCCGAACACCTGGCGGTTGCAATCCAGCTCCGCCATCTGGCCCACGATCAGCTGCACCCGCCAGTCGGTGGGGTTGGGCGACAGGGCGGGATCGACATTCGGCCGCAGCACCCCCGGCAGCTGGATCACCCAGCGGCGATCCCCCAGCGCCGGCTTGGGGTAGCCCGAAAGATCCAGCCGGGGAATGGCCCCCGCTTGCGGCACCGAGGCCGGCACCAGGGCCAGGGCCAGCGCCCCGCAGGCCAGCCCCAGAACGCGGGGGGAGCGGAGCCAAGGGCGCAGGCGTTGAACCATCGCGGCAATCCGATCAACAGACGGTGGCCGCAGTCTGCCGAGACTGGCCGCCAGCGTCAGCCATCTGCCAGCCTGCAGGTCTGTGCTGCACCGCCCGGCCCCTCCGTGTCCGCCCAGCCCCTCACCATCGCCCTGCTCTCCGGCGGGCTGGATTCGGCCACCGCGGCAGCCCTGGCGCTCGAGGCCGGCCACCGGGTGATCGGGTTGTCGTTCGACTACGGCCAGCGCCACCGCCGCGAGCTCGAGGCCGCCACCACCGTGGCCGCCGCCCTCGGCCTCGAGGAGCACCACACGATCCGCGTCAACCTGGCCGCCTGGGGAGGGTCGTCCCTCACCGATGGGGCCCAGGCCATCCCCACCGGTGGCGTGGAGGCGGGCGTGATTCCCAGCACCTACGTGCCGGGCCGCAACACCGTGTTCATCGCCCTGGGGCTGAGCCTGGCCGAGGCCCGCGGCGCCGAGCGGCTGGTGCTGGGGGTGAATGCCGTGGATTACTCCGGCTACCCCGACTGCCGCCCCGACTACCTGGCCGCCTTCCAGACCCTGGCCGACCTGGCCAGCAAGGCCGGCCGCGAGGGCCACGGCGCCCAGCTCTGGGCCCCGCTGGTGCACTGGAGCAAAACCCAGATCGTGCAGGAGGCCCTGCGGCTGGGCGTGCCGATTGCGGCCACCTGGAGTTGCTACAGCGGCGGCGAGCAGCCCTGCGGCGTGTGCGACAGCTGCCGCATCCGCGATGCCGCCCTGATCGAAGCGGGCCGGCCCGACCTGGCCAGCCAGCCCCCAGCCCCATGAACCGGCGCCACCCCCTGGCCTGGCGGGACCCCTGGCCCCTGGTGCGGGCCCTGGCCGCCGACCTGGGTCCGGCGGGGCTGGTGTGGCTCGATGGCGATGGCAGTTCCCAGGGCCGCCGCAGCGTTCTGGGCCTGGCGCCGCTGGAGCAGCGCTGCTGCCGCGGCCTGCCGGGCCAAGCCGGCGCCGAGGATCCCTTTGCCGTGCTGGCCGAGCTGGCCGCCGGCGGCGGCCACTGGATGGGCTGGCTCAGCTACGAGGCCGGGGCCTGGGTGGAGCCCGCCCCCCACTGGCATCCGAGCGACATGGCCCTGCTCTGGGCCGCCCGCCACGACCCGGTGCTGGTGATCGACCACGAGACCCAGGAGCAGTGGCTCGAAGGCCAGGATCCGCTGCGGCTGGCCGCCTTCGCGGACCAGCTGGAAAGGCTCAGCCCGCTGGCTGGCACCGAGGGGGCCGGAGCCGGGATCCCCCCAGACCAGTGGCACTGGCACACCCCGCCCGAACGCTTCGCCACCCAGGTGGAGCAGGTGCTCGCCTGGATCGCCGCCGGCGATCTGTTCCAGGCCAACCTCACCACCTGCTGTGAGCACCAGCTGGGCAGTCCGGCCGATCCCCTGGAGCTCTACGGCCGCCTGCGCCGCAGCTGCGCCGCCCCCTTTGGCGGCCTGGCGATTGCCGGGGCGGGGGCCAGCGGCGAAGCGGTGCTCTCGGCCTCGCCGGAACGGTTTCTCCAGGTGGATGGGGCCGGCCGGGTGGAAACCCGGCCGATCAAGGGCACCCGGCCGCGCCATCCCAACGCCGAGCGCGACGCCGATGCCGCCGCCGACCTGGTGTGCAGCCCCAAGGACCGGGCCGAGAACGTGATGATCGTCGACCTGCTGCGCAACGACCTGGGGCGGGTCTGCACCCCGGGCTCGATCCAGGTGCCCCAGCTGGTGGGCCTGGAGAGCTACCGCCAGGTGCACCACCTCACCTCGGTGGTGCAGGGCCAGCTGCGGCCGGGGCTGACCGCCATCGACCTGCTGCGGGCCTGCTGGCCAGGGGGCTCGATCACCGGCGCCCCCAAGATCCGCGCCTGCCAACGCCTGCATGGCCTCGAGCCGGTGCCCCGCGGGCCCTACTGCGGCTCCCTGTTCCGGCTGGGCAGCGATGGCAGCTTCGACAGCAGCATCCTGATCCGCTCGCTGCTGCTGCGCGGCCAGCGGCTGCGGGCCCACGCCGGTTGCGGCATCGTGGCCGACTCCGACCCCATCGACGAAGCGGAGGAACTGGGCT